>JBOEHD010000120.1:0-18801 GCA_050633745.1 Acidimicrobiales bacterium
CTTGAGTACGTGAAGGCCGCCCTGGCCGCTGGCCTCGATGTCGACGCGTTCGCTGGACGGCTCAGCTTCTTCTGGGGCATCGGCATGGACTTCTTTATGGAGATCGCAAAGCTCCGGGCGGCCCGGCTGCTGTGGTCGGAACTGATGGCCCAGTTCAATCCGCAAGACCCTCGCTCGTCGATGCTGCGGACCCACTGCCAAACGTCGGGCGTCTCGCTCACCGAGCAGGACCCGTACAACAACGTGGTACGAACCACGATCGAAGCGATGTCGGCGGTGCTCGGCGGCACTCAGAGCCTGCACACCAACGCCTTTGATGAGGCGCTTGGTCTGCCTACCGAGACCAGTGCCCGTATCGCCCGCAACACCCAGCTGATCTTGGCCGAGGAGTCCGGGATCACCCGTTCCATCGACCCGCTTGCCGGCAGCTACTACGTCGAGAAACTCACCGCCGATCTCGCCGCTCGGGCTCGAACGGTGATCGAAGAGGTCGAGAACCACGGTGGCATGACCGCGGCCATCAATCTGGGCCTGCCGAAGCTGCGGATCGAAGAAGCCGCGGCGCAACGCCAGGCCAGGGTCGATCAGGGCATCGACGTGATCGTTGGCGTCAACAAATACGAAACCGATGAGCAGGGCGCCGTCGATGTGCTCGATATCGACAACACCGTGGTTCGGGAAAGCCAGATCGCTCGGCTGAACCAGATTCGGGCGAGCCGGGACGAGCAGGCTTGCCAGGATGCTCTGCGTCGACTGACCGAGTCGGCAGGCCGTCAGGCCAACGGCGATGAAGACAATCTGCTGGCGGTCTGCATCGAGGCCGCAAGGGCCAGAGCAACCGTTGGCGAGATGTCAGATGCCCTGGAGGCCGCCTTCGGTCGCCACCAAGCCCAAACCCAGATGGTGAGCGGCGTCTATGCCGCCTCCTACGACGGCTCAGACGAGTTCGACGGGATGCAGGCCCTGGTGCAGCAGTTCGCCGTCGACCACGGCCGTCGACCTCGCATGCTGGTAGCCAAGATGGGCCAGGACGGCCACGACCGGGGCGCCAAGGTGATCGCCACCTCGTTCGCCGACCTCGGGTTTGACGTCGACGTCGGCCCCCTGTTCCAAACCCCGGCCGAGGTCGCCCAGGATGCAGTCGACAACGACGTACACATCGTCGGCATTTCGTCACAGGCCGCGGGCCACAAGACGCTGATCCCCCAGCTGATCGCCGAACTACAGAGCCGCCAAGCGGGCCACGTNNTACGACTTCCTGACCGAGGCTGGCGTGTCGGCCATCTTCGGGCCCGGCACCAACATCATCGAGGCGGCCAAGACCGTTCTCGCAGTCACCGATAAGGCGGCCTAGCCGTGTCCCGCCCCCGGGCGGCCGATAACGTTAGGTGGCGATGACGTCGGTTCTGGCTCGTTCCCTTCTCGACGGCGATCGCACTGCGCTGGCAAAAGCGATCACCCTGGTCGAGTCGACCAGACGAGATCACAACCTCGAAGCCGAGGCGCTAATCAACGCGGTGTTGCCTGCCACCGGTGGCTCGCTGCGAATCGGGGTCACCGGCTCCCCCGGCGTTGGCAAGAGCACCTTCATCGACGCCCTCGGTTCGCTGGTGATCGCTGAAGGTCGCCGTATGGCGGTTCTGGCGGTCGACCCGTCGAGCACCTCGGGCGGCGGTTCGATCCTCGGCGACAAGACTCGAATGGTGAAGCTAGCCGCCAGTCCCGATGTGTTCATCCGACCGTCGCCTTCGAGCGGCAATCTGGGCGGTATCGGCCGACGGACTCGGGATGCAGTGCTGCTTTGCGAGGCGGCAGGCTTTGACACCGTGTTGGTCGAGACCGTCGGCGTCGGCCAATCGGAGACCACCGTGGCCACGGTGACCGACCTGTTCCTTCTGCTCTTGGCCCCCGGCGGCGGTGACGACCTGCAGGGCATCAAGCGTGGCGTCATGGAGCTGGCTGACGTGGTGGCCATCAACAAGGCCGACGGCAACCTCACCGAACTGGCCCAGCGAACCGCTGGCGACTACCGCCTTGCCCTGCAACTTGTGCGCCCGAAGCGGCCGGGGGTCGAAACCCCGGTCCTTACGTGTTCAAGCACCGAGGGTGGTGGCCTAGAAGAGGTTTGGTCGACGCTACGTTCTCGGCACCAGGCGATGGCCAACGACGGAGGGCTCGACGCGTTGCGCCAGTCGCAGGCCATAACTCAGCTGGAAGATGAAGTACGGGCTGCCCTTTACGTCATGGCCAGCGAGAACCCAAACTTCGCCACGGCGAGGCAGGAACTTGAGCAGGCGATCATCGACCGGCAAATTTCGGTAAGCGCGGCCGCTCGCAAGCTGCTGGAGCTGCTCTAAATCCAGGAGCGGTGGCCACACGTGTCACCGATGGCTGGCCGAAACGGCACTACAATAAGACCGCTTCTTCAGAGGTCGACCAACAAGGTTGCGCCATCATCGTCGCTTCCCGCTAGCCCTCGCCCGCCGCCGCCAACTCCGATCGGAACCCCAGATGACCTCTAGCGCTGCTGACGCGACCATCGAGCTGCGACGGACCCAGCTCGACAAGGCGGTTCCGGGGTCCGAACAAGCAACGCCGACCGCCGACACCCCTACCCGCCGCCTGACTATCGACGTCGACAACGTGTCGAAGTCATTCACCATCGATGGCGAACCAGGATCGACCCTGAAGGATCGGCTGCTGAGCTGGAAGAGCGCCCCGGCGTCGAAGGAGTTTCACGCCCTGACCGACGTCAGCATGCAGGTCTTCGAGGGCGAAACCTTCGGTATTCTCGGCCACAACGGGTCGGGAAAGAGCACGCTGCTCAAGGTAATCGCAGGCACCATTCGGCCGACAAACGGCCGGGTGCGAACCCGAGGTCGACTTTCGGCGTTGCTCGAGTTGGGAGCCGGTTTTCACCCCGACCTGACCGGTCGGGAAAACATCTTCCTCAACGGATCGATTCTCGGTATCCCAAAACCGAAGATCGAGGAGATCTTCGACGACATCGTGCGCTTCGCCGAGCTGGAGGAGTTCATCAATCTCCAGGTCAAGTACTACTCATCGGGCATGCAGGGCCGGCTCGGTTTCGCGGTGGCTACCAACCTTGAACCAGACGTGCTGCTTATCGACGAGGTTCTAGCGGTTGGCGACGAGGCGTTCCAAGCAAAGTGCATGGAACGGGTTCACCGGTTCCGCCAGTTGGGGCGGACCATGGTGCTGGTCAGCCACGGCACCGAGCAGGTCCGCCAGTTGTGCAATCGGGCCGCGGTGATGGAGAAGGGGCACGTGCTCTACGTCGGCGACACCGACGAGGCGATCGAGGTGTACCGCCGGGCCCTGCACGGTGGCAACGATCGCAGCGCGCCCG
This sequence comes from Acidimicrobiales bacterium, assembly GCA_050633745.1. Taxonomy (GTDB): domain Bacteria; phylum Actinomycetota; class Acidimicrobiia; order Acidimicrobiales; family SZUA-35; genus JAHELU01. The sequence continues at coordinate 3,371 of JBOEHD010000120.1, forward strand.
CTCCGGCAAGCGACGGCGCCGACATCACGGTGGAGTCCGGCGAGCAGCTGCCCGCAGGCGAGCAGCTGTCGAAACCCGGCGCCACAACCGAACTCCCGACCGACACCCAGGGTCAGCCGCTCGTGCTGCACTCGGCGCAGGTAGTCGAACCCGAACAGCCGACCATCCAGCCGGGTGGCAGGGTCGTGGTCACCGTCAACTATCTGGTTGACGTGCCGTTCGCCCACGCGATCCGGCTGGAGATGACCGCCATGGACGGCACGGTCATGATGACCAGATCATCGCTCGACATTCTCGAACAGGCGTTGCCCGGGGTCTCCGGCGGAAACGAGATTCGATTCGGGCTCGACGGCGTGCCGCTGCTGGCCGGGCAGTACCGCCTCACCGCCATCGCCGAGTCGCCGGACGGCCACCAAATTTACGGGCGACTGGCCAACTTCGCGGAGATCAGAATCGATGGACCGGGCTCGGAATTCGGGCCGATCCACATTCCCATCAGCTGCGCGGTGCGACCGATCACGCTACACAGTGAGTCGCCTTCCGACATCGCTCAGCGCGGCAGTCTAACTCTCCAGTAGAACAACCCTTCTGGGCCTGATCGTCGGCTGATTAGGTCAGCCCGCAGCGTGCGCTAAGGAAGGGTGCCTCAGCGCGCCTCAGGGTCGCTGAATCGTACGGCCCAGCACCGCTGGGTGCCCCTTCCCGACTGGGTGTTTTCGCTCTAGAGCAATTTCCAAAACTTCATACCTTTGCCTTCTGGCGGTGCTCTTACGAGCAGGGATTGAGTTTTGAAAATCAGGCGGATAAAGCGAGGGGCCGTAGCTCTGTCGCTGGCATTCATCGTCAACCTTTCCGGAGGCCTGGTACTACCGACCAGAGCAGCAGCTCTTGGTCAACCGGCAGGCCCCGCCGACACCCCGGTCGCTGGTGGCCAGTGGGGGCCGGTCGAGGACTGGCCCATGGTGGCCATCCACGCCGCCCTCGACTCCCAGGGTCGAGTCGTCACCTACGGCACCAACGGCGACGGGCAGCAGACCGGGCAGTTCATCTACGACATCTGGACCCCGAATGCGTCGGCCGCGGCCGGCCACGCCACCCTGGCAAACACAACAAATACCGACCTCTTCTGCAGCCTGCAGCTCAACCGTCCCGATACCGGTGACATGCTCATCTTCGGCGGCGACAACTGGGACGGGGTCAAGACAAACAACCTCGGTAACCCAGACATCAACTCGCTGAACCCCAACACCGATCAGCTCACCAGGCTGCCCGGCATGCAACGGCCACGGTGGTACGGCACCGGCACCGTTTTGCCTGATGGCTCGATGTACATCCAGGGCGGCGCCGGTGGAGCGGACCGACCTGAATTGTGGACCGCCGATGGCGGGTCGCAGCTGCTCGACCTCGACACCTCAGGTATCGCCTGGTGGTACCCCCGCAACTTCGTCACGTCCGACGGCCGCATCTTTGGCGTCGACATCGAAGGCCGTATGTACTACATCTCTGCCGACCTAACCCAGCTCACGATGGTCGGCCAGCTCGGCCAGGACCGGTGGGGCTACGGCACAACCGCCGTCATGTTCGAGCCGGGCCGAGTCCTTCACTTCGGCGGCGAAACCAACACCGCCATCATCATCGACATCAACGGCCCAACCCCGGTCGTTACCCCGGTGGCCGCCCCGGCCGAGGCCCGAGAATGGGTAAACGCAACGCTGCTTCCCGATGGGCGGGTGCTGGCAACTGGCGGTGCCAGCTACTACGCAGCAGGCCAGCTCGATGGCCGGCCGCTCAATGAGTACAACATCACCAACGCCGCCGAGATCTGGGACCCAGCGACCGGCCAGTGGACCTACGAGGCCGCAGGGGTCGAGGCTCGGCTGTACCACTCGACCGCCCTGCTGCTACCCGACGGTCGAGTCCTCGTCGCCGGTGGCGGCTCGCCCGGCCCGGTGACCCAAACCAACGCCGAGATCTTCACCCCCAACTACCTCCTGGCGGCCAATGGCGGAGCCACCGTTCGCCCGGTGATCACCGGCCTGTCATCCACCGACCTCAACCCCGGCGAGGTCGTAGCCATCGGTATCGACAGCAACGTCGACATCGAACAGGTCACGCTGTTGAAGTCCGGATCGGTAACCCACTCGTTCAATATGGATCAGCGCATCGCCGATCTTGATTTCACCGTGGTCGACGAAACGCTCTACGCAACCCTGCCGCTAAACGGCGCCGATCTCACACCGGGCTTCTACCTGCTGAGCGCGGTAACCACCGCTGGCGTTCCATCGGAGTCGATTATGGTCCGGGTTGGTCTGGCCCCGGCAGCTCCGGTTGCGGTCAACAGCGCCGAAGCTCAGATCACTCGCCTCTACCAGGCCTACTTCCTGCGCCAGCCCGATCCCGCTGGTCTGGCATATTGGCTCGGTCAGTTCCGGACCGGTCAGGCCAGTCTGGCCCAGATCTCCGATGCCCTCGCCGGTAGCGGTGAGTTCGTCCAGCGCTATGGCACCCTGGCCAATGACCAGTTCGTCGATCAGGTGTACCGCAATGTCGTTGGCCGCAACGCCGACGCCGAGGGCCGGGCCTACTGGATCGCTCAGTTGGGAGCAGGCATGACCCGTGGACAGTTGATGCTGTCGTTCTCTGAGTCAGCCGAATTCATCACCATGACCGAGAACGGGTTTGTGCCCGTCCCCGCTCCCGATGTGCCGGTGGCCGATCCCCCGGCGGCAGACCCTCAGGAACCGGTCCCTGCCCAGCAGCCAGACGGTGCCATGGCAGCCGAAGTCCGGCGACTGTACCGGGCCTACTTCCTTCGTGACCCCGAGCAAGCTGGCTGGCAGTACTGGGTTGACCAGCGGGCAAACGGCGCATCACTGATCGCCGTGTCCGACGCATTCGCCCAGTCGGCCGAGTTCATCGCAACCTACGGGGCGGCAACCGACGCCCAGTTCATCGAATTGGTCTACGGCAACGTGCTGGAACGCCAACCGGATGCCGCTGGCAGCGCCTACTGGGTCGGTCAGCTACAGGCCGGGGTCAGCCGAGGCGAGGTCATGACCGGCTTCAGCGAATCGGTCGAGTTCATAAACAAGCTCGGCTAGCGCCCAGTTACTTGCAGAGCATCTAGGCCATGATCGTTCAGGCCGCCTGGGCAATAGCCCAGGCGGCCTGTCGGCTGTTACAGGCGCTCGGCGAAACCGCTTTCCAGGCGGGCGAAGACCCGAAGCCCGATGTACAGGAACACCAGAGCGATGCCCCCGGAGATGGCGAGGTTCTCGACGTACCACGACGTCGGTCGCATCAGGAGCTCAAAATGAACCTGTTCCTCGGCCGAGAAGTTCGAAGGGTTGTACATCACCCGCTGGAACGTGGTGACTACCGGGATGAGGGGATTCACCATGGCTAGGCGTTCGAAGCCTTCCCCGTAGCGACCGATGAGCGCCTGGCCGACATGGTCGTAGGCATAGACGATCGGGGTAAACCAGAAAACGGCAAGCAGCCCGAGCGACACGAAGTGTTCGATGTCGCGGAAGTACACGTTCATCGCCGCCAGCATCAACCCGAAGCCAGTGGCCAACATCAGGGTGATGATGATGGCGGGGATGATCAGCCACAGCATGCCCCACTCCGGAGGCTGCTGGAAGGCCGCCAGACCGATGCAGAGGATGGCGAACTCACTGCCGAAGGTGACCAGGTTCGCCCCAAGCGAAGCGATGGGCACGATCTCGCGAGGGAACCAGATCTTCTGGATCAGCGGAGCGTTGGCGGTGATCGAGTTGGTACACGAGTTCAGGCCGAGTGAAAAGAGCTGGTAGATCACGATGCCAGACAACAGCTTCAGCGGATACCGGGGCACCCCGCTAGGCAGGAAAACGGTAAACACCAGGCTGAAGATCGCCAGGTAGAGCAGCGGGTTCAGCAGGTTCCAGGCCATGCCGAGCACATTGTTCTTGTGGCGGACCGTTACCTCGCGACGAACCAGCGTCCGCAGCAGATCGCGATAGGCCCACACATCCCGGCTACGCCGAATCAGCTTTGGCGGGCGATAGCCGCTTTCGACCAACCCGCTCTCGTCGATTGACAGACCGAGCTCATCGACGGCACTATCCGGATCTCGAACTGTGAGATCACCATCGGCGGATACACCGGCGTTTGAGCTACTGGCCGATTTGTCTGGGTTGATGCGGGCTGCGGTCATCGATGCCGAGTGTTAACCGGACACGTATTCGTTGGAAGCGAGGAGCATGATCCAGTCGCCGCCGGCTAGCCCGGCTAGGTGATCCATACCCTCGATCTTTATGAGGTTGCCCGAGCCGTGTTCGATGGCATGCACAAACTTGAAGTCATCTTGAATTTGATCGTAGAAACCGGATGGATCGGAGTAGCGGTTCATCGAGTATTCGATCAGGAGGCGAAGCGACGAGCGGTTCTCGTCGATCATCTTGGTCATGCCGGAGTAGGCGAACTCTTCGTGGCCTTCGATGTCGATCTTGATCAGATCGACCTTGCCAAGCGATTCACGTTCGGCGTAGGCGTCGAGGGTGATCGAAGGAACGACCACCTTCTCCAACACCTCGGGCACCACGGTCGAGGACAACTCGGCCGCCCGGTCGAAGTGCACCTCGAGATTGTCGACAGCTGAGCTACCGAGATAGTGCTTGACGACCTGGAGCTCAAGCTCACCCTCGTGGTCGCTAATGGCGAAGTTGGCCACCGTTGCGGTGCCAAGCAAGCCGCAAACATTGATGGACTTGAAGATAAGCGGTACCAACCGAGGGTTGGCTTCGATCATGGCGATCTTGCCACCGTGGCTTTGATTGATCACCGTGCCGGCAACCAATCCGAAGAAGCCCATGTTGGCGCCAACGTCGATGAAGGTGTCCGACGGGCGAAGCAGCTCGGTGAACACGCCGGTGACCTCGGGTTCCCAGGTTCCGTCGAAGATCAGCGCCGGGGACACCGAGATATCGGAGGAGTCGACGTAGATCTTCTGACCGGTGTAGAGCCTGGTCAGTACCTGGTTATCGCCGACGTAGACCGCCTGGCTGTTCTTGATCATGTTCAGGTAGAACAGGACGTCGTGCTGGGTTTGTTCGAGCCTGACTAGTTCTTCTTCCATCATCATCTCTCTATCTCGACGGCGGGTTTCGATTTCTGTTATCGGTTGAGCTGGGCTGCTTTTGCTGGCCCGGTTTGTTGGCCGGATTCGGCTGAACGTTCGCTTAGCTGTTGCGTGCCACCAGCATCACGAAGCCCGACTCCGACAGCCTTAGAATCTCGTCGTGGCTTGTGATCTCGATCGGTTGGCTAGACCCCGGTTGCAGCGCATGGATGATCGAGAAGTCATCGCTGATCCGATCGAAAAACGCTGCCGGGTCGGCGTATTGGCGGCTGGAGAACTCGACGAGTAGACGAAGGTGATCACGGTTTTGTTCGATGACCCCGGACATCCCGGCGTAGGCCTGCTCTTCGTGTCCTTCGATGTCGATCTTGACCAGGTCGACCCGATCGATCCGATGTTGTTTGACATACTCGTCGAGCGTGACCGCCGGGACCGTCAAAACATCGGCCAGCTGTAGAGGGCCGTGCTGCGCCGCCTCGATTGACTGGCGGAAGGTCTCATCAAACTCTTGCAGATAGGAGCTGCCCCACAGATGCTGCGGAACGTTTAGCTCGACGGTGCCGTTCCGATCGCTGATGGCGTAGTTCGACACGTGCGCCAGGCCATCCAGGCCGGAAGCCTCGATCGACTTCTGGATGAGAGCCACCAGACTCGGATTGGCTTCGATCATGTGGATCGAACCACCGAGACGTGGATCGACAACTGCGCTGGCGATGATGCCGTAGTAGCCGACGTTGGCTCCAATATCGATCACGGTGTCGGCCGCTCGCAGCAGCTTGCCAAACACGTCGGTTGTCTCCGGCTCCCAGCAGCCGTCAAAGATCAGCGCTGGAGCGACGGAGATATCTCGGCTGTCAACGAACAGTTTGTGTCCGGTGTAGAGACTGGTGAGCACGACGTGTTCGCCCAGGTAGGCACTATTGGCGTTGCGAATACGCTCGAGGTCGATAGCGGCTCTTACTCCGCGCTCATTGATCGGCGCCAGCATTTCTTGCAGGTCGAGATCGAGGTGAGCTTCGGTACTCCGGTCGCCTTCGACATCATCGTGGCCTGCGAAGAGCACCTCGACGAGGCGCTCGGCTGCTTCGGTAAACGAGTTTTTGGTCGAGTACTCGATTGCCGCTTCTGAGATGGCACCCCGGCGCTCCGGGTCGGCCAGGAGTTGGCCGATGGCCTCGCCAAGCACGGCCGGCGAGTCGTTCTGGCCGATCTTCACCACGACATCGTCTGGCAGCTCACCCATCGACCCCAAGTCGCTGACGACCGTGGGGATTCCAAGCGATAGAAGCTCGGCCACCGCGGCCGACGATTCGCCGTTCGAAAACTTTCGCAGCTGGACGGCGACCGAGGATCGCCTCTGGGCCTTAGCGAAGACCTCGCCGTCGACGGCGCCGACAAAGTCGACATACGGCGCCACCCCTTGGCGGGCGGCGATCGTGAGCAGTTGCTCCTCGACGTGCTTCTCGACAGAGCCGACGAATCGAATTCTGGTTCCGGGGGCATAGCGATGCACCGTCGCTAGCGCCGCTATCAGTTTCTCGGGTTGCTTCGATGGCGCCACGGAACCGAACGACCCGATGATCGGCGATCGAGACTGCAGAGGGTCAGCGCCGGCGCTTGGCACCATCGGGCACGGCATCTCAAAGGGCACCACTGCCTCAATGCCGGTGTCGACGGTCAGCAAGGTGGCGGCAAACTGCGAGTGAACGAGCACTTGCTCGGCCGCATCGGCAACCTGCTTGGCCATCAAGATGCCGAAACGGTCGGCCGTTTCCTGCGAGATGGTTGGCATCTGCTCCACCTCGTGGCGATACCGACTGGGGTACTCAGAAGCCAGAGTTGCCCCTACCGAGCCATCGACAAGCCGTTCCGGGTGCAGTCGATGCAGCTCTCGGTACAACTCGGTGAGCCGGACGTCGTGCAACAGCACGGTGCCCGGGTAGAGCTCGAGCAGTCGCAGCGCCTCGATATGGAAGCGACTATTGCCGATGAAATACAGCAGCTGATCGAAGACGCCACCGCTCCTGGTGATCGATTCGAATCGGTCCATGCGCTCGACCTGCACACCGGCTGGCCAGGTGACGTCCTGCGGGTTGGCGTCGACAAACACGGTGACATCGCAGAGCTGCTGTAGCTCTGCCGCCAAACGATAGGTGTAGGCCGCGATTCCGGTCTCCTGCGGCGGCAGGGCGGAGAACAAGGCCAACCGAGGTTTCACCGCAACACCCGCCGGTCGAGCGCTTTGCATACCCTCGATCAGCTCTTGCAGGCCATCACCGGCGATACGCCCGGCGTTATCCCAGGTGAACGTCGATGGCGGTTGGGTTCGCAGCCGTTGCCGCAGGTCGCCGTCAGCCAGTGCGTTCGCCATGGCTGAGGTGATGGCGTCTACCGAAAGGGGATCAAACCTGGCTTCGGCCACAGGTTGGACCTCGATGAGCGAGGTGGCGTCGGCACAGATCACCGGAGCGCCGCAGTTCATCGCTTCAAGAGCGGGCAGCCCGAATCCCTCGTAGTACGAGGGGAAGATCACCAGGTGCGCGCCCTGGTACAACCGACAGAGCAGGTCGTCGCTGATATAGCCGGTGATCAGCAGTTCCGGCCCGACGCCGGCCTCGTGGGCCATGGCCGCCACCACTTCACGGTCGGCGTCACTGACGCGACAGGCCAACACCATTTGGTGTTGGCGGCGGGTTAGCTCGGGCAGCTGGCCGTAAGCCTGGATCGCCCGTTCGATATTCTTGCGGGGGTCGATACCGGTCGGGAACAGGATGTAGCCCGGCCGCAGACCTTCGACCAGACCGGAACGAACCAGTTCGGCAGCTGCCACCTCCGGCCCATCTTCCGGCGGTCGGAAGCGGTCGTCTGCGCCGGCCCCGATCACCTCGACGTGTCCTGGCTCGATCTTCAGCATCGCCATCGTGTCATCGGCGGTGGCTTGAGAATTGGCCCAGAAGCGGTCGAAGTGACAGAGGGCGGTCAGTCGGGCCTTGAAGTAGTCGGTGTCGGCCTGATTCGTGAGATACAGCTCGGGGAAGATGGCCGGGATTAGATCGTGGACCACGGCCACGCGACGCCAGTCTGTCGACCGAGCGAACGGCGGCAACACCAACTCAGACGGCTGGTTAAAACACTCGAACGGCGACCCAGCGATGAAGATGCCACCCTCGGATGGCAGCGCACGACGGCTCATCTGCTCGTCGGACCTGGTAATCCGGCCGGTAGCGATCAGCGGTTCCGCTCCCGCCGGGAACGGCAGATCGGGATGTACTAGGTAGTCGGTGACTAAACCTGGATGGGTTCGCTCAAGGGCCAAGCCGAGTTGCAGTACGTAGCGGGCAATGCCCCGCTCACCGTGGTCGCGACTTTGGAAGCCTAGAAGATCGTAGACAACCCTCATGGGTGCGTTGATGTGCTTGGCTCCCCGCTCGGCTCTGCACTGGCCGCAAGATCGAGCACGCCGCGATCGGCCATCTCGCCCGGGCCCAGCACCGATTGGTTTAGAGAATTCTGCAGTCGCTCAACCTCGGTGCTAACCGCCCGCAGACGCGATGTGTGTAGCGCCAACTGGTCGGCCATGACATCGCCGTTGACTGCAGCTTGGCGCTCCAGGGCATCGAGACGGCTATTCACCTCATCGAGTTTGGATACCAACTCCGACTTCACCTCGTGGATGAGGTCCTCGAAGAAGGTGACCTGATGATGTACAGCGTGACGGACCGGGACCCGTACAGGCTCTGAGACCCTGCGCAAAATACTCATGGAGCCATGATGCTCCATCACCGTTCTCTTTGGGTGTCATATCTGAAGAATTTCTCAGATTGTTTAGAACAAATTCGAGATGAACATTAGTGAGGTTTGTGGTGAATGTTGTGGCTGCGTATATGTTGAGATAGATGCATGTGGTTTGCTGTTGGGCGTCGGAGAGCCGACCCGGCAGCTAACGGCTTTGTAGTAACCTGCAGTATTGGAGCCGTACTATCGCCGAGTGGCTGAAGAGGTCAATAGGCATGCCGATCAAATCCATGACGAATACATGGCTGAAATCCCTACTAGTTGTGGTCAATAAGGTCGCGACATCCTGCGGGGTTTGGTTACCCGGGCGATACGGCAGACGGCCAATAAAGGCCGATCAGCCGCTACCACCGCCGAGCGATCAGGAGGCAACCCTTTCGCTCATCGCCAACCTGGCCGACCGAGCCGAGGAAGCGCTGGCCGGCCAACAAACCCAACGAAGCGATGCGTTGCCAAGTTTTCCGATCACCGACCGCAACCTGGCGCACTTCCTCAGCCGCGCTGAGCAGTCCAGCTCGGCCATTGCAGGCCGGGGCGCCCCAACCGGTCCCCGACTTGCCAGCGAAACTTACATCGACCAGGCCACAACCAACGATGCGGTCATCAACTGCCTGCATCAACTCGATCACCGCACCCTGGGCGGCCGGACTCAGCTCGATCGGCTTGAGTCGATGCTGTCGGAGACGATGCGACGGCTGGATCGGGTCGAGGCATTACTCGACGGCAGCGGCATCAGCGGTGGCGGTAGCAACGGCAGCAGGACCGACGGCGGCAACGCCAACTCTGACGAGCGGCCGAGGATATCGACATGAGCCAGCAGCCGAAGGTCGATGGTCTTCGTCTAGGAATCATCCGGCCCGACTTCGGAGGCCGCGGTGGGTTCGAACGCCATCTCGAATCTGTCACCGGCGAGCTGGTTGAGCGAGGCTGGGACGTTGAATCGATCGTGCTCGACGGCTGCCAGGCCAGGACTCGACTGTTCGGGTTCGACATCAAGCCGGTGCAGCACGAGTTCCACGACGACTACTTCAAGTATCTTTCGCTGGTGGCCCAGGTCGCCGAGCTTGAGCTATCCCGCTTCGACGTTGTGCTCACCACCCAACCGCCGACCTATCTCGCTCGTCACCCTCGCAAAGTCGCCCTGTTCTACCATCAGGCCCGGCAGTTCTATGATCTCGCCGAGCCATACCTCACAAGCGGCTTCGCTGCGGCCGAAGTCCATCACCAGGCGATCGAAAGTGTTCACCGCATCGATCGAGCGGGCATAGCCGACGTGCAGCATTGGCTGGCCGGATCGGCCACAACGGCCGACCGGCTCGAGTACTTCTGGTCGATCCCACGGGAGCGAATCAGCCACTACCAAGCCCCGCCGGAATGCACTATCCCTCCCGAACCAACGCCGCATTCGCCAGCCGGACCGATTTTGCATGTTGGAAGATTCGAGTGGCCGAAGCGAGCCGAGCTCCTGGTTGAGGCGCTGCACCGTATACCGGCGGGCCCTCACGCAAACAGCGAGGCTTGTTTTGTAGGGTCCGGGAGCCGCATGGAGTTTGTCCGCAGTCTCGATGCCCGGCTGGGTGCCGAAGCCGAGCAGCGTCGAGCCGGCCTCGACCTCACCGACCCAAGCCCGGCCGAACAGATCTGGATGAACCGAGGCATATTCACCGCCGGCTGGGAACCAGACACTCGCGACCCCAGCGGGCGGCTGCGGTTCCTCGGCACAGTAGACGACGACAAACGCGACGCCCTCTATCGCGATGCGTCGATGGTGGTGGCGCCCGCCCTCAACGAGGACTACGGGTTGACCGCAGTTGAGGCGATGGCGTTCGCCCGACCGGTCATCGTCTGCTCCGATGGGGGCGGCCTGACCGAGCTAGTCGAGCACGAGGTCACCGGCCTGGTCGTACCGCCGGACGCCGATGAGCTGGCAAAGGCCATCGACCGTCTGCTCGGTGACCCAGCGTTTGCGGCATCGCTTGGCCTGGCCGGTTATCGCCGGGTGGCGGGGATGAGTAGGGCCTCAGCAACGTCGCAAATCGAGAACGCGTTGCTCGCTGCGCTAGCCGATCGAGGTCAGCTCCAGCTGCTTTAGTACCGCCTGTAGAGCCTGCCTCCAAGGAGAGAGGGTGACCCCATAGGCGGTGGCGAACGCATCGCTGCTGATACGGGAGTCGATGGGGCGGCGAGCACGAGGGCGACATTCCGCCGCTCTTAACCGGTTGAGCTTCACGTCGGCCCGGCGTCCGCTGAAGCGCAAGACCTCGTCTGCCACCTCCCACCATGTGGCGTGGTCGGGGGAAGCGATGTGGAACACCCCGGTGTATGGCAAACCGGCGCCGATGGCGGTGACGATCGCCCCCGCCAGCTCGTCGACCGACGTCGGGCAGCCGAGTAGGTCATCGACCACATCGAGCGATGCTCGCGTCTGGCCAAGGCGATGGATGGTGCGAACAAAGTTCTCGCCTCCACTGCTGTAGAGCCACGACGAGCGCACCACCAGCGAGTTCTCAAGCTGCAATGCTGCAACCTCGCCTCGTCGCATCGATCGAGCGTAGACACTCAGCGGGTTGACCTGATCGTGCTCGGTGTACCAGCCAGCGGTGGCGCCATCAAACACGTCGGCGGTCGAAACCTGCACCAAACGTCCACCGGTCGAGCGTAGGGCGTCGACGAGATAGCCGACGGCACGGTGGTTGGTGTCAATCGCCGCCTCCGGCTCCTCTTCGGCCCGATCGGCAGCGGTGAAACCAGCGGCGTTCACCACCACTTGGGGCCGCCATTCATGGATGTAGTCATGTACCGCAATCGGGTCGGTCAGGTCGACTTGATCCCGGGTCGCGGGCAACACAGATATCCCGAGCGGCCACTCCTGGGCCACAAGAGCGGAACCGAGCTGGCCTCGGGCTCCAAGCACGACCACCCTGTCGAATCGGGGTACGGGTTGCATCTCAGAGCACTCCATCAATCGACTCGGAGGCGGCCAGACCAGGCTCGACCTCGGTCAACTGCTGGTCGGTTTGTTGTTCTGTCGACCGGGTTTCGCTCTCGGTCTGGGCCTGGATTTGATCCAACTGGGCGATGGCCTGGGTGGTCGCCCGTTGCAGGTCGATCAGCCGGGTTGCTATAGGCTCTATCTGCCAATCGATCAGCCGAGTAATGGCCCGCTTGACCGGGGCAACACCCGGTCGGGCCGATGTCGGCGTCGGCCGATGGAGGTGGCCGAGCGCCAGCAACTCATCGACCGCACGGTTCTGCGGCTGGTGGGCGGCCCGACTCTGCGCCGGAGACTCGACGATGGAGATCGTGCCCAACTCGGCTGCTCTTGCCCTGGCGATAACCTGCGCCTCGATGGCCAGCCTGTCGGGCCGATCGAGCGAGATCGTCCACTTCTCATCGGTTTCCAACTCAGGTGATGGCGACCGCTCCCCCGCTCCGACCTGACCGATCACGGCGTCACCACCCGCTTCGCCCTCCTGGCGATCACCCGATCTAGCGACCGGGCCGTTGACCCGATCCCATGCCACACAGAGCTGCTCCATGGCCGCGGCTAGCTCGTCGACGGTTGCAAAGAAGATGGTGTCTGTCGGCGTCTGGTCCCGCAGCTGCGGCAGGTCGGAGGCGATGAGTTGACGATCGAACAGCCTCGCTCGTTCGACGACGCCAGAGGACCAGATCTCTCGATATGGCACGATCACGGTGTCGGCCGCCTGCAGCCAGAGGTCGAACTCGGTGTCGGCAACAAAACGTTTGTGCAGCGTGACGTTTTGCAGGCGCTCACACTGGCGGCTCAGTTGCTCGACGTAGTCGTTGATCTCCGGATGATCGACTCGGGCCGAACCCACGATGTGGAGATGCACGTTTGGTCGAGTAGCTGCTGTTTTTAGAGCGACGTTGAGGTGGCCCATCGCTTCGACCGCCCGATCGAAACCTTTGTGATGCTGTAGGAAGCCGATGGCCACAAAGACGAACTGATCGGTTGGCAGTTTGAGTTCGGCTCTGGCCTTGTTGCGGCTACGGACCACCGTCGGTCTGAAGTCGCGACCATGGTCGATGACCTCAACCCGACGCCCCAAACCGGTGAGGCGGTCGAGTTCGACCCGTTCCGCCTCGGTGTGGACCGTCACCCGGGTGGCGGCGCCGAAGGCCATGCTGGCGGCCCGCCGCTCCAGCGGATTGTTCTCCATCGGTCCGTACTCGATCTCATGAATGCGATACTCGACTGCGGTGCAGCGAGCGAGGGCAGCAAGTCCAAGCCAGACCCCCACCCGCTGCGCTGCAGACCGGCAGCCGCCAAACAGCATTTCCGGTGAGAACTGCACAACCGTGCGGTCGAAGGCAGAAGCTTTCTTGGCCAGTTGTGCAATCGCGGTTGGTGTTCCCAACTTCAGGTGCCACCGTGCCGCCGATGGCACCGGCGACAGCACCTCGACAACCTCACCGTTGGCCGAACCCTCGGTGCGAAGGCGACGCAACTCCTGCACCGCGTAGGCCGCGATGCCGTCGCGGTGCGGCGGGAACGGGGTAACCATGAGTGTCTTCACCGGGCGCTCCTGAGGCTCACTGGCTGCTTCTAACGCTGTCTTGGCTTTGTCCGCGGATATCGATGGTCCGCTGTCTGTCTGCATCACTCAACGAGCTGTCGGACAGGCTCGATGGACCGTCCGGTAGGTTCGCCGAACCTTCGGCCAGAGGCATCCACTGATCGAGCGACGCTTCCATGCGGTCGAGTACCAACGGCAGCCGGTATCGATCGCTGACATAGCGGCGGCCGTCGCATGCCAGTTCCGCCGCGGCCAGGGGTTCGTCTGTGATGAAGTTCAGGCATTGCACCAGCTCGGCTTCGCCCTCATAGGTCAGACCGCCACCGGAGTTGGCCAGATGCCACGACACCACGTCGCTGGCTCGGTTGGCCACGACGGGGGTGCCTGCCGCGAGGGCCTCAAGCACGGTCCGGGAGAACGACTCCATGGCGCTCGGCTGCAGGTAGGCAACCGCTCCGGCCATGGCGTTGTCCCGCTGTTCATCGCTCAGCAGGCCAACATCGACGATGTGGCTTTCCGAGCCGGGCGGGCATTGCACTACCCCAACCCCCGACGTCACCAGTTTCACCACCGGCCGACCGGGGCGTTCCTGCACGTAGCGATAGAAGCCGTGGAGTAGGTCGTCCCAGCCCTTGCCCCATTCTCGCCTTCCGCCGTAGTAGACGTAGGGTCCTTCGATGCCGAAATCGCTTCGGAAACGACCTGGGTCGTAGGAATCTGGCACCTCGACCGAGGCACCAACGATCGTTTGCTGGGTTCCCAAACGATAGATGCGGGAGGCCAGATCCCGTTCCGGGTCGGTGAGGAACCAAAGCCCGGCTGCGCCTTCCATCATCGAGGTGAACAGTTCGAGGTAGGCCGGTGGCTCGTCGTGCAAGCAGGGCATGATTATCGAACGCTGAGGGTGGATCTGGCTTACGGCGAAGGTGGTCCAGAACATGTAGGGGGCGAAGACCAGCGCCCGATAGCGCTCACCATGGTCAAAGACGTGGTCCCATAGCCCGCTGCTGCGCAGGCTGTCGTTCATCCACCGTTGCTGATCCTGGATGGAGACCTCATTACCAGCCAGGATGCGATCGCCGACTCGGTCGCGAATGACCCCGGGGGTATCCATCTCGACCGGAAAGCGTCGTACCAGCACCGACCCCGGCCCCTCGCCATGGCGGGAGACTCCGGACGGGAATTCGTTAGCCCAGGTGAAATGGTCCTTGGCGCAGGTGGTGAGGATCTCCACCGAGTGTCCTCGGGCTGCCAGCCCGATAGCCGCTTCGGCCAGCACTGCTTCAGCACCGCCGATTACGCCGTCGCCGAAGCGGGGCGGCACAAAGGCGATCGAACCCTCGATCACCGGGTCACCAAAAGGGGTTCTGTTGCCGTAGGCCTGCCCAGAGTCGCTTGCGGCGCTCACAGCCCGACCTCATGGCGAGCTGATTGATCCTGGTGCGACGGGTCATCGAGTCTGATCTCCCTGGTTTCACCGGTTCCGCTGGTCGATTCGGGGCTACCCGGTTGATAGACCTGCTCGAACCATCGGTAGGTCGAGGCCAGGCCGTCGCCGAGCTCGATCTTCGCCGACCAGCCCAATTCGTTGATGGCGCCGACGTCGAGCACTCGGCGGGGCATGCCATCGGGCTTGCTGGTATCAAAGATCATGTCGGCTTCGGGGTAGACGACGTCGCGGATCATGGTCGCCAGCTCACCGATGGCGTGATCGACGCCGGTGCCGACGTTGATGTGTCCTTCGCCTTCGTAGTTCTCCATGAGGAATAGGCATCCGGCGGCCAGGTCGTCGACGTGGAGGAACTCTCGCCGCGGTTTACCGCTGCCCCAGATTTCAACGCCGGCATCGCCTCGCAATTTGGCCTCGTGAAACTTTCGCATCAGGGCCGGCAGCACGTGGCTGTTCTGCAGGTCGAAGTTGTCGTTCGGGCCGTACAGGTTGGTCGGCATGGCGGTGATGAAGTTGCAGCCGT
>JBOEHD010000120.1:18812-18956 GCA_050633745.1 Acidimicrobiales bacterium
GCTCGAGCGGCCCGGTCATCAGAGCCGACTCCGGGATTGGCTGCGGGCTCAGCCGGGGGTAAACGCAAGCGCTACCGAGGTACAGCAGCTTCTGTACTGCCGACTGGCGAGCCGCCTCGATGACCGTGGCGTGAATCATCATGT
>JBOEHD010000121.1:0-1315 GCA_050633745.1 Acidimicrobiales bacterium
TCGAACGGCTGGCCAACGAAGTGCTGCCATCGGTGCGAGCACAACTGGCCAACCTCAACGAAGGAAACTGACATGGCACTGGTCGACTACAACATCATCGAAATGCCAGAAGATCCATCCCTGGGGGCCATGCCTCCCTATCGTCGGTTGCTGGAGTGGATCGAGATCGAGGTCGAAGGCNNCGAGTGGATGTGGTGGTCGATTCGTCGCCAGGTCTCCCACATCGGCTGGGACGCGCTGGTGTTCACCCACCGCCGCGCCGCCCACCTGCTGTGGCCAGACGGTAACGAACCCGAGCCGGTGGTGTGGAAACACCATCACCTTGGCCCAGAGATGAAGTACGACCGGCTGCTAGACGAAGACCTGTTCTGGAAGATCCCCGAACTCACGGCCAAGATCAAGATCGGTAACGGCTGGCTAGAACGGCTCGTGGCCGAACGATCCATTGAGGAGCTACGGGCCGATCGCACCAGCGTGCGAGGCACGTACTTCTGGGAGTACGTGATCACCACTCTGGCTCGGGGCGCCGGGCCGGATCCCGATCGACCGGGCTACATCTCCTATGACCTTGAAGGCTCGCTTTGGATGGTGTTCTACGAGCAGTTGAGCCACATCCGCACCATTCAGCGGCTCAAGGCCCACCAGGGCCTGCCGCTGGCCCAGGAACTGCCTCAGGTCGGCTATTTGCGGCTGCCCGAGTATTGGGGCGAGACCAACGCCAACGGCCCATCGATGAAACGACTACCGGCCCAGTGATCACTGGGTGATCCGTAGGCGCTCGCTGATTGATCTGAGCGCGATCACAAGTGATCGCTTTGGGCCCATGATTGCGGGTTCATCTAGACTCAGCATTCGCCCGTAGCGGATCACTGAGCGACCGACGTCAATCGACCGCCACTTGGCCGGGCAGAAGGGGACATGACATGTCTTGGGACTTTGAGACCGACGAAGACTTTCAAGTCGAGCTGGATTGGGTCGAGGATTTTGTCAAGAACGAAATCGAGCCGCTCGACTTCATCATCAAGAGCCCCTACGACATCAACGATCCGATCCGGGCCGAGATCATTCCGCCACTGCAGGAGAAGGTCCAGGCCAGGGGACTGTGGGCCTGCCACCTCGGCCCGGAACTGGGCGGCCTTGGCTACGGCCAGGTAAAGCTGGCGCTGCTCAACGAGATCATGGGCCGGGCTCGCTGCGCCTCCACCATCTTCGGCTGCCAGGCCCCCGACACCGGCAACTCCGAAATCCTCGCCCACTTCGGCACTCCCCAGCAGAAGGAGCAGTTCCTCGAACCGCTGCTGCGCAACGAGATCGT
>JBOEHD010000121.1:1320-62610 GCA_050633745.1 Acidimicrobiales bacterium
GACGAGTGGGTCATCAACGGCGAGAAGTGGTTCTCCTCTAACGCCCGCTACGCCTCGTTCCTGATCGTCATGGTGGTGACCGACCCCGACAATCCGCCATACCAGCAACAGTCGATGTTCTTGGTTCCAGCCGATACCCCCGGCGTCGAGATCGTCCGCAACGTCGGCCTGGCTTATGAGCAGAACGATGAGGATCACGGATCCCACGCCTACATCCGTTACAACGACGTACGGGTGCCGGCCGAAAACCTGCTCGGACCTCGGGGCGGCGGCTTTGTTGTAGCTCAGACCCGTCTCGGCGGTGGCCGCATCCATCACGCCATGCGAACCTCCGGTCGGGTGCAACGCATCTTCGACATGATGTGCGAGCGAGCCATTAGCCGGACAACCCAGGGTGAGCTGCTGTCAAAGAAGCAGATGGTTCAGGAGATGATCTCAGACTCGTGGATCGAGATGGAGATGTTCCGTCTGCTGGTGCTTCGAACCGCGTGGCGAATCGACAAGTATCAGGATTACAAGCGGGTCCGTCGAGATATCTCCGCGGTTAAGGCCGCCATGCCGGGGGTCTACCGTAACGTGGCAACCCGGGCGCTGCAGATTCACGGTTCGCTTGGGGCCTCGTGGGAGATGCCGTTTGGCAAAGAGGTGATCGAGTCGTTCCACATGGGTCTGGCCGACGGTCCGACCGAGGTCCACAAGGTTCAGGTGGCCCGCCGAGTGCTCGACGACTACGTACCATGTGACGATCTGTTCCCATCGATGCACCTCCCGAAGCGCCAGGCCGAGGCCGAAGCGAAGTACGCCGACGTGCTAGAACGCCACCTTGAGACGCAGTAACCCTATGGTTCGGAACGCTGTGGTTCGGAACGCTGTGATTCGGCGACCTGCGAATGAGCGGCTGTTGATTGCACGATCGTTGAGTCGTGGCCTGTGAGTTCTCGGTTGGTGTTGGGCACCATCGTGTTGGTGGCCCTGATCATCGGCGGCAACTTCAGTGCTTTGAAGTTTGCCCTCGACCACACAACTCCGCTGCTGCTGACGGCGATGCGGACCATCATCGGCGGAAGCGTATTGATCCTGTTCGCCCTATCTCGCGGCGAACGGTTCCCGGAGCGCCTCGTCGATTATCGCAACATCTTCGTTGTCTCGCTGAGCATCACCACGATCTCCAGCGGACTGCTGGTATCGGGTGTTAGCCGTGTGCCCGCAGGTCTTGCCTCGCTCATCGCCAGCACCATGCCGCTGTTCACCGCCGGCCTTGCCTTCCTGCTGTTGGGGACCGCGGTCAGCCGAGTCGGCGCCATCGGCATGGTCGTCGGCGGCATCGGGACCATGATCCTGGCCTCCCCATCGATGTCCGGCAGTACCGCGGCGATCGGCGTGGCCATGCTGGTGGTTTCGGCGCTGGCCTGGGCGTTCGGCAATGTGTTCATGAAGTGGCGGGACTTCAGCGGTATCAGCCCGATCATGCTGGTCGGGGTGCAGTTGATTATGTCGGCCGCGGTGCTCCTGCCTGTCGCCTTGATCGCTGAAGGCGCCAGCGAGACCGATTGGTCGACGGGGCTGTTGTGGCCCCTGCTGTACGCGGCGATCCCGGCCAACGCCGTGACCTTTGCTCTGCTGGCCACCGTCGCCACCAGAGCGACGCCGACCCAGGCATCGGCCACCGCCTACCTAATCCCGGTCTTCGGGGTGACGTTCGGCTGGCTAATTCGCGACGAGCGACTCGGTTTGGTTGAAGTCTTCGGCGGCGTTCTGGTAGTTGTCGGCGTGTACCTGGTGGTCACCTCGGCGGCCAAAGCGGCGGCGAGCGCTGCCCGGCCTGCGGTCTCGGTCCCGGCCGATCTGGCGATCGACGACTAGTCACGTTTCGAGGTCAGTTACCCGTAATCAGTTATCCGTAAGTCAATTTTTTTCGTAATCAACTGGAGGTATGGCATGAAGGTGGAAGGTTCGATCGCGCTGGTTACCGGAGCAAACCGAGGGATCGGTTCATGCTTCGTCGAGGAGTTGGTGGCTCGGGGAGCGACGAAGGTCTACGCCACCGCTCGCAGTGCTCAGTCGTTCGATGCCCAATCGCTCGATGCCCTGGCCGCAGGGCACCCCGGCGTCATAGAAGTGCTACCGCTCGACATCACCGACGCCGACCAGGTCGCATCGGTGGCAGCTCAGTGCGGCGATGTGAACCTGCTGATCAACAACGCAGGGGTCAACAACATGGGAGCGTTCGTAGCCAGCGCCGACCTCGACGGCGCCCGAGCCGAGATGGAGGTCAACTACTTCGGTACCGCGGCGATGTGTCGGGCCTTTGCTCCGATCTTGGCCACAAACGGAGGTGGCGGCATTGTCAACATGCTGTCGATCCTTTCCCGGGTCAACCTTCCGCTGATGGGCTCGCTCTGCGCCTCAAAGGCCGCCGGTCTGAGTTTGGCCCAGGGAGTGCGGGCCGAGTTGGCTGCGCAGTCGACCCATGTGCTGGCGGTCATGCCAGGCGCGGTGGACACCGATATGAGCAAAGACTTTCCGCCGCCGAAGATGGCACCGGTCGATGTGGTCAAGGCCGCGCTCGACGGTTTGGAGAATGGCGCCGAAGAAGTTTTCCCCGGCGATATGGCCACCGGCGTCGATGCCGGTCTTGCTGCCGACCCCAAGGCGGTCGAAAAGGAATTCGCCGGTTACCTGCCCGGCTAGCTAGCTGAGTATGGTTCGATCGGGTCACGTTCTTATAGCGCTGAGGAGATAACCATGGCAGGCACCTATATCGATATCGAGGCATCCGACGGAGGTAGCTTCCGCGGCTATATGACCACTCCGGCGTCTGGCAAGGGGCCGGGCATCGTATTGGCCCAGGAAATCTTCGGGGTAAACGAGTACCTGCGATCGATGGCCGACTACCTCTCGGAAGAGGGTTACGTCTGTCTTGTGCCGGACCTCTTCTGGCGGATGGAGCCGGGGGTCGACCTCGGCTACGACGATGAAAGCCTTCAAAAAGCCTTCGACTTCTATGGCCGGTTCGACGTCGACCAGGGCATAAAGGACATCGGCGATGCCATCGCTGCGCTGCGGGCCAGGCCCGAGCAGGCGGGCAAGGTCGGCACCGTCGGCTACTGCCTCGGTGGTCTGCTGGCCTGGCTCACCGCCGCTCGCACCGACGTTGACTGCGCCGTCAGCTACTACGGCGTTGGCATCGAAAACCATCTCGGCGAGGCCGACTCGGTCACCGCTCCAACCATCCTCCACATCGCCGAGGGCGACAGCTTTGTCCCGCCGGAAGCCCAAGCCCAGCTAACCGCTTTGGCCGACGGCAAAGAAAACCTGGCGGCCTTCGTTTACCCCGGCACCAATCACGCCTTCGCCACCCCGGGCCGCGACAGCTACGACAAGCCAGCCACCCTCATGGCCTACTCGCGCACGCTGGCGTTGTTCCGCAACGAGATGGGTCCGATCTACGATCTAAGCGCCCTGTGGGACAAGCACTGCGAGTACGAATTTGGTACCCGCAACGTGCCAGACACTATGGCAACGATGGTGTCCGAGCCGTACGTAAACCACATTCCGACCATGACCGGCGGCGTCGGCAGCGAGAAGTTGGCTCACTTCTACGAGAACTTCTTCGTTAACTCCAACCCACCGGACACCCGCCTCATCCCGCTATCTCGAACCATCGGCACCGACCGACTGGTCGACGAGATGCTGTTCTGTTTCACCCACACCACCGAGGTGCCGTGGATGCTGCCCGGTGTGGCCCCCACCGGCAAAGAGGTGGAGATCCCGTTGGTGGCCATCGTGAACTTCCGGGGCGACAAGCTCTATCACGAGCACATCTACTGGGATCAGGCTTCGGTGTTGGTGCAGATCGGTCTGCTCGACCCGGCCGGTCTTCCGGTGGCCGGTGTTGCCACGGCTAAGAAACTAGTCGACGAGACGCTTCCATCGAACGAACTCATGAACCGAGGATAAAGCGGCACTACGATGACCTGCCTTGGGTGAGGGTCAGCAAGCCGGAGATGAGGGGTGGCGGGGGTCATACCGCTCCGCCCGTCATGAGCTACAGCCGGCGGTTGCCGGTGAGGTCGTCCGTCAGAGACTGACCGATCTCATGGCCGGTCGCTGGCAGGTGCCAGTAACGCTCGTTGTCGCCCCCGGTGGATACGGAAAGTCGACGGTCGTCGCTCAGGCCATCGTCGACAATGACCTCGACCCCTCGGGGATTGATGTCTATCGCTCCTATCGACCGGGCCTCGGTGGCCCGGTTGAGTTTGCGACGGCCATCATGCGTTCGCTCGATCGCTTGAGTGATAGGCCAGAACGAGCCATGGCGCCGCCTGTCGACCCGGTACGGGTAATCGTCGACGCAATCGATCGCCTCGCTCCGCAACAGGTTTGCCTCCATATCGATGACGTTGATCTTCTAGTGACGAATCGGGCTATCGGGTCGACGATTTCCAAGCTGGTGAAACGCATGCCAAGCAACGGGCATCTCGTCTTGATAGCCAGACGAACCCCGGCGCTCGATCTGCCAGCCTCAACGCTCACCATCGGTGTAGACGAGCTGGCCTTTACCCCCGCTGAAGTCGCCGATCTTGTTGTCGGGAGCGAACTGGACGAAACGGCGCTCCGGCGCTACCACGGCTGGCCAGCTCTTTCGCGGCTCGCAGTGGTCGCCGGGGACACTGCGCCGCAGCAGTTCATCGTTGAGGAAGTGCTTCCCCCGATGACCGCCACCGAGCGGAGCGCCATCGCCACGCTGGTCATGGCCGGGCAACTCGATTCGGAGTTGGCCGATCTGGTCGGGCTTCCCGGAACGTTGCTGGATCTGGCGACGAACATCCCGCTGGTCGATCTCAACCGCGACGGCTCGATATCGGCCGCTGACCTCTGGTCCGACGTCATCGATGCGGTGATCGAGCAGCCCGAGCGTAAGAGACTTGCAGGAGTGATCGGACCTTGGCTGGCCGCCGCCGGCCGAAGTGGCGATGCGATTGGCTGCGCTGCCAACGCCGGCCTCTGGTCGCTAGCTCGTGAATTTGTGATGTCCGCCGCTGCCGGAGGTGATCCCGGGATTACTCCCTCGGCTACCAGACAGTGGCTCGCACTCTTCCCGAGCGATCAGTTGGCAGAACCGGAGCTGGTGTTTCTCCGTGGGCTCCACACCCGCCTCTTGCACGGGGCCGGGAGCGGCAAGGACGACGTTGTGAACGCCCTGGCGATGTTCGACGAGCGGGGCATGGCTGAAGCGGCGTCGGTTGCCGCGGTTGAGCTGGGTGTCCAGGGTTGGCTGACCGGCGATGTGGCCTTGCTCACCGAGATCATGAGCCGAGAGGAGCCGGAAGAGATCTCCAGCCGGCCTGACGTCAGCACCCTCAACCGACTGGGATATGCAGCCGAGTTTGAGATGGGCGGGAACTACGGCTCAGCGAATGAGCTGGTCGCTGATATCGACGTCTCCGGCCTGCCCAAGTCGCTGGCCGAGTTGGTTCTCCGGTACTCGGTCGGTGCTGCGTTTCGAGTCGGGGATTCGGCCCATGGCGTCGCCAGGGTGGCGGAACTTCTGGCGTTGAACGACTCACCGTCGACCCGCTTCCTGGCCGGGGTGACCAGCTTTGAACACGGAGATCCGAGCGGTGTGCGCCGATGGTCGGCGGAGCGGTACCCGAGGGAGGGCAACCGCCGGGATGATTTCTGGGCCGCGGCGTGGTCGTGCTTGATCGATGGCGCCTTTGGTCTCGAACCGAGATTCGAGCTGGTCGAGTCGTTGGCATGGGAGAGGAAACGAGAACGCTGTTACGTTGCCGTAGCTCGGGCGGTGGCGGCGATCGTCGATGGTTCAGAGGAGACAGCGGCCGCCGGAATGCGAGCGCTGGTCGAGGACATCGGGGTTGTCGACCCGGTCTCCGAAGGTGAGCTGCGGCGCTTCTTGGTCTACGTCTACGTACTGGTACCCGAGGTCCGCGCTCACTTCGACGATCAGCATCTGGATCCGCCACTCGGTCCGCTCCACATACGGCGGATCAATCTGGCCAAGATTCTGGTTGCCCTTCGAGCAGGAGAGGAACCGAACTGGGCTGGCTATGAGGGTCCGGAGGCCACGTTCTGCGCCTTCCCCTTGCCCTGGGCGCTTGAACTGGCCTGTGCGCTATTCACGAAAGATCAACGAGCCGGCGATGAGCTTGGCAGCTACCTGCTGGCCGTAGGAGGTCAGCGGGCTCAGCAGGCGCTGCGTCAGGTAGCGGCGAGCAGCGATCCGCAAGCCGAGGCGACAGGCGCGCTGTTGGCCGCCACGCCGGCGCCACCGGCCGAGGCCACGCACCTGCAGTTGTGTGGCCCGCCGCTGGTTCGCCGAGGTCAGATGGTCGAACGTCACCCCAGGGCGAGAGTTCGACAGCTTCTAGCCCTGCTGGTGCTGCGCCGCAGCCTGGTGAGGAGCGAAGCCGCAAGACTGCTGTGGCCTAACATGGAGCCAGCCAGGGCCGGTCAAAACCTCCGGGTGACCTTGAGCGCCCTCCGGAGGTACCTCGAACCGGACCGCCGTAAAGGTGAACGCTCCTACCACCTCAGAGACATCGGTGACAGCTTGGTTCTCGAACCGAACGAGCTGCTGACATGCGACGTCTGGGATATCGAGCAGCTTCTCAACACGGCCACCGCCTTGGCCACCGAGACCGACGCAGCGGCGAATGGCCCCGACGATCCCGACGATCCCAGCGATCCCGATGCGGCGATCGTGCAGGCCGTTGCGTTGTGGGCCGGGCCGATCCTGGCTGAACTCGACGACGTCACCGAGGTACGAGGGGCGGTCGATCGGCTGCGAGCCGGTCTTGCCGCGGCCGCTGTTGGGGCAGCCGAGCGAATGGTGCAAGCGGGGCGAATCGCCGCCGCAAGAGCCGTCGCCGAACGGGTGGTCGAGGACGACCCATACAACGAGCCGGCCAGGGCTGTCGTCATAGCGTCGCTGATCGACGAAGAGCAGTACGTTGCTGCTGGTCGAGCGATTGATGCCTTGCTTTCGTCGCTTGCCGAACTCGCTGTTGAGCCATCCGACCTCACGCGGATGCTGATCAAGCGGCTCCAGCACCGATCGTCATCACGCCGCTGAGGTCACCTCGTAGCGCTTTGTCAACATTCGGATCGTTGGGCCGGGCTCGCGACCGGCTGCTCGTAGCACCGCGGTGTACTCGTCGATCGCCTGGCCAGCGGCAGCGAGATCGCCGTCCTCGAGGTACACCGCGATCAGCACCCCTCGCGCCGGCTCACTCATCGGTTCCAGCTCGAACAGCCGCTCGGCGAGCACCCTTGCTTCGGTCAACTGGCCATCGGAAAGAAGCCACTGTGCAAGATCGATGCCGGCGTCGAACAATCGCTGATCGAGAGCCTGCAGCTCCGGCCGAAGAGCATCGACCTCCCGCAGATCTGGCAGAATCGGACCGCTCCACAGCCGAACCGCCGATTCGAGAGCCGCCATTGCGGCCCGACTGCTCACCTTGGCTGAGCGTAACCTGGCGGTTTCCAAGTCGTCGAGCACAGTCCACAGATCGACGATCAGGGCGTCATTGCGATGCAGCATGAGCCGGTCGCCGTTGTGTCGGAGATGAAACGTCGGTTCCTGGGCCTGGCGGTCGGGTTCGAGCTCTCGTCTGAGATGGGCCAGTGTGATCCGCAGATTGTTTCTGGCTGCGTCCCGCTTTCTGCCAGGCCACAGCAGCTCCGCCGCTTCCTGTCTTGTCACCGACGGTCGCAGTACCAACAGCGCCAGCAGCTGACGAACCCGGGCCCTCGATGGCCGCGTTGGCCCTTCGCCATGATCGATCAGCAGGTCACCGATGCCCTGCAATCGAGTTGGCCGATCCGGCGGGTTGGCCAGAGACGTCAAGATCGTGGTTGCCCCTGCTGCAATGGTCTTATTGGCGCTGGCCGCGCAGCGTCGAAGCTGTTGGTCGGTGTGGGTGCCGTTTGTGAGCAGGTAGTCGGCAAGAGCCGAACCTGCGGCTGCATCAGCGGTTACCAGCCCGCAGGCCAACTCGACAGTCCATGGGAGGGGAAGCACACACAACGCAGCCTCTGGAGTCTCGTAGCCCGACCAATCAACCGGTTCACCGGATCGGATGGCCAACAGAGCCTTAGCCAGGGAGAGCTGCTTGCGATGGCGAGCCCCGAGAGGTGGATCGATCGCAGGATCGTCGTAGTGGGCCCGGACGGTGGATGACAGGACATAGCCGTATGGCAGGAACCGTCTCAGTTCACCTTCCGCCAGTCCGTCGCTCAAAGACAGATCGTCGATGAGCCCCTCGATGTGAGCCGTCGCCTTCTCTTCGTCTCCGTCGATGACGGCGGCCGCAGCGCTGACGATGGCGGCGAAGGCCTTTTCTCGGCTCCTGTCCCATGCCTGGCGACGAACCTGCTCGGCCCGTGGTTCCAACCCAAGGGAGGCATCGACGACGCAGGAGAACACCATCATCCAAAAGTCGTCGCGCCGGTTGCCAGCGGTCGAGTATCGCAAGGTGGGCCAGTCACTCAGAACCGCCGCCGGGTCACCATGTTCGAACCGGGCGATCGTCAACACAAACTCGTTGCGGGGCGATGGGTCGAGGGCATATACCCGTTCGATTTCGCTTACCCCTCTCGCCGAGTCACCGATGAGAAAGGCCATCGTGGCGGTGTAGCGGGCGGTGAGCTCGGCAAAGGCCCTAGGCAGCCGGGAGAAGTCGACCGATGCCGAGGCGTTAAACGCGGCCTGGAAATCACCGGCCATCTCGTAAATCGCCGCGTCAGCCAGTCGACCGAGGCCGATCAATTGCGATGCGCCAGCTTCGATTAACCCTGGTGCCCGCCCTAGTACGTCGAGAATGGCATCGGTGTCGTTGGCTAGCCAGCCTTGAAAGCCCCGCTCAAACGCCGCGGTTGCTGCGGCATGCACATCGCCTCGCTCTTCGAAGAGGTCTAGCGCCCTTGCTACCTCGTCGACTCCATGTCCCGCTCCGTGTTCGAGCCTGGCATCCATGCCGCGTAGAAAGAGCAGTTCGGGCTCGTCGGCCTTGGACTCCGGGAACAGGGCAAGCCAACGCTGGGTTGTCTCCGCTGTCGTTCCGACATCGCCATCTCCAAGGGCCGAGATAACCGCCCGTCCGGCTAACGTCCATCGTCCGGCTGCGGCGGCGATGGAGACGGCCTGGTCATGACGGCCGGCGTTGGAATGCCACGGGACGATGACATCGAGGATTTCCGAGGCTCGTTCGGTGTCGACGAGCCGGTCGATCTGTTCCACCCAAAGGTCATGGACTCCATACCAGCCATGCTCGTGTGGCCGGACTAGAGGCACCTGAGTGGCCAGTGAAGCCAGGTCGATGTCGACCCCGACCAGTGCCATCAGTTCTCGATCAACCGACCAGCCGAGAGCCATCGCCGCCAGTGCCTCTCTAGCCGCCGGTGCCAATTGATCGACAACCTCGTCGATGAGGAACTCTTCCGTTGCGTCCGGCCCCACCGCCAAGGCGAGCCTGGTCATAGCTGGCCAGCCGTGCATTGGCGCCAGGCTGGCGACGTCGCCTGCGTGGTGATCGGCGAGTTGTCCGACTTCTTCAGTGGTGAACGCGAGGTCGTCGGCCTGGATGGCGATGGCCTGGTCCGCCGCGAGCAGTCTGGCTAACGGAAGCCGGGGCAGTGTGCGACCGGCGAACACCAGGTGCCCATTTCGGGGGAGTTGGCGAACGACATCGGCCAGCAGCTTCACCACACCGTCGGCGTTGGAATCGCTTCCAGAAAGGTTGGAATCGCTGTCGGAAAGGTTCGCATCGCTGTCGGAAAGGTTGGAGTCGCTGTCGGAAAGAAGGTGAAGGTCGTCGAGATGGAGGCAAACCGCGTCCGGCGAGAAGCGTGAGATGGCACCGGTCCAAGCATCGACCAGTTCTTGATGGTCGAGCTCACCACTAAGCGCCGGTCGGCCGAACTCGCTAAGGATCGCGGCGGTAAGCAGCATCGGGTCGCGGTGGGATCGACGGCACGAGATGTACACGTCATAGCCCGCCGGTCTTGCTTCGTTGTCTTTGATGCACTGCGCTAACGCCGTTGACTTGCCGAAACCGCTCGGTGCCTCAAGGGTTGTGACCGCCACCGACCACCGCCTAGATAGCCGATCTACGAGCCTCTGGCGGTGAATCTCGTCGGCGAGCGGCTGACCTAGCTCTGGCTTCCGAGGTGACTGGCCGTCTTGTCCGTCCTGGTCGTCAGGCGAACTCATCGGTTCCGACACCAACCGCAAACCGCGGTCGAGTAAGAAGTGCTCAACCGAATCCCATACACCGACGCCAACGGTACGGATCGAAACCGGTCTGGTCAATATGGCGTGTGTAGTTACCTGTCTCCTCGGGCTGGATGGCCCAGATGAAGCGACTCCCTAGCCGGTCAGGTCATCTGAGTCATCGAGAGGATCTGTGCCGTCGATAATTTCTTGGCCGTCATCGACGCCGCCATAATCGGTGTCCGGTTCGAGGGGTTCTGTGCCGTAGGTGTGCACTTCCTCCCCGTCGAGCAGTCCATCATCGTCGGAGTCCGGGTTAAACCGGCCGGTGTCGTACGCCGACTCCTCGGTGTCGAGGAGCCCGTCGTTGTCGTCGTCGGGGTCGCAGACGTCGCCTGCGTCGTCGCCATCGTTGTCTTCTTGGCCGGGGTTGGCGTCATCTGGACAGTTGTCGGCGTTGTCGAGCACGCCATCACCGTCGGTGTCTGTGCCGGTAGCGAAGACCAAACCGGCGTCAGCGGTATGGGTTGTGAGGAAAGGGTAGACACCGCTGATTAGGACCCGGCCGGTATCTGGATCGACATCGGAGTCGAGCTCTTGGCTTCCTATGTCCTCGATTGTGAAGCTGGCTCCCAGAGGGGGGACGACCTCAACGATGTACGGACCGCCTGGGACCGGAGCGGTGAGACTGTAGAGCCCGTCTCCGTCGGTGGTCGTTGTCGACAGCAGAATCTGGTTGTTGGAGTAGTCGTAGAGATTGACCACGACCCCTTGCACTCCCGGCTCGCCTGGGTCTTGCTGACCGTTTTCGTCAAGGTCGTTCCAGACGAAGTCACCATAGGTGGCTTCAGCGATAGCGAAGCCAGCGTCAAAGGGGTCTGGGTACTCACCATCACCGGAAAGCCTCAGCGTTGAGGAGTTAGTGCCGGGTCGGTAGTCCGAGTTGGTCGGTGAACTAGCGCTGGTGAAGACGACACCGGTCATGTCGGCCGGGGGGAACGCTCGCAACAGGTTCTCTCCGCCGGATGCCAGCCTGATCTCGTAGGTGCCATCGAGGTCTGTGGTGATCGTCTCCACGATTGCACTATCGAAGATCCGTTCGATGGTCACCCCGGCGATGCCCGGCTCGCCCGGGTCTTGCCTGGCGTTACGGTTCAGATCGTCCCAGACCCGTCCGAATACGAGTGGGCTGCGGTCGAGGTTGGTGACGCTCACGTCATCGGGGTCGATATCGCCGTAGTCGCCGCCGATGGCGGGCCCCACGTTGATGGTGTAGCCGATGTCGCCGTCGACGTCGGTGTCGTCGACCCCGGTGACCGTCACGGTCTGTGGAGTGTCCCAGTTTGCCAGTGTGAAGGTGAGCAGGGCGGTGTCCGTTGTGCCCTCGGTCGTGTCGCTCGATGAGATCGGCACGGTCACGGTGCCGGTCGGCTCGACGTCGAGCACGACGGTAAAGGTGTCGCTTTGTCCGGCCTCATCGGTAATCAATCCCGACGTTGGGCTTACGGTGACGCCAAGCGGAGGTTCCTCACAGAGATCGCCGATGCCATTGTCATTTGCGTCAGCCTGATCCGGATTGAAGTCGTCTGGACAGTTGTCGCTGCCGTCGATGACCCCGTCCCCATCGGTGTCGATAAGGTCGTCTGCGGAGAAGAGCGGGTCTGTACCGTCGATGATTTCCTGGCCATCGTCGATGCCGCCGTAGTCGGTATCTGGCTCCAGGGGTTCTGTACCGTAGGTGTTGACTTCTTCGCCGTCTGTCAGCCCGTCGTCGTCTGAGTCGGGGTTAAACGGATCGGTGTCGAACAACGACTCTCGGTCATCGGTGAGTCCATCGTTGTCGTCATCAGGATCACAGACGTCACCGAGGTCATCGCCGTCGTTGTCAGCCTGATCGGCATTGGCGTCTTCGGGGCAGTTGTCTTCGGTATCCACGATCCCATCGCCATCGGAGTCAGCGGGCAGGACTATGCCAGCGTCGATGTTGGTCACCGTGCCCGGTGAGCGAACGGCGACGGACCGTCTCCCGTTTTCGAAGACATCGGAGTCGATGGAGTCATCATCGCCTGCGTCCCTCGCCGAGAACGTAGCGCCAGCTGGCGCCTCGACGACCAGTATTGTCGAGCCGCTGCCTCTCGTTCCGATCGTCAGGGAGTAGAGACCGTCTGCATCGGTAGTGGTTTCAGCCAGCACGGTTTCTGTCGCAAAGTCGATCAGCTTGACCGGAATCCCCGCAAGCCCTGGTTCGCCTTGATCCTGGATGCCGTTGGCGTTGAGGTCGTTCCAGACGAGATCACCGATGGTGACGATCGGGTCGGCGAAGCCTGCGTCGTAGACCTCGGTGAGGTTCTGTTGGAAACTGCCGAAGGCCCGTGCGCTGTAGCCGTCCTGGGCTGAAAAGTCTGAGTCGATGGTTGGGTCATCGCCAACCCCACGATTGACCGGGGCGAGGTCCGGTGGATTGAGCACTCGCAGGGACCCACCGACATCGGGCTTGAGCCGGATCTGGTAGGTTCCGTCCTGGCTGGTGATGATGGTCTCGACGAGGTCGTCGTCCTCGTAGCGTTCGATGGTCACATCGCTGATACCAGGCTCGCCGTCGTCCTGGAGCGCATTGACATTCAGGTCGTGCCAAACAAGACCGGTCACGAGAGTTCCCGGCTCATAGCCGACGTCGGAGTCGACGGTTTCTCCCGGGTCGAGGTCGGCAAAGATTCCGGCAGGTGCCAGGTGTGACGCCGATGGTTCGGGTGGAAGATCCGAGTCGACGGTGTCGTCGCTCCCAGCATTGACGGCAACCCTGGCATGACCGAGGGGGTCGACGAAGCGGACCACAAACCGTTGGCCGTCGCTACTTACCGGCACCGAGAACGAGTAGATGCCGTCGGAGTCGGTAGTTGTGGTTTGCAGGATTGCACCGGCCGCCGACCCGATGGTCCGTGGCACGTTCGGGCCGTGGAGGCGGACCTCGACGTCGGGGATCCCGATCTCATCGCTGTCCTGGATGTCGTTCTTTGTCACGTCGGCCCAAACGAATCCGGAGACCGTGCCTGGCAGAGCGATCAGCCCGGCGTCGATGTGCTCAAACGTGCTGACTGCGTCGATGATGATCGCTGCGGTTCGACCTGTGGCGCCATCTTCGATGTCCGAGTCGACCGTGTCGTCGTCGCCTTGGTTTGCCGGGGAGAACCCAAACCCGGTCGTTGGTACTACCTCTATGAGATAGTCACCGGGCTCGGCGTTGAACTCGTATGTTCCGGTTGCGATGCTGGCCGACTCGGTGGTGGTCTCGGCAACAACGGCAAGCGTGTCAGCGTTGAGTAGTCGAACCGCGACTGAACCGACTGCGGGTTCATCGTTGTCTCGAATGCCATCCTGGTTGCTGTCGTCCCAGACGATGCCTCGAATGTTGGCTTGGCTGAAGATGAGGCCGGCGTCGAAGCCTTCTCGGTAACCGGCGCCAGCGGAGAGGAAGTAGCGACCGATGCTTGGGATGATGTTTGAATCGATGGTGTCGTCGTCGCCGACAGCAAATTCGGTGAAGATGGCATCCTCCGGTGGGATGACCTGGAAGTTTCGAGAACCGTTGCCAACCGGGACGCTCAGGTTGTAGAAGCCGTCGGAGTCGGTTGTGGTTGTGGCCTCCGCGGTGCCAGTGCTCGTGTCGAGGATGTTGACCGTGATGCCTTCGACACCGGGTTCGCCAGGGTCCTGGAGACCGTTCTCGTTCAGGTCGTTCCAGATGAAGTCCCCGATGGTTACTGTCGGTTCGGTGAAGCCAGCATCGAGTTCGAGCGCCGCGCTGTTCTGAGTGCCAAAGATGCGCAGGTCGGCATCACCATCGGCAAGGGGGCGGTAGTCAGAATCGATCGTGTCGTCGGTTCCACTGTCGTTGAAGACCGCTGCCAGGTCGGTTGGAGCGTTCACCGTTAGGTAGCCGTTGGCGGGGCTCAGAAGGATTTGATAGGTGCCGTCCTGCTCGGTCAACACTCGTTCTGTTGCTCGGAACTCACCGTCCGGTTTCCATTCGACGGCCACGCCACCAAGGCCAGGTTCGCCATCGTCTTGGAGTCCGTTGCCGTCAAGATCGTTCCAGACCCGTCCGCTTACCGGCGGGCCCGATCGGTAGCCGGCATCGATATCGACGACGTCACCTGGCTCGAGAACAATCGTGACCCCCGCGTCGGCGTCGAAGCTACTCTCCGGTTCAAACGGGAAGTCCGAGTCGAT
The DNA here is from genome assembly GCA_050633745.1 of Acidimicrobiales bacterium. Taxonomy (GTDB): domain Bacteria; phylum Actinomycetota; class Acidimicrobiia; order Acidimicrobiales; family SZUA-35; genus JAHELU01. The sequence goes on from JBOEHD010000121.1 coordinate 15,785, forward strand.
CGTGTCATCGTCACCGACATCGGGGTCGACTCGCAGGTGGCCTGCAGGGTCGACGAAGCGCACAACGAACGTTTCGCCGTCGGCGTCCACCGGAATCGAGAACGAATAGTTGCCATCGTCGCCGGTCGTTGTGGTCTGCAGGATTGGGCCTTCACCGGTACGAAGCGGAGGGTTCGGTACATCTGGGCCGTGGAGGTTTACCACGACTCCGCCGATGCCGGACTCGCCGTTGTCCTGCAGGCTGTTGACGTCTCCGCCGTTGCTGCCATCAAGCCATACGAAACCCGAGACCGCGGCGAACTCGTCGTCATCGGCGTTAATCACCGAGACGTCGGTTGGATCTATTCCCTGGTAGCTACCACCGGAGGCAGGGCCGAGTTCGATGGTGTATTCGATGTCTCCGTCGTCGAGCTCATCGTCAACGCCGGTGACGGTCACGGTCTGGGCGGTGTCCCAGTCGTCGGTGGTAAAGACCAGCTGGTCGACGTCGGTCAACCCTTCTGCCTCGTTCGATGACGTGACCGCAATCGTGACCGTTTCGGTCGGCTGGCTGTCGAGCACAACGGTGAACGTTGTGCTTGTGCCGTCCTCGCCTGTGTTCAGTCCCGAGGTTGGATCGACGGTGATCGATCCCGGTAGGAGGATGAATCCGGCATCGACCGTAAAGCCGGGCACGGTGTAGGTGACCGGGACCTCGGCCTGCCCGCTGCTGTCAATGTCGGAGTCGACCGAGTCGTCATCGCCGACATCTGCGGCCGTTGGGGTGAGTCCAGCAGGGCCAACTACCTGCACCGAGTAGGTGCCCGGTGCCACGCTAAACGAATAGGCACCGCTGTCGGTCAACGCAGACGCAACCTGCCGTCCTTCGCTGTCGAGGAGATTGACCTCGACCCGTTCGAGGCCCTTGTCCCCCTGATCGAGAAGACCATTCTGATTCTCATCGGACCAGACGAACCCGGTTATCGTCGCGACATCCGAGAACCCGGCGTCGAGGTTGCCTTCGGCGAATGGCACACCGGACGCCGAAGCCTCGATGATCCCGTCAAGCTCTGCGAACGAGAAGTCGGAATCGAGCTCGGGGTCGTTCCCGAGTCCGGGGGTAACGGGGCCGAGACCATTGGGGATAGCGATCCTCAGCTGCCCGCCGCCAACAGGCTGGATCAGCTCGTACTTTCCGTTTGGACCCGTTGTGACGGTGCCGATCAGTACTCCGGCGCTGTACTGCTCGATGGTGACGTTCGGGATGCCTTGGTCGCCGAGACTTTGTACACCATCGGCATCTACATCAAGCCAGACGAGACCGGTGTATGCAGTACCGCGTAGTAGGCCAGCATCAACATCGGCGTTTTCGCCTGCGACTGTCGTTACTTCGGCTCCGGAAACGTCGTCGAAGTCCGAGTCGATCGTTTCGTCATCGCCGACGTTGCCGACCACAGGGTGGAAGTTGGCAGGGAGGACGAGGCGGACAACAAAGTCATCACCAACCGGCAGACCGACAAAGATGTAGCTGCCATCCGCCTGGCTAAGGGCTGTGTCGACCACTGGGCCGAATTCGCCGTCGTCATCGGGTTGGTGCAGGTTGACCTCAACACCGCCTATGCCCGGTTCGCTCGGGTCCTGGAGGCTGTTCGGCGTTTGATCGGCCCAGATGGTTCCGGAAATCGCCGCTGTTTGCGCTGCCAGATTTGTCACTGAGACGTCGGGGGGATCGATGCCGTCGTAACCCCCACCGAACGCCTCCTCAAGTTCGACCACGTATGGCTGATCGTCGTCGGGTTCTTCGTCGTCGATCCCGGTGATGGTTACGGTCTGCGGCGTCGCCCAGTTAGTCGTCGAGAACGTCAACTCCACAGTGTCGACTGTTGCCTCGGTCGGGTCGGAGACCGACACGGGAATCACAACGGTTCCAGAAGGTCCAGCTTGCAGCACGACGGTGAACGATGCGGTGCCACCACCTTCGGTGGTCTGCAGACCAGAGGTCGGTTCTACAATCACGCCGACAACCGGCCCTTCAACTGAGACCGCTGAAGTAGCGGTCGCTAGGTTGCCAGCGTCGTCGGTCGCCGTGAAGGTCACAAGGGTCTCGCCCACCGGGTAGATCTCTGGCCCGTCGTTCGTCACGGTGGGGTCCGAATCGACCAGGTCGGTCGAGCTGGCGTCGGCCAGGAAGTCGGCGATTGCGGGATCATCGGCTGGAATGCCAACGAGGTTGTCGGCCCCAAGCTTGATCTCAGCGGGGGCCACGATGGTTGGTGGTGTCGTGTCCTGGACCGTGATGGTTTGGGTGGCGGTTGCCTGATTGCCCGATGCGTCGGTGGCTGTCCAGGTGACGGTGGTATCTCCGAGGGGGAAGCGTTCTGGAGCGTCATTGCTGACGACGGGGTCCGGGTCGTCGTTGTCCGTGGCGGTTGCGATGCCGATGTCGACGGCGGTTTCCTGGCCTGTCGCTTCGGCGATGACATCGAGTGGCGCGGTGATTTCCGGCGCTTCACCGTCGTTCGGGTCGGCCTCACAGAAACGAAGTGTGCCGCCGTCGCCAAGGTCGCAGATATCGAACTGCGGTCCACCGTCGACGAAGTTCGTGCCAGATCCACCGGTCAAACGATCGTTGCCGGTTTGCCCATAGAGCCTGTCGCTCCCGCCTGCACCGTCGATGGTGTCGTCCCCGGATCCGCCATAGGCCCGATCTTGCTGCGGCCCACCTTTGATGGTGTCGTCGCCCTGATCGCCGAACAGCAGGTTGGTTCCGCCGGAGTCGGTGATCGTGTCATCGCCTAGACCGCCACGCGATCGATCGTTACCGAGGCCGGTCTCGATCTGGTCGTCTCCAGCACCTGCTGAGACGATGTCGCCTCCGCCGCCGGTGTCGATCTGGTCATTACCACTACCGGCGGTGACGATTTCTCTCCCGTCGCCGCCGGTGATGACATTGTCGCCGTTCCCCGCGGTGATTCGGTTGAGTTTTCCGCCGGTGGTTACGATGACATCGCTCCCGTTACCGGCGACAACGATGCTGTTGCCGTCGGTATCGGTGATCGTGTCATCGTCGTCATTGCCGTAGATCCGGTCGGTGCCAGGCCCACCGTCGATCTCGTCGTCGTCATCACCGCCGAGCAGACTGTCATTCCCGGCCTCGCCGTCGATGACGTCATCGCCATCGCCGCCCTCAACGCGGTCGTTACCGGAGCCGCCACGCAGCTCGTCGTCGCCGTCGTCGCCGTAGATTCGGTCGTTGCCCGGTCCACCGTCGATTTCGTCGGCATCCGACTCGCCGTAGATCCGGTCGTTGCCGTCCTCGCCATCAACCCGGTCTTCACCAGGGCCAGACCGTACGGTGTCATTGCCAGTTCCGGCGCAGATCGTGTCATTGCCGCCAAGACCGAGGATGGTGTCCCGGCCGCCAAGCCCCACGATGACATCGTCGCCCGGGGTCCCGAGAATCGTCTCGCCGAGGTTCGTGCCAACGATGGTGGCCGGCAGCCCGAGGCAGGTCAGCCCGTTCTGAGCCGCGGCACCTGGCGCCGCGCTTGCGATGGCAGCGACGGCCAGAGTCGCGAAAACCGCGACCCTGGCCATCCGTCGGCTCCCGGTAGCTTCCAACCTCGACTGTGCGCCCTTGTCGAGCATCTGAAACTTCCCTCCACCGGTTGCCAACATATGCCAGCCGTCATTCTCCCGATGGGGCGCAAACCGAACGTTAACGAGCTTGCCGATGCGGTGATGGCAGCGTTAACAACGGCGAAACCGGGCGCTAGAAACGGCTGGTCGTTCGCTGATGACCAAGTAAGGGGCAGGCGATTTTGCTCACCCCTTGGGCGGAGCCGGGCCCGGTCCCCGCTATCGCAGAGGTCGAGTTGCCTTTGTTCTGGCGCCCAGGGTGAACTCGCGTCCGCCGGTCAGCCCTCTCGGGCGAAGTAGTAGCACGAGAGCCATCAGGGCGCCGAGGATGATGTTGCGGCTGGCTTGGGGAAACGTCAGGTCAAGCCCCAGAAGAGTGACGCCCTTCTCGGCCTCGGCCAGGAAGGAACTGAGTCCGCTTACCACGAGCCCACCGAGCACCGCACCCCAGAGGCTGCCCATGCCGCCGACCACCAGCATGGCCAGGGTTAGGAACGTCAGGTCGAGGTAAACCTGCTCGGTGGTGATGCTGCCCAGGTGGTGCACGTATAGCCCACCGGCGAAGCCACCGATCGCTCCGCTCAGCGTGAAGGCCAGCAGGCGCTCTCGGTAGGTGCTGATCCCCACCGATTGGGACGCCGCCGGGTCTTCCCTGGTGGCGCGCAGGCGGCGACCGAAGCGGCTTTGCTGGTAGGCCCAGGCAGCGATTATCACCAGCACCAGGCCGACGGTGGCTTGCAATAGGTCTGTGGTTTCCGGGACGCCGGGGATGGTCTTGGCTCCCGGCCCGATCTTGGTCCAGTTGCGCAACACGTTGCGGGTGATTCCCAGGATCGCAAAGGTGGCGATGCCTGCCGAAAGTCCGTTGAGCCGCATTAGTGGAGCACCGACGATCAGCGCGAACAGAGCGGCTAACACCGTGGCCAATGCCAGCGATGTGATGTTGCCAACCTCGTTGTCGGCGATGAATCCGAACAGCTCGGGGAAGACCGCCTGCTTTTGTTGGCTGCCCAAGCTCATCAGACCGGCGGTGAACGCCCCGATGGCAACGAAGCTGATGTGGCCAAAGCTGATGACGCCACTCAGGCCGGTGAAGGTATGGATCGCTACGACCATGGCGCTGACGACCAGCGCCAGTCGGAACTGCAGTTCGATGTCGCGGCTGAAGAAGCTAGCCACTAGGGCCACCACCACCGCTAGAGCGATCGGGCCGGCGAGAGACAGAAGGTGCTCCCGACGGTGCCGATCCCCGGACTGTTGAATCTCGCGCTGTTGAATCTCGCGTTGTTGTGTCACAGCCGCTCCGAGATGGTCTGCCGTTGGAACAGTCCGGCTGGCTTGATCAAGAGGATCAGAATGACCAATCCGTACAGCGCGGAGTCGAGAAAGATTCGTTGGCTCGAGGGTAGGAGGTTGGCCAACATGCTGTTTGCGAAGCCGACGGCGAACCCGCCGAGGGTCGCCGGAACCAATCGGTCGAGCCCACCGACTACGACGCCGACCAGCGCCACCACCGCGATCTGTAGTCCCCAGTCTGGCGTGATCACCGGTCGCTGAACCGAGAACAGCAGCATGGCCGCGGCGGCTAGAAACCCCGACAGGGCGAAGGTGGCCACGATCACCCGGTCGGCCCGGATGCCCAGGGTGCGGGCTGTGGTGAAGTCGCTGGCTGCGGCCCGCATCTGCAAACCGATGTCGGTGCGGTTCAGGAAGGCGTTTGTGGCCGCTAGTAGCAGTGCCGAGACCACGATGGCCACAACGGTGACCCACCGGACCTTGAGCTCGCCGACTTCAAAGGCGTTGTTCAACTCGGCCAGGGGAGCGACCGCTTTGCCCTGGGTGGTCCACAGTTTCCTAGCAACCGCTCGCAGCAAGAAGCTAATGGCGAAGGTCATGACCAGCATCGTGGCCGGAGAGGCGTTGCGCAGCGGGCGAAAGGCGATGCGTTCCAGCAGCAGGGCCAAGGCGATCACTGCGGCAAAGGCGGCGAGGATCGACAGTGGTGCTGGCCAGTCCTCGGTCAGGTAGAGGGTGTAGCCGCCGGCCAGGAGCAGCTCCCCGTGAGCGAAATTGACCAGCCGCATCACGCCGAATATCAGACCGATTCCCAGGGCTACAACGGCGAACAGCGCACCGCTGGCGGTGGCGTCGAGGAGGTACTGGAGGTAGATCATGCGCCGAAATACGCCTTGGCGATGCGGTCATCTGTGCTGTCTATGTTTTCTGTGTCGGTGCGGTCGATCGACAGTCGGATCGTTCCGTTGGCGATGACGTGGGAGCGGTCGGCGAACGCCGCCGCTCGGGTAGCCCGTTGCTCGACCAGAAGGATGGTTCGACCCTGGGAACGGATGGCATCGAGCGACTCGAACACAGTATCGATGATGGCGGGAGCGAGGCCGAGGGAAGGTTCGTCTAGCAGCAACAGCCGAGGATCGGAAACCATCGCTCTGGCGATTGCCAGCTGTTGCTGTTGTCCACCGGAGAGTAGCCCGGCCTGTCGCTGGAGGAATTGCTTCACGATGGGGAAGAGGTCGAGGGTCTGCTCAAGGTCTTGGCTGCGACCCTCGGGGCTGCGTCGAGCAACCATGCCAAGCCGCAGATTCTCCTCGACGGTTAGATCGCCGAAGATGTTTCTACCCTCGGCCACCAGGGCAATGCCCCGCCTGGCGATGGTCTCGGGTTTGAGACCGAGTAGCGAATGGCCGTCGAAGGTGATGGCGCCTGCGCTGGGCTGGATCAGGCCCATGATCGAACTGAGGACCGAGGTCTTTCCGGCGCCGTTTGGGCCGAGCAGGGCAACGACCTGACCGGTTGGGACCGTCAACGAGACCGACCGCACAGCGGCAACCGTCCCGTAACGAATCTCCAGATCATCGATGCTCAGCAGCGGCTGCTCGTTCATGGGCGGTCTAGTCATGGACTGCCCAGGTAGGCGGCGGTGACCGCTTGATCGGCTCGGACCTCGTCCGGTGTGCCCTGGGCCAGCGTGCGTCCTTCGTCTAGCACGTGGATCCGGTCGCACAGCGCTAGCACCAGCGAGACGTTGTGGTCGATAAACAGCATGCCGACCCGGCGCTCCTGGCTCAGTTGCCTGATCACCTGGCCGAACTCGCCGACTTCATCTTCGTTGAGGCCGGCCGCAGGCTCATCGAGTAGTAGGAAGCTGGGGTTGGTGGCTAGTGCTCGGGCCGCGCCGAGCAGTCTGGCCTGGCCGTGGGGGAGTGTTGCAGCAGCCTGGTGCCTGGTCTCGCCAAGCTGCAGGAGCGACAGGAGTTCATCGGCCACGGCACGAGCCTGTCGAGGCGAAACCTTGACTCCTAGCGCCGCAACCTCGACATTTTCCTGCACGCTCAGCTCGGCGAACACATGGCCGTGTTGAAAGGTCCGCCCGATGCCGGCCCGGCCCCGCTTGGCCGGTGACCACGATGAAATATCGACACCATCGAGTTCGATTGTGCCCTGATTCGGCCTATCGAATCCCGAAAGCAGGTTGACCAACGTCGACTTGCCAGCCCCATTGGGGCCGATCAAGCCGACGATTTCGTGACGAGCGAGTTCGATCGTCACCTCGGTCAGAGCATGGACGCCATCGAAGGATCGACTGATCAGCCGAGCCGCCAGCGATGCTGGGTCGGAACCGTGCCGACGCGGTCCAGGTTGTTGGCCAGGGGCCAAGGCCGGCCTACCCGTCGATGTCGGCGGGGCTGGTGGCGGCCCGCAGCTCTTGGAAAACCGGGGTGCCGTTTTCGAACTTCATCATGCGGTACTCCCGGCCGAACACCGTGTGCAGCTCCGGCGAGAAGCTGATCTCGCCCGATGTGGTTTCGAGACCGGAAAGGGCTTCCAGGTAATCGGCAAGCGCGGCACCGTCGGTGGAGCCGACAGCTTCGATGGCAGCGGCGATGGTTTCGATCGCTGCTGCACCGACGATGAAGCCACCGGTTCCTGCTGGGTTGCCTCGGGCATCCATCTCGGCCACCAGCGCTGAGACTTCGGCGCTTGGATCGTCACCGAACACCGATGCGAAGGTGGAGAAGGTGAAGTCGTCGAGATCTTCGGCGCTCCAGAAGGTGCCGTCGCCAGACCATGGGCTCAACATCGGGGTGTCGATACCGAGACCGCGGATGCCGCCAACCGCGGTTGCGATATCCGGCGGGAAGGTGCAGAGGGCGATGACATCTGCCTCGCCTGCGCTGTCGACAGCGGTCGGCAGGTTGTTGACCGATCCGTCGAATGATGCGAAGCCTTCGGTGGCAACGACGGAGCCGCCCAGTTCTTCAAACCGTTTGGTGAACGCGGCGCACACGTCTTGGAAGTAGACCAGCAGATTGTCGGGAACCACGATGGCGGTTTCCCAGTTCTGGTCGATGGCGTACTCGGCGAGTGCTGCGCCTTCGTCCTGGGCAACGTTGCCGAGTGAGAATGCCAGTCGGCCAGCGTCACCGAAACGGCTGGGCCCCATCTGGTCGGTGCCGATGCAGGGAGCGATGGTGAGCACACCAGCGTTGATGCCCTCCTGGACCGCTGGGGTGGCGAAGTCGATGTCGCAGGTGACCATCAGGATGTCGGCTCCCTGACCGAGCAGATCGACTGCCGCCGACTTAGTTTGATCGGGATCGAGCGCGGTGTCGACATGGACCAACTCAAGCTGTCGGCCGAGCACGCCCCCCTCGCCATTGATGCGGTCAACGGTGATCTGGGCTGCGGTCAAGGCTGGTGCATCGAACGGCGCCATGTTGGCGGTCAGGTCGATCGCGGCCCCGATGAGGATGGTGTCTGCAGCGTCGCCGGTGTCGGCATCGGTCTCGTTGTCGGAATCGGACCCGGAATCGCCATCGCCATCGGCATCGCCGTCGGATTCTGCATCTGTATCGGATCCGGAGTCGGAGTCGGCATTGGTGGAGCTGTCTCCATCGGTGCTAGACGCCCCGCTGTCGTCTGCGCCATCGCTGCCGCAGGATGCTGCTATTAGGCCGAGTGCGCATAGTAGCGCCACCAGCAATCGCCGTTGGTTGGTCACCTGAGTCTCCCTCGTCGGATCGATGAAAGCACGGGCCGCCATCATCGACAAGCTAGTTATAGCGGGTGTTCACCGGAGACGGTTAGTGCAGAGAGCCACTAGTTATTCAGGGGTTTGGCTAGCTTGATCTTGGCCAACGTTTGAGGAGCAGCGAGGGCGACCATAGCTACCTCAAAATCGGGAAGCGCGTAGACCTCGCCGTCGTCGTTGATCATCACAAAACGGTCGAGTCCGGCTAGGAACGTACGATCGTGACTGACCGCAATGACCGTTCCCTGGAAGCCGTCGAGGGCCCGTTCCAACGCTTCAGAGGATTCGATATCGAGGTTGTCGGTCGGTTCGTCGAGCAGCAAAACGTTGTGACCCTCCTTCTCAAGACAGAGGATCTCCAGCCGAGCTTTCTGTCCGCCGGACAGCGTCTCGAATCGCTGCTTTGCCTGCTCCGATAGGCCGTAGCGAGCGAGCGCTTTCATGGCCGCTTCGAAATCCGGTACCCGTTCGCCGATGATGTCGACGGCCTGTTCGCCGACAAAGTCGGGCCGGTCGTTGATCTGGGTGAAGGTTCCGATCGAGGTCCTGGGCCCCAATTTGATGGTGCCCTCGTTTGGTTCCTGTTCGCCGGCCAACGCTCGCAGCAGGTGAGTTTTGCCGGTGCCATTCGGGCCGATGAGGCCAACCCGCTCCCCGAAGTGGATCTCTTCGGTGAAGGGGAAAAACAGATCATCGATGGCCAGCTTGTCGAGGGCCAACACCCGGCGAGCCGAGTCGGCCCCTCGCAGGTTCACGTGAATCTGCTGATCGGGAACCGGTGGTGGGGGAGGACCTACTGCCACGTACTTTTCCCAGCGAGTTTCGGCTGCGTTGGCTCTCGGGGCGTTACCAGGGTTTTGTGCCGCCCTGGCCTTCATGATTTTCATGAAGTTGAAGAGTCGACGTTCCTCGTCGTTCCACCGCTTCAACGCGTCGCCAAGAAGCTTCTGTCGCTTCTCTCGCTCTTCGGGGAAGGTGGCGTACGAGCCGCCGTGCACCCAGCAGGTCGAGCCTTCGAGCACGACGAGCTTGTTGGCGCAGCGCTCCAGAATCGAGCGATCGTGGCTGACCATCAAGATCGTGCTTTGGCACTGCTTGATCTGATCTTCTAGCCAAACCCGAGTTGGGATGTCCAGGTAGTTGTCCGGTTCGTCGAGCAGTAGGACGTCGGCCCCGGAGTTGAGCAGCAGATCGAGCACCAGCCGTTTGCGTTCGCCGCCTGACAGCTCGCCGACCAGACGGGTGGAGACGTCATCGATGTCGCTCTTCACGCTACGTTCGGCAGCGGCCGCCCACTGGGCCTCAAGTTCGTAACCGCCGAGGTCGCCCCACTCGCCGAGTGCTTCGGCGTAGGCGATGCCGGCGTCGGCTTCGCCACTGGCGGCCATGACCCGCTCCGCTTCGATGAGCTTTCGCCCAGCGACTCGTAGTTCCGGCAGCGCAACTTCGATGAGCATCTCTCGCAGGGTGGCGTCGGGGTTCGACATGCCGACGTCCTGGGTCATGGTGAGGCGCGAACCGCCGACCGACCAATCGCCCTCATCGGCTTCAATTTCTCCGGAGAGAATGCGAAGGATGGTGCTCTTGCCGACACCGTTTGGACCGACGATCGCCGCGTGGTCGCCAGGGGAAATCCCAAAGTTAAGCCCGAAGAACAGCGAATCGCCGCCGGGTGGGGCGTACTCAAGATCGGAAACGATGATGCTGCTCACCGAGCCATAGTGCCTGGTTTAGACCCCGGTTTCCTGCGATTTCCGGAAAACGAGTATTCGGCGGCCGAGAGGAGAGAAACAGCCGCCGAATAGTCGGATTACGTATCAATGCGACTCTATGTACGGTCCTTGCGCCGCGTCAATTGGGCAAAAGACCCAGACCGCCAAATCGCCTCCAGCCGATGGTGCCGGTTAGTGTCGATGGAGCGATGAGCAAACCCGCAACCGGGAGCGGCGCCGGATGGCGGCTGCTTTCCCAGTCGATGAAACAGCAGCGACGAGGCTTGATCCTCGGAATGCTGATAGGTCTCGCCTGGGCCGCAGGTCGGGTTGCTATCCCCCTGCTCGTACAACTCGGCATCGATCGCGGCATTTCCGAACCGGCTGCCGATAGCAACGATGTGGGCTGGTTCGACGCGAGCTGGGGGGATTTGGGCTGGGAAGATACGGCTTGGCGATGGTCGCTGGCCATCTTGGCTGCCGGGGTTCTGTCTGGTGCCATGCTCGGTCTTCGTCGATACATGGCGTTTCACAATGCTCGGTTGATCGAGTCTCGTTTGCGTGACCGGGTATTCGCCCACGTCCAGCGACTGCACTTCGCCTTCCACGATGCCAACGCCACCGGTGACCTGATGAGCCGGGCCAACACCGACCTTCAGCAGTTCCAGAACTTCATCACCATGGTGCCGATGCTGACCGGAGCGATCGTCACCGTCGTTGCGGTCACCACGATCATGGTCATCATCCAACCGCTGCTGGCGTTGTTGGCGCTGATCGGCTTACCGTCGATCTACTTTCTTGGTCGAGCGTTCTCCACCCGTCTGTTCCCCGCGGTGGCTGACGTGCAGCGCCAGTCGGCGGCGTTGGCATCGGTAGTCGAGGAGGCGGTGGTCGGGATCCGGGTGGTGAAGGGCTTCGGTGCTGAGGATCTGCAAGCGGAGAAGCTCTCAGCGGCAGCTGACGACGTCTATGAGCCGTCGATGCGAGGCCTGATGACCCGGTCCCGCTATATGCCGGCGATGGAGATCGTGCCCAACCTGGGACTGATCGTGGTGCTGGCCTACGGCGGGAACCTCGTGCTGGCGGGCGATATGACCATCGGCAGCCTAGTCAGCTTTAACATCTACGTGATTCTGCTGATTCAGCCGCTGCGGACCCTGGGCATGTCGGTCACCACCGGTCAACGTTCAGCCGCCGCCGGGGTCCGCATCTCGGAGCTACTGGCCACGGCACCGGCGATTGTGGCTCCCGACAAACCTGCAGCCCTCCCAGCGGCCGGAGCCCGGGGCCGGATCGAGTTCAACGATGTGTGGTTCGGCTATATGTCCGACCCTGCGGCCGTGACGATGGGCGCAGGTCCCGCCACCAATGGCAGCAACACCAATGGCAGCGACACCAATGGCAGCAACATCAATGGCAGCAACACTAATGGCACTGCCACGAATGGCTATGCCGTCAATGAAACTGCCAGCAACGGCAGCGGCGATCATCAGGCGGTGTTGCGGGGCTTTTCGCTCGTCGTCGAGGCAGGGGAGACGGTGGCTCTCGTCGGGCCGACCGGCTCCGGCAAGACCACGGTGGCCAACCTGCTGCCTCGGTTCTATGACGTCGACGATGGATCGATCACCCTCGACGGGGTCGACATCAGAGATCTCGACCCACAGGAGTTACGTAGAGCGGTTGGGCTGGTCTTCGAAGACACGTTCCTGTTCAGCGAAACCATCGCCGCCAATATCGCCTTCGCCGACCCGTCGGCCGATGTCGCCGACGTGCGCCGAGCCGCTCAGGCCGCCGGAGCCGACTTCATCGACGAGCTACCCGAGGGCTACTCGACCGAGGTAGGGGAGCGAGGCTACTCACTGTCCGGTGGGCAGCGCCAGCGGCTGGCCATCGCCCGAGCGGTCCTGGCCGAGCCTCGGGTCTTGATTCTCGATGACGCCACATCGGCGGTTGACCCGACAAAGGAACACGAGATCGCCGACGCCCTCGGTGACGTGCTCAATCGCCGAACCACGATCGTGATCGCCCACCGGGCCGCGACCGTAGCGTTGGCCGACCGAGTGGTGCTCCTCGATCAGGGCCGCGTCGTCGATGAGGGAACGCACGGTGAGCTGCTCGCTTCGAGCGAACGTTACCGACAGGTCTTGGCCTCAACCCTAGAAACCGCCGCGCCGACAGAGGTCGACAACTAATGGCTTGGCGGATGTCGCTTGGGGTTGGCGAGGAAGAGAAGCTCGGCGTCGACGGCGCCCGCAAGGTTGCCCGCAGGACAGGCCGGGCCCTCGGTGCCTACCGGGTGCGCCTGATCGCGGCGTCGACCGCGCTCATCACCTGGACGCTGCTGACTCTCGCCGGACCACTGCTTGTCCGTCGGGCCATCGACCGTGGTCTACGGGTCGGCGATCGAACCCAGCTCAATATCACTGTGGCTCTGTATATCGTTGTGGCGCTGGCGGCCTACGCCACGTACCGCCTGGCCATCATCAACCTCGCTCATGTCGGCGAGGGTTTCCTGAGGGACCTGCGGAACCAGGTCTTCGACCGGATGTTGAAACAGTCGTTGTCGTTCTTCGACCGGGAGAAGTCCGGCGTTCTGATCAGCCGGATGACGTCGGACATCGACTCGCTTCAGGACCTGGTGCAGTTCGGTTTGCTGATGTTTGTCAGCGCGGCGCTGCTGTTGACGCTGTCAGCGGTGGTGTTGGCGTTCCTCAGTTGGCAGCTGCTTGCGATCTGTCTGATCACGACACCGGTGATTGTGGCGGCGAGCATCAAATTCCATCGTGATTCCAACCGGGCCTATGTTGCGGTTCGAGACAACGTCGGCCTTACCCTCAACTCGCTGCAGGAAGGCATCTCGGGGGTGCGGATCGTGCAGGCCTTCGCCAGGGAACGCATCGAGGCCGACCGCTTTGCCGCTACCAATCGTGCGCTCTACCTCAGCCACATGGACTCGGTTCGCATTGCCGCCTGGTACCTGCCGATCATCGAATTCACCGGGGCGCTAACCACCGCAGTGGCCCTCGGCGTTGGCGGGGTGTTTGTGGTCAAGGGCATCATCACGCTCGGCACCGTGGCGGCATTTGTGCTGATTCTCCAAACCCTGTTCGGCCCGGTGCAGCAGCTCAGTCAGCTGTTCAACCTGGTTCAGTCGGCAACCGCAGCGCTCAACAAGCTGTTCGACCTAATCGACGCGCCGATCGAGGTCGACGAAGCTGCCGACGCAGTGGCGCTCGATGGTCCGGGATCGATCGAGCTCGACGGGGTCGGCTTCTCATACACCAACGACCCACAGGACATGGCGCTGACCGACATCGATCTGACCATCGGAGCAGGCGAACGCATCGCCTTCGTTGGCCCGACCGGTGCCGGGAAGTCGTCGCTGGCTAAGCTGGTCGCTCGCTTCTACGACCCAACGGTTGGCACGGTGCGAGTCGATGGCATCGACCTCACCAGGGCCCAAAACCGGTCGCTGCGGTCGAAGATCGTGGTGGTACCCCAGGAGGGCTTCCTGTTCTCGGGAACGATTCTCGACAACATCCGCATCGCCAAACCGGCTGCAACCGACGACGAGATCCGAGCTGCGGTCGAGCGGATCGGCGCTGCTGAGATCTTCGACGGACTGCCAGACGGTCTTGCCACCGAAGTACAGGAGCGCGGCAGCCGACTTTCGGCGGGGGAGAAGCAGATCGTCTCTCTGGCTCGGGCCGCCCTGGTCGACCCGGCCATTCTGATTCTCGACGAGGCAACATCGAGCGTCGACCCGGGCACCGAGGCTCTAGTCGAGAACGCCATGGACTCGTTGATGCGCTCTCGTACGGTCATCGTGATCGCCCATCGCCTGTCGACCGCGGCCCGCTGCGATCGGGTTGGCGTTATCGTCGACGGTCGCCTGGCCGAACTGGGCACCCATGACGAGCTACTGACCCGAGGCGAGCACTACACCGAACTGTTCGCCGCCTGGTCGAAGAGCTAGTCGCTGTGCAAAGGGAACCTTGCCTCAGAGCGCTGTTAGAGCGACGTGGCCAGCTCCGTGAAGTTGTCGACGACGAGATCCCACGGGCCGTCGGCAGCCAAGTCGGTGGCCTGGCCCGGCCCGTACTCGGTCGGGCGTGCGACGAAGGCGGTGGCAAAACCCAGGGCCGAGGCCGCGTGGAGGTCATCGTTGTGGGCCGCGACCATCATGCACTGATTTGGTTGTAGGTCGAGCGCTGCTGCAGACCGAAGGTATGCCTGCGGCGTTCGCTTGTAGGCCTGAGCGACCTCGGACCCCAGGATCCGGTGCCAGGGCAGACCGGCCCGCTCGGCCATGTTGCTTGCCAGTTCGATGTTGGCGTTCGACAGCGTGGCCAGGGTGTAGCGCTGTGCAAGGTCGGTGAGTGCCGGCACCACTTCAGGCCACGGGTCGAGGCGATGCCAGGCCCGGTTGAAATGCAGCCGGTCCGAGTCCGACAGCGAGATCTCGAACCGATCGAGCAGCACGATAAGGCTCTCCATGTGCAGTTCGTCGAGCGGTTTCCACGGCACCTCTCCAGATCGCACACGTTCCATCGACGGTTGGTACAGACCTCGCCACGAATCGGCCAGGGCCGTCCAGTCTCGTTCGATCCCCAGCCGCTCGCCGAGCGCATGACCCTCGGCGATTATCGATGTCCGCCAGTCGACGACGGTCCCGAAGACGTCGAAACAGAGTGCCCTGACTCCATCGATTCTGTCACTGCTCATCTGGTTGTCCTTCGTTTAGTTCTTTGCTGTCTGTCGCTATTCGTCACTGGGCGGAATCGTTGAGGTCGTTGGCCGCTCGAGTCTTGATCACAGCTTCGCGATCCTGGCTTGAACCGGCGGGAAAGCCCACCATGATCGCCACGGCGCTGGCGAAGTAGGCGCCAGCAATCCAAGCCCAGGCCCAGCGGTAGCCGGTGATTTCGGCTCGCTCGCCGCCGGTGGCTAGCAGCGTGACCGCTACCGCAACACCGACGGCGAAGAAGCATTGCTGCACCGTTCTTATCGTGGCGTTGGCAACGCCGAATTTGTCCGAGCCAATGTCGGAGAGACCAGCGCTCGACCAACTCGAAACCGTTAGCCCGATCCCCAGCCCAAGAATGAGGCCGAGCGGCACGAACCGGGTGAATACCGCAGGCTCCTCATCGAGCAGTAGCAGGAAGAGAGCGTAGGTCAGGCTGCACAGCGCAGAGCCGAAGCCAAGCAACCACCGATGACCGAATCTGTCGCTAAAACGCCCGGCAAGCGGCGCGGCGATCGCCGCCAGGATCGGAGCTGGAACCAATGCCAGACCGGTGGTCCGCAGCGACTGGTCCCACAGGTCCTGCAGCGCCAACGAACTCACGAGAAAGCCCGAGGTGAAGGCGGCCGAGTAGAAGGCCGCTCCGATAGCGGTGCTGCTGAATGAACGAATCCCGAACAAGCTCAGATCGAGCAGCGGCTCGGGATGGCGAGCCGACCGCCAAACCAGCAGTGGCAACAGCGCCACGCCAGCGAGGAAGAGGGCGATGATCCTGCCGTCGCTGATACCCCACGACTCGCTCTGCACGATGGCGAACATGATCAGCGCTATCGCAGCCGTGCCGATCGGGATGCCGAGCAGGTCGACCTTGCCGCTGGCGTTTGGATCTTTCGACTCCTGGAGCAGCTTCGGGGAGACAGCCAGAATGCCGAGGCACAGCGGCACGTTGATCAAAAAGATGGCCCGCCACGAGAAGACCTCGATCAGGATTGTGCCCAGCGCTGGACCGGCCACCGCTCCGAGCCCGGCCACGGCTCCAGCGATGCCGATCACGGTTCCCCGCTTGGAAAGCGGAAACGCGGGCAGGACGACGGCTATCGATGAGGCGGAGACGATGGCCCCGCCCACCGCCTGAAGTACCCGGGCTGCGATGAGCCAGGCGACACTGGGAGCGAAACCAGACAACGCCGAGCCCAACATGAATATCAGGACACCTGGCATAAACACCCGTTTGCGGCCGATGCTGTCAGCCATCCGGCCAGCCAACAGCAATCCGGTGGCGACGGTGATGTTGTAGCCGGAGATGATCCAGCTCAGCTCGGCTTGGGTCGCTCCGAAGCTCTCTCTGATCGAGGGAAAGGCGACGTTTACCGCTGAGATATCAATCACCGTCAGAAAGAAAACGACAGTTGTAACACCGAGTGCCAACCATGCCGATCGGGGAACAGTTGGCTCGTCTGCTGTAGTCGATGACAGATCAGCGGGCACCGGCACACGCTAGTGCAGGCGCCACTTCGGCGGCCTATGCGAGCCCTGACCCGCTCCAACAGTGGCCACCAGGAACAAAACGGGACCAGGAGCTGGCCTGCCAGTGCCCCTTTTCACAGGTGTTTTGCCGGTAACGGAATCGTGTCGCGAAGCACTTCACCCTGGCGTAGGGGGTAGATTCACGTGGTTCAATCTTTTGGAGGAGAGATTCAATGATGAAAACCTTGATGAAGCTGTTGGCGCTGTTAGCTGCCCTCGGCATGTTTGCGGCGGCCTGCGGTTCCGATGCGGAAACCGAGACCGACGCTGGTGCTGGGTCGGAGGAGTCTGATGGCTCCGCTGACGACGATGCTATGGCCGAAGATGAAGATCATTCGGACGACGACGATGCCATGGCCGATGACGAAGACGGCGCGATGGACGACGACGATTCGATGGAGGAAGGCGACGCCATGGGCGACGCTTTCAACGTCGGTCTGACCTACGACATCGGTGGCCGTGGCGACCAGTCGTTCAACGACTCCGCAGCCGTCGGCATCGATGCCGCAGCCGCCGAGCTGGGAATCACCTTCTCGGAAGCTGAGCCAAACGCTGACGGTTCCAACCGGGCCGAGCTGCTTCAGCTTCAGGCCGAGCAGAGCGAACTCGTTATCGGTGTCGGCTTCCTGTTCGCAGGCGACGTAACCGCCGTTGCGGGCGAGAACCCCGACGTGAACTTCGCGGTTGTCGATGACGCCATGCTGGACTTCGACAATGGCGGCGTGCCCGTCGGTGAGAACATCGCAGGCCTGACCTTCGCTGAAGAGCAGGGCTCGTACCTCGTTGGCGTCGCCGCGGCACTCAAGACCGAAACCGACACCGTCGGCTTCATCGGTGGAGTGAGCGGGTTCGGCCTGATCGAGAAGTTCGAAGCTGGCTTCGCCGCCGGTGTGGCATCGGTTAACCCCGATATCAAGATCATCCCGGCATACATCACCGAGTTCCCCGACTTCGACGGCTTCAACGCCCCGGACCGGGCCCAGGAAACCGCCTCGGCCATGTACGCCCAGGGCGCTGACATCATCTACCACGCTGCTGGTGGTTCCGGTGCCGGTCTGTTCGAAGCCGCCAAGGCCACCAGCGAGTCGAGTGGCTCCAAGGTCTGGGGCATCGGCGTCGACTCCGACCAGTACAACACCGTCAGCCCTGAGGTCCAGGAGTACGTGCTGACCTCGATGCTCAAGCGGGTCGATGCCGCAGTGCTGGAAATCACCCGGGCCCATGCCGATGGCAGCTTCGCCGCAGGCAACACCGTGTATGACCTCTCCGCCGACGGCGTCGGTTACTCCACCTCCGGTGGATTCGTCGATGACATCGTTGCCGAGCTTGAAGCGGCCAAGGCCGACATCATCTCTGGCGCAGTCACCGTTCCGACCGAGCCGTAAGCCAGGGGCTGTAGATCAAAGGCCGCAGTCGAGATACGTCACAGACTGCAGTCAAAATACACAGACATAGTGAACGTCGAACGGGATCGGGCTACTGTCCGGTCTCGTTCGCGTTTTACCGTGAACACGATTGTTTGACCATCGTCTCGAATGACACAGCGGAGGGGATTACGTGGCCAATGCCATCGAACTCAGAGGAATAACCAAGAGATTCCCCGGCGTTGTGGCCAACGACAACGTCAGCCTCACGGTCAAAGAGGGCGAGATTCACGCCATCTGCGGCGAGAACGGCGCAGGTAAGTCGACGTTGATGAAGATCCTCTACGGCATGCAGCCGCCAGATGAGGGGGTCATGCTGGTCAACGGGGTCGAGGTGTCCTTCGATTCACCGACCGACGCGATCGAGGCGGGAATCGGCATGGTCCACCAGCATTTTATGCTGGCAGAACAGTTCTCGGTTCTTGAGAACATCATCCTGGGCTCCGAACCGACCCTCAGCGGCGGACGGATCGACTTCGCGACTGCGCGAGCACGACTGGCCGAGGTTTCGGAGGCCTACGGCCTCGAAGTCGACCCTGACGATGCAGTGGAAACGCTCGAAGTCGGCGAACGCCAGCGGGTCGAGATCATCAAGGTACTGTTCCGCGGCGCTCGGATTCTGATCCTGGATGAGCCGACCGCGGTTCTGGTCCCCCAGGAGGTCGAAGCCCTCTTCAAGAACCTGCGGGAGCTCAAGGCAGGCGGTGCGACGATCATCTTCATCGACCACAAGCTCCAAGAGGTTCTCGACATTTCCGACACCGTGACGGTGATCCGTCGAGGTAAGACCGTCGATACTGTCGCCGCAGACAGCGTCACCGCCGGAGACCTAGCCGAGCTGATGGTCGGTTCCGAGCTGCCAACCCCGGAGACATCCGATTCAACCGTCACCGACAAAGTGGCTCTCGAAGTCGACAAGGTCACCGTCAACGGTCCCGATGGCCGCCCGATCGTCCATGACGTGTCGCTCAAGATTCATCAGGGCGAGGTGGTAGGCGTAGCCGGGATCGAAGGCAACGGTCAGACCGAGTTGGTCGAGGCCATCATCGGGACGCGGACCGCCGACATGGGAACGATTTCCCTGCAGGGCGACGACATCACCGGCCGCTCGGTGCGGCAGCGTCGCGAATCGGGGATCGGTTACGTTCCCCAGGATCGACACCACGAAGGACTGCTGCTCGACGCTCCGCTGTGGGAGAACGCCGCCCTCGGTCACCAAACCAAGCCTCCGTACTCGAATGGCTTTTGGATGAACCGGGCGGGAGCTCGTCGCCAGACCGAGGCAATTCGCTCTGAGTTCGATGTTCGAAGTCCGTCTGTTGATGTCGCCGCTCGAGCGCTCTCCGGCGGCAATCAGCAAAAGCTGATCCTCGGGCGAGAGATGACCTCGGGTTTGTCGCTGCTCGTCGCGTCCCACCCGACGAGGGGAATCGACGTGGGGGCCCAAGCCGACGTCTGGAATCAGATTCGCGAGGCGAGGGCATCGGGGATGGCGACGTTGCTGATCTCGGCCGATCTCGATGAGCTGATCGGTCTGTCCGACACAATCGTGGTGATGTTCCACGGTCGACTAGTCGCAACCCTCGACCCGGCCGAGGTAACACCCCGTTCACTCGGTAGCTACATGACCGGTGCCGCACTGGAGGAATCGGCGTGAAAGATCTGACCATTCGAAAGGTCATGCTGGCCGCCGCGGCCCCAGCGATGGCCATTGTCTTCGCACTGTTGGTGTCTTCGATCGTGCTCCAGCTATCTGGCAGCAGCGCGTATGGCACCTACGAGATCATGCTGCGCAACGGCTTCAAGCTCGAGACGTTCATCGACACCCTGAACCGAGCCACACCGCTGTTCATCGCCGGTCTGGCCGCAGCGATCGGGTTCAGGATGAACCTGTTCAACATCGGTATCGAGGGGCAGTACGTGCTGGCCGCCTTCGTCGCTGCGGTTGTCGGGGCCAACGTCTCGCTCCCCGCTCCGCTGCATGTGGCGGTCATCATGGGAAGTGCCATGCTGACCGGGGCGCTATGGGCCGGACTGGCCGGTCTGCTGAAGGTAACTCGAGGTATCAACGAGGTCATCAGCACCATCATGTTGAACTTCATTGCCATCGGCGGCATCATCGCCGCCACCTTCCCCCGGGTGATCGACGACTCAAACCAGACAAACGCCGGCACCCCACCAATCGCTGAGTCCGGTTGGCTGCCAAACCTAAACTGGATCTTCGAGCTGGTCACAAGGGAGATTGGCAAGGGCAGGCGGCTGACGGGCATGTTTGCGGTGGCGATCGTGCTTGGCATCATCTTCCACGTCGTGGTCAACCGAACCAGGTTCGGGTTTGACCTGCGGGCCAGTGGAATGAACCCATTCGCCGCCAGGGCTGGTGGTGTGCCGCCGGTGCGGATGATTCTGATCGCCATGGTCCTCTCGGGCGCAGTGGCAGGCCTCATCGGCATGCCGGAGATCCTGTCCGACAACCATTCCTATGATCAGGGCTTCATTCGAGGCTTGGGTTTCGGTGGCATCGGCGTGGCCCTGCTTGGGCGTAACGCCGCTCCCGGTATCGCCATCGCCGCTTTGCTGTTCGGCTTCCTCGACTCTTCCTCTGCGGTGCTGCAGGTCCAGAGCGATGCCTCGGCATCGATCGTGATCATCATGCAGGCGATCATTCTCCTGGCCGCTGTTGTGGCCTACGAAGTCGTTAGTCGGATCCGACAACAGGACGAGATAAAACGGGCCGCGATATCAACCCCCGCACTCGCTGGAGGTGAGTCATGATTGAGGCCTATCTGAAAGCCCCGGCCTGGTTGCGTTGGCCGATCGTGGCTGCGCTTGGCATCTTGGTCCTGGCGATCGTGCAGTCGGTTGGCGACACTTCGCTGCTTACTTCGAGCGGATCCTCGTCGGCCATGCTGAAGTGGTCGATGCCGATTCTGTTGGCCGGCCTCGGTGGCCTGGTTTCGGAACGGGCTGGCATCGTCAACATCGGCCTAGAGGGGATGATGATCCTCGGAACCTGGGCCGGAGCTTGGGGCGCGTTCAACTGGGGCCCCTGGGGTGGATTGATCGCTGGACTGCTTGCGGGCGGTCTCGGTGGTCTGCTCCACGCCATCGCCACGATTCAGTTCAACGTCGATCACATCATCTCCGGTGTCGCGATCAACATTCTCGGGCCCGGCCTGACCAGATACCTGAGCGAACGAATTTTCGTTGGCTACGAGGGTGGGTCTCAGACCCAATCGCCCCGGGTCGATGGGCTCGGCGACTTCACGATGCCATTCCTCGCTGGCGGCTCGATAGGGGACTGGCGGTCGCCTGACATGCTCGGGTGGGTCGAAAAGAAGGGCTGGTTCTGGCTGTCCGATATGGCAGGGATGAGTCGGGGTTTGGTATTCCAGCTTCGTTGGTACACAATCCTCGGCCTGGTGTTGGCCATGGTGCTCTCGTGGGCTCTGTGGCGGACAAAGTTCGGGCTACGGCTCCGCAGTTCGGGCGAGAACCCTAAGGCTGGCGAGTCGCTCGGTGTCAACATCTACCGCCAGCGCTACATCGCNNGTGATCATAAGCGGTGCGTTTGCGGGCCTGGCCGGCGCATTCATCGTTATGGAACTGACCGGCATTTATCGCGGTGGCCAGACTCAGGGCCGAGGCTTCATCGCCTTGGCGGCGGTGATTTTCGGCAACTGGCGAGCCTCCGGGGTGTTGTTCGGCGCTCTGCTGTTCAGCTACCCGCTGGGATTGTCGTTCAGCGACTTCGACGGTTCGGCGACCCGTTCGCTGCTGTTGGTGGTGGCCATTGCACTCGTCGCAGTAGCGATATGGGCGGTACAGAGCGGCAGAAAGGTTGATGCCGTGCTGGCGGTGATCGTCGGTGCGGCGGCCCTCGCCTGGTACCTGTTGACCGATGCCGCTCCAGATTGGCTGCCGAACACCATGCCTTACGCGCTCGTACTCTTGGTGTTGATCTTCGCCAGCCAGAACCTGAAGATGCCACGCGCTGCCGGTGCGCCGTATCGCCGGGGCGAGACCTGATCGTCGAGTACAGACGTTGACCGTACCCGAGGACCTCCTGGCTCGTTTCACGGTCGACGATCCAGCCTTTATCGCAGACCCATACCCGGTGTTGAACGCGCTCCGGGAGGCGGCGCCGATCTTCTGGAATGAGAGCAGCGGTCAGTGGATGGTGACCCGTTTTGACGATGTTGCCAGCGCACTCCGAGACCGCAGGATGGGACGTAGCTACACCCATCGCTTCAGTCACGAGGAACTAGGACGAACCGAACCGGACGCCCGCTGGGCAAAATTCAACGAACATGAGCAGTGGTCGCTGCTGAACCTCGAACCGCCGGATCACACCAGATTGCGGCGGCTGATCTCCAAGGTGTTCACGCCGCGATCGGTGGCCAAACTTGCCGATGACATCTGCGGCCTATCCGATGGTCTGCTCGATCGCTGCGCCGATCTCGGCACCTTCGATCTGCTGAGCGACTACGCCCAGCCGTACTCGGTTGCGGTGATCTGTTCGATGCTCGGCGTGCCATCGGCCGACGCTCAGCTGCTACTCGACTGGTCTCACGCCATCGTCAAGATGTACGAGCTGACTGCCACCGACGAGATACGAGTGGCGGCCGACCGGGCCGCAGGCGAGTACATCGCATACACCGCAGCGCTGGTCGAACAGAAGCGCAAACACCCCGATGGGCTGCTGGTGTCGGAGTTGGTTGCGGTGGAAGACGGGGGCGAGACCCTGACCACCGACGAGATCATCTCGACCACGATGGTGCTGCTCGAAGCGGGCCACGAAGCCACGGTAAACACGCTTGGCAACGGCTTCCGAGCACTCATGCGCCACCGCGACCAGTGGGATCGTGTCGTCAGCGGGGCGGTTGAACCTTCGGCCGCGGTCGAGGAACTGTTGCGCTGGGATTCGCCACTGCAGATGTTCGAACGGTGGATCCTGGAGCCGGGGGTTGAGATCGGTGGCCAGGAGTTAGCGGTTGGCGATGAGATCGCCATGCTATTCGGCTCGGCCCAGCGCGACCCTCGGCGTTTCGATCAGCCTGACCGGTTCGATATTGGTCGCAACGATCCAGCCCACATCGGTTTCGGAGGCGGCATTCATTTCTGCATCGGGGCACCGCTGGCTCGGCTGGAACTCAGCCAATCGGTGTCCGGCCTCGTCGAGCGCTTCCCTGGCCTGCGACTGGTCGAGGAGCCCGTTTACCATCCGACGTTCGTCATCCGAGGGCTAACCGAGCTTCGGCTGGCAACCGCCTAGCCACGTAGTCACGGTCCTTCGCACTGGCCTTCGGTAGCTCGGCTGCGCTCCAGTACGCTCGGTGGGTGTTTGCACTTATCACCGGGAGCGGCTTCTACGACATTCCTGAACTGGTCGACCGCTCGGTTGAGATGGTTCCGAACCTGTTCGGAGATCCGGTACGGGTCACCACCGGGCGGTGGGGCGGCGCCGATGTGTGTTTCGTTCCCCGGCATGGGTCTGACCACTCGATTCCACCCCACGGCATCAACTACCGCGCCAACGTCTCGGCCTTGGCCACCGTCGGCGCCACCTCCATCGTGGCCACCGCGGTCAGCGGCGCCATCAACCCGGATATGGCCCCTGGCTCGCTGATACTCATCTCCGACTTTCTCAACTTCACCTCCGGCCGAGATACCACGTTCTTCGATGGCAGCGGTCGGCCGGTTATCGCCGATAAGCCCGATAGTGCGGTCAGTCCGGACTCGCTATCGGACTCGGTCCGCCACACCGACATGACCACTCCCTACGATCCAGCGCTGCGAGCGTTGATCCGACAGGCCGCCGAAGATGAGCAGGTTCCGCTGCGCGACGGAGCCGTGTACTGCACCACAGACGGGCCCCGGTTCGAAACCCCGGCGGAGATCAACATGATGCGGGTGCTCGGCGGCGACCTGGTCGGTATGACCGGCTACCCCGAGGTGGCCTTGGCGGTCGAGGCCGGTTTGCCGTACGCATCTATCGGGGTTGTCTCCAATCCGGCCGCGGGCATGAACGCCGAACCGCTTTCGATCGACGACATCATCGCCATCATCGACAGCACCGCCGAACCGCTCTACCGGCTGATCGCACGCACGATCGAGCTACAGGCCGCCGCCGAGAACGGAGTGCAGTGACTCACTCGATGTCGGTGCCGTCCTCGGGCCACGCTCCGCTGGCCGCCGAACTAATCGAGACCGCCCGAGCTATGGAAAGAAAGGGCATCAATAACGGCACCGCGGGGAACGTATCGGCCAGGGTCGGCGACGGCATGTTGGTCACACCATCCGGGGTGCCGTACGACCAGGTCACCGTCGGTCACGTGATCCACATGAACTTCGACACCTCGTGGCGAGCCCTTGGGGCGACCGAAGACACAGCCCTCGGGGCGACAGAAGACACAGCCCTTGGGGCGACCGAAGAAACAGCCCTCGGTTCGCCACGGCCGTCGTCGGAGTGGAGGTTCCATCTCGACATTCTCCAAGCTCGGCCCGAGGTCAACGCGGTGGTTCACGCCCACCCGACCGCGGCCACCGCCCTGTCGACGCATAGTCGAGGGATCGGACCGTTTCACTACATGGTCGGCGTTGCTGGCGGCGAAGATATTCGCTGCGCCGAGTACGCCACCTTCGGCACCGAGGAGCTATCCCGAAACGCTTTGCGAGCCCTGGAGCAGCGAAAAGCGTGCCTGCTGGCCCACCATGGCATCTTGGCTGTTGGCGCAGATCTCGCCGGGGCCTTGGCCCTAGCGGTTGAGGTCGAGGTGCTCGCCGGCCAGTACCTGGCCGCCCTAGCCATCGGGGAGCCGCCGCAGCTCACCTCGGAGCAGATGGGGGCGGTACTGGACAAGATGGCCTCGCCGGATGGGTACGGATCGAGTCCGGCCCCGGACGCGTAGCGGTGCCTCCCACTAATGTCGAACGAATGAGAACTCTTGATTGGGTCGACGGTGCGATCGAAATGATCGACCAGACAAAGCTCCCGCAGGAAACCGAGACGCTGCGGGTAGACAACATCGCCGATCTGGTGGCGGCCATAAAACGATTGTCGGTTCGAGGAGCTCCGGCTCTTGGTGTGGCTGGTGGCTACGGCGTCGCCCTCGCCGCTCAGCTCTACAACCCGTCGCAGGATCGTGCCGCGTTCGACTCTGCGGTACACGACATCAGAACTGCTCGTCCGACCGCGGTGAACCTGGCGACGATGGTCGACCGGGTGACCGCCCTAGCGATCGTCGACCCCTCTGCGGCGTTGCCAGAGGCCCACAAGATTCGCGACGAAGAGATAGCAGCATCGATCCAGATGGGCGAGCTCGGCGCCGACCTGGTGGAGGAACTGGTCCAAGAACTCGCCGGGCGTACGACGGGGCCGACGATCCGAGCGATGACGATCTGCAATACCGGAGGCTTGGCCGCGGTCGAGCGAGGTACCGCTCTGGCCGTGGTCCAGACTCTCCACGAGCGCCAACGGCTAGCCGAAGCGCTTCCGGTTGAGACCCGGCCGCTGCTGCAAGGCGGCAGGCTGACCACCTGGGAACTACAACGTATGGGGGCCCCGTTCCGGCTGCTGGTCGACTCGGCGGGCCCGTTCATGCTGGCTAGGGGAGCGGCCGATGTCGTTCTCATCGGAGCCGACCGGGTGGCGGCCAACGGGGACGCGGCAAACAAGATCGGCAGCTTCAGCCTGGCCCTCGGCGCTGCTCACGCCGGTGTGCCGTTCATCGTGGTGGCCCCTGAATCGACGGTGGACATGCAGACCGCCTCCGGTGATGACATCGAGATCGAAGACCGTGGTGCCGAGGAGGTGGCCGCGGTGCGGGGCACGCCGATCGCACCGCCGGGGACCGCGGCGCTCAACCCGGCGTTCGACGTGACCCCGGTTGGGTTGATCACCGCACTAGTCACCGACCGACGGGTCGTACGCTTCGACCGAGGAGAGAAACTATGAGCACCGAGCAGGTAGCGGCCGGGTTGACCGCAGCGACTCGGCTGACCGCCGACTACGTCGTACCTTGCGAGGGCGACGGTCTGGTCATCGAGAACGGGGCGATCGACATCGACGGCAGCGGACGTATCGCCGCCGTAGGCCCCGAGCACGAACTTGGCCCGGCCCCGGAAAACCTGCACCGTCTCGGTGGACTGCTAATGCCCGGTTTGGTCAACGCCCACGCCCACACGCCGATGACCCTGGTCCGCTCTGCAGGCGATGGGCTGCCGCTGCAGCGATGGTTGGCCGAAGGGGTCTGGCCACGGGAGGCCAGGATGACTCCCGAGGACGCCTGGTGGGGAATGAGTCTCGGCTCGGCCGAAATGCTGCTGGCTGGCGTCACCACCAGCTGCGAGATGTACATGTTCGAAGACCAGGTCGTCGACGCGGTGACCGCCAGCGGTGCCCGGCTGGTGATAACGCCGGGGGTCATCGCTGCGCTGCTTGCAAACGGTGATGTTGGGGCCCGCATCGATGAGATCGCCGACTTCTTCGCTGATAACCATCGCCCCGATCAGCGGATCAACGTCGGCTTCGCACCGCACTCGGTCTACGACCTATCGCCCGAGCAATGTGGTGAGATTGCGGCCCACGCCGCCCGAACCGGTGCGCTGTTCCATATCCATCTCGAGGAAACCGAAGCCGAACGTCAACTGGTCAAGGAACGATACGGAAAGACAGCAACGCAGGCTCTGGCCGATGCCGGGGTGTTGGAAGCAAATGTGCTGGCCGCTCACGGCGTATGGCTCGATGCCACCGATCAACGATTGTTGGCCGAGGCCGGCGCCGCGGTGGCCCACTGCCCACAGTCGAATCTGAAGCTCGGATCGGGCGTTGCGCCGGTGGCCGATCTGTTGGCTGCCGGTGTTGGTGTTGGCGTCGGCACCGATGGTGTGGCCTCAAACGATGGCCTCGACCTCTGGCAGGAGTTGAAGCTAGCGCCGATGTTGGCTCGCGGCATCGGCTGCGACCCGCAAGCCATGAACGCCGCAACTGCGCTCGATATGGCGACCAAGTCGGCGGCTAGCGCCATCGGCCTCGACGACGTTGGCCACCTGACGCCTGGAGCTTGGGCCGACATCATCCGCGTCGATACCGATCAGCCTGCGTTTACGCCGGGACTCGAGATGGTGACCCATCTGGTCTTCGCTGGCTCGTCTCGCTTCGTGACCGATGTCTGGGTCGCTGGCGATCAGGTCGTCGACGCGGGCTCGTTGACCACCGTCGATGTTGGCCGGTGCCTCACCGAGGTTAAGACCAGAGGTCGCAGACTGGCCGGCCTCTAGATCTAAAAACGAAAGCCAAGTCCGAGCCAGGCCTCGTTAGTCGAGCTTGATCTGACCGTCTCCGGCGCTGGTGCGACCGACATGGGCGGCAACAACGCCGAGGGCGGCTAGAGCCTGGACCGCATCGTCGAGATTTTCGCCGTCGACTGCAAACACCAGCCCGCCGGAAGTCTGGGCATCGGCGAGGAGTAGAACATCCAGCTCATCGGTGCTGCCCCGGTCGAGTTTGGCCTCGACGGAACGAAGATTTCGCTGCGATCCGCCAGGGACGAAGCCCTGCTCCGCCAGATCCCGAACCCCGTCGAGGATCGGAATCCGCTTGACCGCGAGGCTCACATCGACCTTGGACTCGAGTGCGGCCCGGCCAAGATGGCCGAGCAGGCCGAATCCGGTGACATCGGTAGCCCCGGTCGCTCCGAACTGGAGCGCAATTTTGGCCGCGTGGTCGTTGAGCGCGGTCATCGACGCCACTGCCGCTTCGATTAGTTGCTGATCGGCGCGGTCTTGTTTGATGGCGGTGGACGCCACACCGATTCCTAGCGGCTTGGTCAGGAGCAGTTCCTGATTGGCCTTGAGCCCGGCGTTGGTCAGCATCTTGTCGGGATGGACCTCGCCGATTACCGCCAGGCCGAACTTGGGCTCGGGGTCATCGACCGTATGGCCGCCGCCGATAACGAATCCGCCCGCGGTGGCGATCTCGCCAGCTCCGGCTAACACGTCACCAAGGAGGTCGCCCGGTAGTTCATCGTTGTTCCAGCCGACCAGGTTCAGCGCCAACAGCGGGCGGCCGCCCATGGCGTAGACGTCGGAAACGGAATTGGCCGCGGCGATTCGGCCCCACGCTGAGGCGTCATCGACGATCGGAGTTATGAAGTCGGCGGTGAAGACGAGGGCCCGGTCATCGTCGATTTTCCAAACGGCAGCATCGTCGCCGGTTGATGCATCGACGAGCAGGCGCTCGTCGTTTGGTGCTGGTAGACGGCGCAATACATGCGCCAGCTCGTCAGGAGCGAGCTTGCAGGCTCAACCCGCTCCGTGGCTGAACTGTGTGAGACGTCGTGCCATTGCTCCCCCTTTCAACTGCCAAATACTTCGAGTGCCACCAGCGTATTGGCTCTTGCTTCAATCAAAGCACCTCGAGAGTGCCTATGATCGGTGTGCGTGGTGCGAGACTCTTTCCTCATCGGGTTCTTGGTACGAATCCCGTGGATCGGACCCCGGGTGGTTTTTCGGCTGCAACGGGCCGGGTTGGGGTTTACCAACCGGGATTGGCCGAGCCTGGCCGAACGGGTAATCCGCCTCCGACCAGCCACCCTCAGCGTCGATGTTTTCGACACCTGTGTTGTGCGGGACCTGTCAGGCGACGCGGCAATTGAGCATGTGATCGATGGTGGCCCGGCAATCGCTTCCGACATGGAGCGCGTGCTTTGTCGCCCGGTACCCGGAGCGGCTGAGGCGCTGGTCAAGATTCGCAGCGCCGGTACCGAAGTGGTGTTCGTTTCCGACACCGATCGCTCATCGGAGTTGCTCATCGAGATCCTTCGTTCCTCGGGGATCTTCGTCGACGGAGATCGTCTGGTTGCATCGTGCGAGGCGGCAGCGACAAAGTCCGATGGAACTCTGTTGCCGCAGCTCTTTAGCACCGAGCAGCGCTCGAAACGCAGGAAGACGACCTGGCACGCGGGCAATCACATCTGGGCCGACGTCACGATGGCTGCCGCCGCAGGCCTCAACCCGGTGCCCATGCTCGATGCCGATGTCAACCGCTATGAAGACGCCATGGGTCAGCGACCTGAGGGCTACGGGCCGGCGCTCGCCGCTTCGGCCCGGACCGCTCGGCTGCGGATCGAGGACGATCGCCGAACGGGCGTCATCGATGATCGTCAAGCCGCGGTGCAAGCCCTTGGGGCCGATGTCGCCGGTCAGGTGATGACAGCGTTTGTGCTCTGGGTGTCTGAGCAATGCCGGGCCCAAAAGATCGATCACGTCGGTTTCCTGGCTCGCGACGGTGAACTGCCATTGCTGCTGGCACAGGCCATTCCGGCCGACCACTGGGATGGACGTAGCCTTCGCTACATCCAAGCATCGCGGTTTACCTGGTCGCTGGCCGCGGCGTCGGCGCTGGGAATCGACCAATGGCTGAAGACTGGAGCCAGCGATGACGGTGGCTTCCTCCACGCAAAACGGCACCACGTTCCGTTCGAGGCGCTGCTGGCCAGGGTCGGCCTTAGCCAGGCAGACCTTGCGTCTGATCCGGAACACCGATGGCTAGCCGGGTTGGAGTCGGGACGACCTCTGCCGGAGGAAGCCGTCGCCGACTGGGAAGGCTTGCTAGCTGATCCCAAGATTCACGGCACCATTCAAGACCGAGCAGACGAACGACTGAAGTTGATCGTCGACCGGCTTCGTGCCGATGGTCTGCCTGCCGGGAAATTTGCCCTCGTCGACGTTGGCTGGCGGGGCCGTCTGGCTACGCAGGTCTCGGCGGTGCTGTCCGAAGTGGTCGGGGAGCCGCCGGTGCATTTCCATTTCGGTGGAGACAAAGTGCTGCCTGATGCTGACGCCAGCGTGCCGATCCACCGGTTCGCTTTCGACGGCTACAGCAGCCCGCACCCCATCGACGCGCCGGTGTCGTGCATCGAGACGATCACCGCGTCAGGCAAGCCACGTGTTGTCGAGTACCGTCGGCGAGCCGATGGCCAGGTCGACATGATCTTCGACGAGCCGGTAGAGCCCGTCGACTACGGCGCAGAAGAGCTCTGGGTCGGAGCGGTAAGGACCGCCGAATCGATTCCCTCTCGGGCTGTGTTGTCCGGCTGGGGTTTACGTCCCGACTCGCTGGCCGATGAGGCGATCGCCGTGCTCGATCACTGGTGGAACCGGCCGACGCCTCAAGAAGTCGAGGCACTCTCCAACTTCACGTTCGAACACGATGAAGCAGGCACCGCCCTGCGCCCCCTACTGACCCCGTACCGGCTGCGAGACCTCGGAGCGGACAGACGGGCCGCTAGGCGACAGTGGCCCCAGGGATCGCTTGCAGCCAGCAGCCAGGTGATGTCCACCGCGGTGAGAATGTCGAAGTTCCTGCGGCGCCCGGCGCGTCGCTAGCCTGCGACCGGGGTTTCGGCCGCTCAGATCGGCATAACGTGCGCTCAGATCTCCCGAATTGAGAAAAAGCGCAGCTGCTTGAGCATCAGACTTTTCGCTTGTCTAAGCAATAGAGTGAATGCATGGCAGAGGCGTTGGGAACGCTCAGGGGAGGGTCAATAGGGGTCATCGACCGGCAGATTTTGGCGACGGTCCGAGAGGTGGTTTTACCCGCTCTGGTTGCCCTGCTGTTCCTATTTGCCCTCACCGCAACCCTCGGTCGTGCCGGGGCCCTACGGTCTTGGTCTGCTGACCACAGCGGTCGCGGCGAGTTTCTCGTGTCATCGTGTGCCGAATCGTTCAGTTTCGGGTCCGATCAGTGGAATTGCGAAGGAGAGTTCACCGCCGCAGGACAGCGTCCAGTCGACGGATCGCAGCTTGTGACCTCGCTCGGCGCCTACTCGTCACAGCGGCCCTACGTCGGTCAACGGTTCGAGGTCTTTTACCCAACCGCTGTATCAAACGCTGCGGCCGACACCGAGACACGCAAGGTCTACCCGGCCGAATACCAGCTGAACGAACTGGCCCGGTTGTACATCTCGCTGATCCCGCGCCTGCTGCTGATGATCGGTGCTTTGCTCTGGCTGGCAGGCTGGTTTTCCACCCGCAATCTCGATCGCAATGATCTGATCGCAAACGATTCGATCCGGTTCCCCCAGCGGTTCGGCTGGCAGGCCCGTGGTATCACATGGATGGCCGCGTCGGTCGGGGTATTCGCCCTCGGCTACCTGGTCACCACCCGGCTAATCGGTTCGCTCGGCATCATCTAGAAGTCGAAGGGCCAGACTTTGGTCTCCGGGTAGAACTGGCTCCAGGCGAACCAGAATGCCTGATGGCCGCCGGCGTCAGCGCCATCGCGTATCGCCCGCAGCCCGCCGCCGTCGAGTCGTAGTTCGATGCCGTCAACGACAACTGCTTCCCCGCCACTCAGCAGGCTGGCCGCCGCTTTGACGTGGAAGGCGATCGGTTGACCGTCGGAGCCGAGCACTCCAAGTACCGGTTCCTGGACCGGCAGCCGAGGATCAACATCGCCGATGGGGAAGATCGGACCGTTGTCGTCGCGCCCGTTGAGAGGGTCCAGCTCGTAGCTTCGTCCGAGCCCACCGTCTTCAGCGATGATGGTGGTTTCGGGATGCGCAGCTTTCCAGTCGGCCCAGGTCGTCGTGACGACCGACGCCTGGTCGAACACGATGCCCGCTTCGGCCAATGGGCCGGATGCCGGTATGCCGCGGAACGTGTCGACAAACGAGCGGGTCTTGAGTTCGAACATCATCTTGTTCGAGCGAATGAGAAGGCCAGAGGTACGAAACACCGGGCGACCAAACCTGGAGGTGAACTCTTCCGGCAGTTCATCGGTGAAGTAGACCTGAGCCGATCCGCAAAGGGTGCAATACGGCATGGCGATGTCGCGGCCGCCCAGGGTGTCGTTGACCATCTCATGGACTTCCATGATGTTCTTCGGATAAGCCCTGGCCTCGCCGTTGATCTCAACCCCGAAGACCAGCGCCTCATCGGGATACCAGTCACCCTCATCGGCCGGGGTGACCGAGGGGGTGTCGAGCGCCGGGATGCAGCGGCAACCATCGGTCGACCCGAACTCTCGGTCGTCGATGCCAACGCCGCCCCAACTGACATGACGCCAGTCGATATCGGTGCCGTCGACGAACATTTCGCCCCAGCGCGGCTCGATCTGGCCATACAGTTCTCGCTTGAAATCAAGGTACTGCTGCTCGGGGACTGGCACATCCCAGGCGATCATCTGATCGACGGTGCTGCCCCACGGATTGAGGAGATTCAGTTCGCTGCCCGGTAGGAGCCGCTGAGCCGCGCCGACCATCGCTTCGTGGGATTCACCAACGTTCACGAACCGCAGCAGGTCGGCGAATACCCAGGCCACCCTCGGATCGCCGGTGTCGCCCAACTGGTTGATTTGGGTGAACGGGTCGACCTGGGCCATGAGGGCGCTGAGCATCTCGTTGATGTTGGTCACCGTCTCTTCGCTCCACGGCCCGTCTGGTATCTCAGGTGCCGGCCCGAACGATTGGGCTTCGCCCGTTTCAATGGCGTTCAGGTCAAACTCCTCGGGCTCTGGCGCCGTGGTGGTTGGAGTTGCTGACTCTTCAGCATCGGGGTCTGCTGTGGTTTGGTTCTCATCGGACTCGGCAGTGTCGGTCGAGCTATCGTCCGCTGAGTTCTCGCCGGAGCCGTCGGCCGAGGCCGCTTCTGAGCTCTCCTCGGAATCCGCTCCGGGATCGCCGTCGTCGGAGGAGGTGACGGCGAGGGCAGTGGCGCCGATCAGGCCGATGATCGCTAGGGGAATCAGGAACCGCAACTTTGCAGGCATCACTTACCAACCGGCGTGAGGCGTCGGATATTTCTTTGCCGGCCAATATTTGCTGACATCTGATGACCCTGAAGGCCCAGATCTCGTCAGGCAGGATGTCCCTGTCGAAACCGAGCGTTGCTCGTTATCATCCGGACCATGGATGAGAAGATCTATCGCAGCCCGCTTCCTGACCAGGAGATTCCCGATGTTCCGGTCACAGAGCATGTCCTACGCCTGGCTTCGACGCTCGGCGACCGTCCTGCGATGGTCGATGGGCTGACCGGGGTCGGTTACACCTTCGCCGAGCTTGGTTCGGCGATCAAACGCCTGGCCGGAGGTCTCACGGCGCGCGGTTTCGGGGCCGGTACGACGGTTGGCCTCATGGCACCGAACGTGCCCGAGTACGCCATTGTCTTTCACGGTGTGGCCGTCGCAGGTGGCACCGTCACCACCATCAACCCGGTATATGGGGCTGATGAGGTTCGATTCCAGCTCAACGACAGCGGTGCAAAACTCCTCGTCACGTTGCCCGACTTTCTGCCGGCCGCTCGTGAAGCTATCGAGGGCACCTCGGTCACCGAGATTGTGGTCATCGGCCAGGCCGAAGGGTTCGCTTCGCTCGAGGACCTCTACGGCGAACCCATGGAACAGGTCCCGCTGAACCCGGCCGAGCACGTTGTGGTTCTGCCATATTCGTCCGGAACCACCGGCCTGCCAAAGGGTGTGATGTTGACCCACACCAACCTGGTGGCCAACATCGTCCAGTGTTCGCCGGTGATGCAGTACCAAGAGAACGAGGTGGCGTTGGCGGTGCTGCCCTTCTTCCACATCTACGGCATGCAGGTTCTAATGAACAGCCTGCTGGCCGAGGGGGTCACCGTGCTCTCGATGCCTCGATTCGATATGGAGAAGGGCCTGGAGCTGATCCAGGAGCACAAGGTCACCCAGTTCTTCGCTGTGCCTCCGATCGTCCTAGGGCTGGCAAAACACCCCGCGGTCGACAACTTCGACCTGTCGTCGCTGCGCAAGATCTTCTGCGGTGCCGCACCATTGGGCGGCGACTTGGCAACCGAAGCGTCAGCGCGAATCGGCTGCCCCATCGTCCAGGGTTACGGCATGACCGAGCTCAGCCCGGTCAGTCATGCCACCGTAGGTGACGACTTCAAGTCGGGTTCGAGTGGGTGGACCGTGCCGAACACCGAGTGTCGGATCGTCGATGCCCTTGGCGTCGATGTGGCCGAGGGCACCGAAGGCGAACTGTGGGTCCGCGGACCGCAGGTCATGACCGGCTACCTCAACAATGACGAAGCCACCGCCAACACCATCGACGCCGATGGCTGGTTGCATACCGGCGATGTGGCTCGGGTCGATGACGACCACCACATGTTCATCGTCGACAGGGTCAAGGAGCTGATCAAGTACAAGGGTTTCCAGGTTCCTCCGGCCGAGTTGGAAGCATTGATTGCGACCCATCCGGCGGTAGCCGACGTTGCGGTTATCGGAGTTCCGGAAGTCGAAGCTGGCGAACTGCCGAAGGCCTTCGTTGTGGTGCGGCCTGGAGAGTCGGTGACCGCCGAGGAGATCCAGGAGTTCGTCGCCGGTCATGTCGCCAGCTACAAGAAGATCCGTCTGGTGGAGTTCACAGACGAGATCCCAAAGTCGGCTTCTGGGAAGATCCTGCGCCGCTTCCTGCGAGACCAGAGCCAGTAGCGGAGCAGCGAAGTAGCGCTACGTTATGCCACCATCAGATGCCTGGGACGCCATCGTCGTCGGAGCCGGGGTTGGTGGCTGTGTTGTCGCTGCCGGGCTGGCCGCTGCCGGCCGACAAGTCCTGTTGCTTGAAGCGGGCCCGGGGGATCCTCGGCCCGCTTCGGTCATCGGCTTGGACACCATCGCCGCGGCGGAGGAACCGAGCAGGCAATGGCCCGACCTCCGAGTTCGTTCCAGTGACCCCGGCTTTGATGCCCCGGGTTCCAGTACAGCCAGCTCCGATCGGCCGTACCGGCAAGGGTTCGGCGTCGGTGGCGGCTCGCTGATCAACTCGCTGCTGCTTACGCCCGGCGATAGTCACGACTATCGCCGTTGGCAACAACAGTTCGGTTGTGACCGGTGGGGCCCCGATGACATGGCGGTGTTCCTGGAGTCGGCGGCCACTGCCTTCGGTGGACTACCTCATGACGTCGGGCCGGTCAGCGAAGCGTTCGCCGCTGCGGCCAGCGCCGCCGGTCACCAAGAAGGCGGCAGTTCGCTTGACCAGGATCGACTGGGAATACTCGGGAGCCGTCTCGCGGTGCGCTCCGGCGGCCGACGATCGGTGGTCGAGGCATACCTCGGGCCTCAGCATGGGTTTGTATCCGAGGATGGCGGGGGGCTGGCGGTCAGGGGCGACAGCGCGGTCAGGCGGGTCACCATGGCCGGTCATGGAGTTACCGGGGTCGAGTTCGGCGATGGGCACCAAGAGCGGGCTCCGCTGGTGATCGTGTCGGCCGGGGCCATTCGCAGCCCGCTACTGCTGAGTGATTCTGGCCTAACCCATCCGGCCATCGGGCAGGGTCTCAAAGATCATCCGTCGTTCGCGTTCACTATCGCCCTCAATCGCGACGAGGTCGACGAGACCTACGACCCAGCGAGCGGGGCTCGAGCGATA
Organism: Acidimicrobiales bacterium; assembly: GCA_050633745.1. Classification (GTDB taxonomy): domain Bacteria; phylum Actinomycetota; class Acidimicrobiia; order Acidimicrobiales; family SZUA-35; genus JAHELU01. Next base: position 51,262 of record JBOEHD010000121.1, read on the forward strand.
TCTCGCCTGCTGCGCTGGTCTTCAGATGATTCGGAGCACGGCGACCTGCAAGCGTTCGTGGTCGATCGTGTCGATACCTCGCCCGATGGTCGTGGTAGCGCTGACGGCGACAGCGGCCCTCTTGCTGTTGTCATCGTTGGACTGATGCGGGTTACCGCTTCTGGTTGGGTGGCGCCGACGGCAGCCGAATCGGGGGCACGGGCAACTGGGCCAACGGTGGTAACCGGGGCGCTTAGCACCGCCAGCGATCGAGAGCGCCTGCGAAGCGGCGTGCTGCATATTCTCGATCTGCTGCGGTCCGCCGAACTGTCATCGCTGGTGCGGGAGATCTACCTCGATGACCGGGGCACAACCGCCGACGCGCTGAGCGGCATGGATCCCAGTGCCATCGATCGTTTCCTGGCCGAGCACCCTGGGCCATACGCTCATCCTGCAGGGACCTGCGCCATGGGCCCGGAGGGCCATCCCGGTTCGGTTGTGAGTTGCCAGCCGGAAACTGCGGGCCAGGTCATCGACACCGACGGGCTGTACGTGGCCGATGCGTCGATCATGCCCGATCTTGTGCAGGGCGGACTGCAGGTGCCGGTGGCGGCCATCGCCGAACGGGTAGCGGCCGGAATCTTGGCTCTGCGATCGTGACCTAGCGGCGCTGATGGCTCCGCCGGTGATCAGGCGCTGCCGCGCAGGGCGGCGATGGGTTCGGTACTCGCGGCCTTCCAGGCCGGATACGTACCGGCCAACAGACCGGTCACCGCCCCAACTGCGGGAGCGGCAAACGGCAACCACGAGTCGAGCACCGGCGACCACTCTCTGGTCGCCGACACCACTACTACCGTCATGATGCCAAGGCTGGTGCCGAGCAGGCCGGCGAGGGCGCCGAGGGCGACAGACTCGCCAAGAAACTGGGCGGCGATGTGTCGGCGGGTCGCTCCCAAAGCTCGTCGTAGGCCGATCTCGCCGGTCCGTTCCAGAACCGAAACCAGCGTCACGTTGGCGATGCCGATCGCTCCGACCAGGAGAGAAACTCCGCCGAGAATCAGGAACAGAGCGTTCACGTCGGACTGCACATCTGACCGCACCCGCCGTGGCGGCACCGCCCAGTCGGCCTGCAGCCGGTCGGGCTGGTTCGGGGCCAGCGCCACCGGGGCCTGAGTGCCGATCAGTTCCGCAGCGCCGACCTCTACCTCGATGAGCACCTCACCGACAGCGGTGAGGCCGAAGCGTTCTCTGGCCAAGCCGTTAGGGATGATGATGGCATTCAGCAGGTCGGGTCGGCGTTCGGTTGTGGCGATGATGCCGACGACCGCCACCGATTCGTCGCCGATGAAGATGGCCGGGCCGTTGTCGACTCGACTGACGTTCAATCGACTGGCCGCGCCCGGCCCAAGTACCGCCACACGATCGGCTCGACTGTCGTGGCCGCTGTCGAAGAATCGGCCGGTGAACAATTGCGCTCTCGATGCCGAGAACAAGCCGGGGCTGGCGGCCACAACCGGCATTTGGAACTCGGTCTGGCCTAGCGGATCGATGACCGGCACCGATCGAGCCAGGCGCCCGTTCACCTCGACTCCGCTAACGGTGCCGACCGCGGTCACGCCGTTCAACCTGGCGATGCGTTCCTCGGCATCCCAGGGGATGACGCTCTCGTTTCTCGACGGGTCTCGACCGAACCGGTTCTGTTCCGGCTCCACCGAGACCTCGGTCGCTTCCAACTCGTTGAATCGGGACACGATCTGGTTTCCCGCGGTCTTTGCCAGACCGAGCGTCGATACCAACGCCGCCACACCGAGGATCGTTCCCAGCGCGGTCAGCAGCGTCCGGGCGGGACGAGCGGTGAGCGCCAGAGTGATTTCGCCGAAGAGGTCTCGTGTGCTGAAGCCAGATCTCGGAATCTTGTGCTCCGGGGCGATGAGAACCGCTTGGTCGCCGCTAACTGGGCCGTCGAGATCCTCGCCAATGGGCGGGCCCGGCCGATCTTCGTCTGGGTCGTACCCGCCGGGAAGCAGCGTCACGACTCTGCGACCACAGGATTGAGCACGCCATCACGGATGCGAACCTGGCGCTGGGCCCTGGCCGACACTTCGTCATCGTGGGTGATTACCGCCAGGGTCAGACCGGAGGCGTGCAGCGATTCGAACAGGGCCATGATCTGATTGCCGGTGGTGGTGTCGAGGTTGCCGGTGGGCTCGTCGGCCAGAAGCAGACTGGGTTTGCTGACCAGCGCACGGGCGATGGCCACCCGCTGGCGTTCGCCACCCGACAGTGTGGTTGGGAATGCTTCGAGCCGATGGCCCAGCCCCACCTGCTCCAGCGCATCGACGGCTCGTTGACGCCGATCCTTGCCAGATGCCGGTCGGTAGACCTCGGCCAGCATCACGTTCTCCACATTGGTGCGGTGCGACAGCAGATGGAACGACTGGAACACGAAGCCGATGCGAGCCGAACGCATACCTGCCCGTTCCCGTTCGCTCAGTACGCCGGTGTCGACGCCGTCGAGGTAGTAGGTGCCTCCGGTTGGGGTGTCGAGCAAACCCAACAGATGGAGCATGGTCGATTTGCCTGAGCCAGACGGTCCGACGATGGCCAGGTACTCGCCTTCTTCGACCGCCAGGTTGGTCGGCTTCAGGGCCTCGACCGGGGGAGTGCCGGGGAAGGTTCGGCTGACATCACGCAGGTCGACGACGACGCTCATAGCGACCGCTTAGAAAGGCCGTGTTCCAGCTCCAGCTCAAGCTCGGGCTTAAGTTCGTCGCTGGCTATGTGGCTAGCTGCCGGCCGAAAGCGCATCTTCATCCTCAGATGAGTCGGAAGCGGTTTGACCGGGGAGGACCAGGTCGCGGCCGACAACCACACGGTCGCCGGTCTTCAGGTCGCCTCCGACCACATTGATTTCGACGAAGCCGTCGGCCTTCAAGCCGGCGGTGACTCGAACCAGTTCGGTCTCGCCAGCGCTCCGCTCCACTTCAACCCTGGTGGTGCCGTCGGTGCCTGCCGAGAGGGCGGCTAGTGGCACTGCCATAACCTCACCGTCGCTTGCGGTAACCGGAATGGTGATCCTGAAGTTCACGTTGAGCGCGTCTTCTGGCAGGTCCTCATCGGGGTCGATCTTCATCAGGTAGCGATCACTTGCGGTATCGCCCCCTCCGGGAGACTCGGCGATGAACGAGATCGTGGCGTCGGCCCTGATGCCAAGATCGTCGTCTTCCAGGATGGCCTTGTCGCCGACCGAGACGAGACGCCGGTCTGAAGCAGCGATGGCACTGGTGATCGACGTGCCAGCACCGGTAACGGTCATTACCGGACCGTTGGGGCGCTGGCCCGCTTCGACAGAAAGTGACTGGATCTTCCTCGGAAGCGATGGCAGGAAGTACAGCTCGGCGGCCGGGAACTGGGTGTCGACAACCGACTGGGTCTTTGCCAGGCTGGCCCGTGCTTCGGTCAACCGGAGCTTTGCTGCCTTGAGCGACTCGGCGGCCGCCGCGTTGTCGGTGGCCAACTGTTCGGTTCTGGTGGCCTTGGCCAGAGCCAAATTTGTCTTGGCCTGGGCGAGTTCTTTGTCCTTGCCAGACGTGGCTTCGGCTTCGGTCTTCTTTGCCTCGACCACGAGGGCATCAGCCGCGGTCTTGGCATCTGCCGCAGCATCGTTTTCCGCCTGTAACTCGGCCAGTTCCTGATCGGTCGGCGGCAAGTTGGTGTCGGGATGGGTGCCGCCCTGGGCTTGGGCGAGGCGGGCTGCTGCGGTTTCAGCTGCTGTGGCGGCGGTCGCCGCATCGGCCTCGGCTGCCTTGCGAGCCTCCACCGCTTCTGTGACACCTGCGGCTGCTTCAGCGATGGCCAGCTGTTCCTCGGCCTCGGTGACCGCCTGATCGAGCTGAATTCTGACCGACTCTGGCGGCCCAGCATTGGCCTCGGTCAGCAGCTTCTGGGCATCAGCGACCTGGGTGACCGCATCATCAACGGACTGCCGTTCGATCTTGAGTGTTGCCAGATCTTGATCGGTGGGTTCAACCGGCTTGTAGCCAGCATCTCGGTACAGCTGCTCGACCGCATCTGCGGTTGCTCCGTCGAAGACCCCGTCGATCGTGCCCGGGTCGTGCCCGAGACGATTCAGCGCTTCCTCGAGCTGTTCGACATCTGGCCCTTCGAGAGTCGGGATGAGGCTGCGGAAGACCGGTAGCTTTCCCTGCAGCACGAACATGGGTCGTCCCGCCACCTCGATTGCGACGTCGCCTTCGATGAGGTCGGCGCCGGCCTCTTTCGTGAGGCGGGTGATGATCGTCTCCCCCGAAGCCGACGAAGCCTCGAGTGGAGTCGAGTCATTCGACCGCGCCGTGCCCCGTACGACAAGCGACTGCGATAGTTCGCGCATCTCGACAGGAACGGTTATGAGTGATGGCTCCGGCGGAGCCTGTTCGGCAGCGATCTCCGCCGGCGACTTGATCCTCTGCCCAGCGATCCAACCGACCCCGGCCGAAATCACGGCGATCGCCGCCACGACCGCCACTAGCCCTCTGCGGTTCATTGTTAGCTGTCGGCCTTGTACTCAGCCAAACGGTCGGCGTTCTCGTCCAAGAACCTCTGCTCGTACTCTCTGGCGACCTCTTGGTACAGCTCGCCGGTGGCGCTGAATGAGCCGCCGCAATCCCAGACGGCGACAGCGACTGCGGTCTCCTTGGCCTGGAGTTCTCCGAGTAGGGTTTTGGCTTCGTCAGAGAATTCACGAGGCTGGTTGAATATCTCGTCCAGCTCCTCGGGGGTCATCGAGGCGAAGTCTTCCTCGGTGAGGTCTTCGCCAGGGAAGCCTCCGAGGAGCTCATCGACCTTGTTCAGTTCGCCGTCGAATGACATCCAGAAGTCTTCGTTATCGAATCCGGCGAACTCGTAACCCTTCTCGGCAACACAGGCACCGATTTCGTCCTCTTTTGCCTTCAGCCGAGGATCGTCTTCGATGGCCTCATACATGTCTTGCATTTCGTCGCTGAAGTCTTGATAGAACTTGCTCGTGTCGTCTTGACCCCAGGCCTCGCCTTCGCAACCCTGCGGCTCGTAAACGAAGTCGTTTTCTAACGCTTCCAGTTCCTCATCGGTCATCGTTTCTGGGTCGAACACCGGGAAGGAGTCTTCCGGGCCATAGAGCGCTTCGTAGTAGGCGTCGCGCGTTGCTTCATCCATCGCTTCGACGATTTGGTTGTTCGGGTCGTCTTCGAAGGACTCTTCGAACTGGTCGTAGTTGTGTCCGACGAGTTCCGGTCCTACTTCTTCTTGGCTATAGCGCTCCGTGGTGATCCCGAAGCCGTACTTCTCTGCATATTCCCGCGAGTCGTAGTCGATGCCATCCGGACCGCCGAAGACGTTGAAGTCCGAGCTGTCTCGTGGCACGTAGTCGAAGCCCTGCTGTTTCATGCACGCTGCGATGGTTTCCTGGCGCTCGAGTTCCTGCTGGGCGAACTCGGCCTGTGCCGCTTCTGGATCGTTCTCGAAATCGATGAAGCTGTCCTGGCCGAGGAACTCGGCGATCGGTGAGCCAGCTTCGGTGGAGTCACCGCCGCTGCCGCAACCAGAGGCTACGAGTGCGGCCGCCACTATCACCAACAGCAGCTTGCCGAACCCAAATCGGGCTATTGCAGATCCGTAGCGTTCCATGACCTTGTCTCTCCTCAGGTGGGATTCCGACCGAGCGTTGTTCGCCTCACACACCGTTTTGCGCTTCATATGAGATCTATGCTCAAGCAGCTGACATCGTAACGAAGCTCGGCAGGTAGTAAACGTCGGGCTCACCGAAAAGGTTCGCCGGTAGCGAACCTTTTTCGACAAATGTTCGTGCCCAAACGACTAATTTGGGCTCTGAGGCCGAGGTTCTGGCCTGCAATCGCGGCACATGCCGACCAGGTCGACTCGGTGATGAACCCCCTGGAAGCGGTTGGCGGCCGCCGCTTGGCCGAGCGAACGTTCGAGGGCTGCTTCGACCGCAGGGTCGAGGGTGATATCGATGATCACCCCGCAGGTCTCGCATATGAGGTGATGATGATGCTGGCCGGTGATGGCTTCGGTCAGTTCAAAGCGAGCGTGATCATCCGATGTCACGATGCGATGTACGACGCCCGCTTCTTCGAGGACCACAAGATTTCGGTAGGTCGAGCTTTGAGCCAAGCCCGCCTCGGCATCTAACAGCTCGGCGATGGTCGCCGGGCCGGGAAGGGAAAGCAGCGCCTCGACCACTGACCGTCGATTGGCGGTGTATCGCTGCGTCGCCGCGCTCAACTTTGTAGCCGCCAGCTGATGCACGTTGCTGACGATCAAACTGGCACCGATTCCTTCGGTCATGAACGTGTCCCCAAAGTCATGCTTTTGAACCTCATAGCCACTCGATTCGCTCCACGGGCATGCAGCTTTTGATGGATCGACCCGGCGACCAGCGTAGCGGCTGGCAGCCTTTCTGGGAATCAATAGGAACGCTGCGGGCCGTCAACTGGTCCGGTTTTGAGAATTTCTGGGAATATGCGGCTGTTGTGTGACGTTCTTCTACACGGTGCCAGCTTCTTGGCTTCTACAGCGAGCTTCCGAAGGGAAGACTCCTACGGGAAGATTAAGGTTGGCACCAACTCCAAGCGGCCGACAGTAAAATGACGGCTAAGCGGCCGAAGACTAAACCAAGGCCGAGATTCCTGAAAGGGAGGTCCGTAACCACAATGGCTTACCCACAACCAACGATGACCCCGGTCATTCACGCTGACGATGAGACCAGATCACGATTCCTGATCAAGGTGTACCAACACCTTGCTCTGGCTGTTCTGGCCTTCATGGCCATCGAAACCCTGTTCTTTGTAACCGGCATCGCCGAAGGCATCTACAGCTTCCTCGCTAGCAGCGGTGGCTTTGCCTGGCTGCTGATTCTCGGCGGTTTCACAGTCGTGAATATGCTGGCGTCTCGATCGGCCCACCAGCTCGGCAACCCGGCTGCGCAGTACGGCGCCCTGTTCGCCATGTCGGCGGCCGAAGCGCTGATCTTCGCACCGTTCCTCTACTACGTGTTCAAGATCGCCCCTGGCGACGGCACAACGAGCGTTGTTTCGGCGGCGATTGTCACCGCAGTCGGCTTCGCTGCACTCAGCGTCGTAGCGATGACCACCCGCAAGGACCTCTCGGTCCTGCGCCCACTACTCATGTGGGGCGGGATTGCAGCGATCGGTCTGATCATCGCAGGCGTGGTGTTCGGGTTTAACCTTGGACCGCTGTTCTCCGTAGCGATGATCGCTCTGGCCGGGGCCTCAATCCTCTATCAGACCCAGCAAATCGTGCGTCGATACCCCGAGTGGGCCTACGTGGGGGCCGCAGTAAGCCTGTTCGCCTCGCTCATGATGATGTTCTGGTACGTTCTGCAGCTGTTCACCCGCCGCTAGCAACCCGAGTTAACGGGTGCGTAGCGCCTTCGTTCTCAATAGTTCTCGATTTCAGAGATCTTAACTACAGCCCCGTCCCGGACATCCGGGACGGGGCTGTAGTTTGTCGGTCACGAGTTTGTTGCAAATCTGTATCATTCCCCATACCATTGGCAACGTCCGCAACCCGCCTGCGACACCCGCATTCGATAGAGGCCCGCCGGCCAATTTTCACAGTTCCTTAGCGTTCTGTTTGGTTTTTCGGTGAGCCCCTGCACGTCCCAGGTGACCCGTGAACCCCACAAAATCGACAACGCCGAAGCCATCCAGCATCCTTCGCCAGACATCTGACCCAACGGCGGGATCGGTCGGCACGGCTGCTCAGCCGACTCGCCTCGCCGAGCGTGGTCAGCGCTTTAGCAGACGATCAACCTTCCTCGCTCTGGCGGTGATCGTTGTGGTGGCGACTCTTTTCGTAACTTTGGCCGTGGTCACGTTCGGTACCGATGACCCCGAGCAGTCCTCGGTGCAAGCCGGGGGAGCGGATCGAGTAGTTGCCGGGGCTCCCGAGCAAGCGGCGCTTCCGGCCGAGGTTGCAAGCTTGGATCCACTTCGGGTCGAGGGTGTGCCGCTGGAGTCATACAGCAGCGATCTCACACTTAGCTCGTCGGTACCGGAGACAACCGACGGTGACGTGAACGGTTCGACATCCTCCTCATCGCAGACCAGCGCCTCCACGTCCACGTCTGGAGCTTCGAGCACGCTCGGCGGCATCACCGAGGGCTCAACCGATGGCACCCAAGGCCTGTCGGGAAGTAGCGACACAACCGCGGGCTCTGGGGCCACGACAACGGCCCGTCCCACCACCGTTCGGTCGACGGCGAAGCCGACGACACAATCAACCGCATCCTCGACGGGTCCAACCCAGAAGCCAACCACCAGCCAGAAGCCAACCACGGTGAAGTCGACAACCACCCAGAGGCCGACGACGGTGCAGTCAACAACTACCCAGAAGCCGACCACGACGGTGAAACCAACGACTGTGAAACCAACGACGACGCGGCCGACGACATCGCGGCCGACGACATCGCAGTCAACGACGTCGACGACAGCTGCACCCAACCCGTCGCCTGGCAGGGTCATCTGGGAGGAGCAGTTCAACTCGCTTGATCTGTCGAAGTGGAAGCTAGAGCACTCCACCTATGGCGATGGCAATAACGAGTTGCAGTGCTACCGCCCCGAGAACGTGTCTGTAGCCAACGGCAAGCTCACACTGCGGGCGGTCACCGAGACCTACACCTGTCCCAGCGGCTCGACCCGTCAGGTCACCTCGGGCATGATCAGGAGCCGAGGTGTCACGTTCTCGCCGGGACAGGCAATCGAGTTCCGAGTGAAGCTGAACCCTGCTGACCCCGATGATCAGTCCGGGCTTTGGCCAGCGGTCTGGTCGTCCGGCTGGGCCGGTGGCGGCTGGCCAGTAGGTGGCGAGCTTGACTACCTCGAAGTGATGACGGCCGAAAACCCGAATCGTGCGATGTTCAGCATGCACTACGCCGATTCGTCTCGGAAGCACAAACTCCAGAACAAAGGGGTCATCGGCTCGGAGTATTTCAGCAATTCGTGGCACACGATCAGGTTTGAATACGGTCGTGGCGGCAACCTGGCCTGGTATCTCGATGGCGTTGAGGCCTTTCGGGTGACCGGTGCAACGACGCTTCAGGGTTTCCCTGCGCCGTTCGACCAGGGCATCGGCGAAATTAAGATCAACCTCGCTCTCGGCGGCCGACCTGGACCGCTGTCCAGCTCGGCGGTCGGTTCTCAGGGGGCCTCGTTCGAGATGGATTACATCCGAATCCTCGAACTTTGATGTCGTTCCTACGCCAAGGAGCGCCGTAAGGCTAAGCTCTTGCCCGACGAGGGGTTCTCGGGCGCAATGGAAGAGCACAGTCAGCGGTTAAAAATTGAAACTGGGCGCGCCATCGTGCCCCATTTCACGCACTTCCTCTTGGCAAAGGGCGGGCAGATTTGCCTGCCCTTTTCGCGACCAACTGCACCAGCCCAGCGTCAACAACGTTGAGCAAATGATGCAGGAGACAGAATGGGCACGCTGAAACGATGGTGGTGGATTCCACTCGTTGCACTTATTGGCATCTTCCTCAAGGCGTTGTTACTGACGCCGTGGGTTAGCGGGAAGGCCGAGACCGCTTCTATCGATGCACTTCAGGCCAACAACATTGCAGCGGTCGACTTCGTGGAAGTCGACGGCGTCAGTGGACTTGGTGGCGATGGGCTGAACGTTGTTCTCGAGGGGCCGGCGGCCGACGAAGCGGCTGCAGTGGCCGCAGTTGAGGCTCGCGACGAAGTTAACAACGTCATCTACCGTCCGACCGATGATGGCGCGGCCGCAGTCGTCGCCGAACCAGAACCCGACCCAGAGCCGGAAGAAACGCAAGCCCCGGCGGCCCCCGAGCTCCGAGCTCCGGCATTAGGTCTGGCAGCCAGCGGTGGAGCGATAGTGCTCAGCGGCACTGTGGCTAACGAGCTGACAAGAGACGCCGTCGTGGCCGAAGCCGAAGCGCAGTACGGCGCGGCGAACGTGACCGACGAGTTGACGATCGACGCCGAGACCGCAACTGAGGGTGGAGCGATCACCGTTACCGGCGAGGCGACCTCCGAGGTCGAACAGGCCGACTGGGTGGCTAGCGCCACAGCTGTGGCATCGACCGGCGGTCTGGATGTAATCGACAGGACAACGGTGCGAGCGGTTGAGGATCAGCTCAACGATCTCTTCGAGCTCGAACCGATCGAGTTCGATGTCAACAGGTCGACGATCAGAAGCGATTCGATCCCGACTCTCGATGCCGCCGCTGCGGCGATCACTGCCAACCCCGGCGCCGGTAACTTCCAGGTGGTCGGCCATACCGACGGCGACGGCATGGCCGCAGCCAACCAGCGGCTTAGCGAAGCACGTGCCACCGCAGTGCTGGCGTACCTCACCGAAACCGGCGGCGTCGACCCCGGTCGGCTGGAGGCCGTCGGGCTCGGCGAGACCGAACTCCTGGTCGATCCCGAGTTGACCCCGGAAGACAAGCAGCGAAACCGTCGCATCGAATGGAGGCGTCTCCCGTGATCGCCGAATCGAAGATGACTGAATCTGAAACTACCGAGTCGCTCCATGGCTCGACGATTGCCAACACAAACCACCGGCCCGGAAGCTCCAGGCCAACTCTCACTATCGACACTCTTCGAAAGGACTGCTGATTATGTGGCTATTTGGACTGATCTGGTTACCTCTATTGCTTTGTTTCCTGCTTGGGCTGCTGCTGGCCTCCGTTGGGTGGTGGTGGCGCCGTCGGGCGATCAACGCCGAATACGAAAAGCGCCGCCTGTCGGCCGAAGCAGAATCTGACCGTCTGCGGTTGCGGGTCAGCTCGCTGAAGGCCACCGAAACCAGGGCCGACGATCTCCAGCTCGAACTGGAGAAGGTCCGCACCGAGGCATCACGGCTCCCGGGCTTGGAGACCCAGCTGAAGCAACTGCGAGGTCGTTCCGAGATGGTTCCGGATCTGGAGAACCAGGTCATCAACCTTCGCACCAGGGCTGATCAGGCTGACTCGATGGAGTCGGAGATCGCATCGCTGAAGACCGAGGTCGAGCGGGTTGGGGTTTTGGAGTCCGAAGTCATCACATTGCGTGACGAGGCCGGACGTGCCGCCAATCTGGAGCAAGAGGTTATCGATCTCCGAGGCACCGCTAACCGAGTCGGCGAGCTCGAAGGCCAGATCAAGACTCTCAGGACCGACGCCGAGCGAGCGGTTGAGCTCGAAGCCCAAGTTGCTCAGCTCAAAATTCAGGCCGACCGTGTTGGAGGTCTCGACGCTCAGTTGCAGACCGTGTCAGCCAACCTCAAGACCGCCGAGGCAAAGGCCGGGCAGGTCGAAGGCCTAGAGGCTGATCTGTCCAAGGTTCG
>JBOEHD010000122.1:0-11715 GCA_050633745.1 Acidimicrobiales bacterium
GGCCGGTTTGGCCACCGCCAGTGCGAGGTAACGTTCGCCGTCGGTCATCATTGCTCCTGTCTTCAGGCAGCGGTCGAGGAAGGTGTCGACCTCGTCGTCGGTCACGCCGTGTAGTTCGTCGAGCTGATCGATCTCTTTGCGGGTTCGGCCTCGGTCGCAGGCATCGTACACCGCGGCCTTCCACCCCTCGAGGCGGGCCGTTCTTGTCTTCTGGCCTCGGCTGTCGCACAGAATCCTGGCGTCTCCCTCGCTGAACATCCAGAACGTCGCATCGTTGCTCCGGCGTCGCCAGGTTTCGATTGCCCCGAGGGCACCGCTGGCATAGTCGGAAGGTCGGCGGCCGTCGCCATAGCGGAAGTCGAAGTAGTAGGCGATGCGGTACAGGTCGTCTCCGGTGTCGGGGTAGAGGAAGCCAAATGGTTTGGCCGGGGTGAGGTCTTCCATGCCGAACGAGCCTGGGTTCTCGTGATAGGGGCTGAAACGGTCGACTCGGATCGATCCGCTGCCGCTCGGTGGGTTCAAGTGGTGCAGCGCCGCGAACTGCACCCGCATCTGTTCGTAGTCGTCGGGGTTCTCGTCGGGGAAGCCGTAGAGCAGGTTCCACTCCGGGGTCACGCCGTACTCCATGCACCATTTGAGCATGGCCACGTTCTGAACCGCGGTGGTTCCCTTGGCCATCAACGACAGCACATCGTTTGACAGGCTTTCGATGCCCGGTTGAACGGTGACCACGCCAGCGTCGGAAAGCAACTGCACCTGGGATCGGCTGAGGTTGGCTTTGACTTCCCAAAAAATGTCCGGCTTGTTTGGCCGTTCGGCCAGCTGGCCGAGCACCGACCGGAAATAGCGCATGTCGAGGATGTTGTCGACGACGCTGACCACATCGGCGCCCCAGCGTGTTGTCAGCTCCTCGATTTCCGCCAACACTCGCTCCGGGCTCTTACTGCGGAAGCTCATCGACTCGCCGTTGAGACCGCAGAAGGTGCAGTGGGAGATCGCTCCCCACCAACAACCTCTGGCTGTTTCGAGCAGCAGGGCGGGGGAGATCTCGTCTGCGAACGCACTGTCGGCCAACTGCCCGTAGTACGGAGCGAAGTCGGGGATCGGGAGCTCGTCGAGATCGTTGATCGGGTCGCCGGCTGCATTCCCGCTGGCCATGCCGGCGACCAGTACCCCCGGTACCGAGGCCGGGTCGTCATCGTTGGCCAGGGCGGTGAGGAGCTGGGGGAACGACCGGTCTGCTTCGCCGGAGCAGGCGTAGTCGACCTGGGGGTAGTGGTCGAGCAGCGCGGCACCCATTTCGCCTTCCCAGTTGGCCCCGCCGGCCACGGTAGTGATCGACGGGACCCGCCGTTTCACCTCCGCCGCCATAGCCAGCGCGGCGATGTTTTGGTGGAAGGTGGATGTGAACCCGACCACGTCGTAATCGGCCCAGTTCACCTGGTCTGCACACTCATCGATAAACGTGGTGCACTCCTGGCGGAGCCACTGCAGGCTGGCGATCGACTGTTCATCGAGGTGCCAGCCGTCCCGCAGGACTTCGCTCTCGAATCTCAGGTCGCGATCGGGGTGAGCCCCGTGGAGAGCGGCGGTGAACAGCCACTCTCCAACGAAGGCGTCGTATGGCAGGCTGTGGCTCACCCACTGGTAGGAGCTCAGCCCGATACGTTCAGCCAGGTCGAACCCGAGGTAGCGGGTATGACATTCAAACCCTGCTCGCTGGGCCGCGGCCTGCAGCAGACCGAGGCCCAATGAGGGTCGTTCGATCGGGCCAAACGGCATCGACACCAGCAGGACCCTGGGGTTCGACCCACCCATCACAGCTCGAATTCGTCGTTCTCGAGGATGGCTTCCTCGAGTGCTGCTGCTTCCTCGGCGGTCAACCCTCCGCCTCCACCGGCACTGGCACCGTAGTCGGCAGTTGCGCCGCCGCCTCCCATCTGTTGCGCCAACCAGGCGTTGACCTGATCGGCCGGGTAGCCGGCGTTAACCATGGCCTGGGCCTGGGACACCAATGCGTCGCGATCTCGCGGTGGCTGAATGAGCGGCCCAATTGGCCGGATCGGGGGAGCGATGGTGATCGGTGGCTGAATGGGTGGCTGGATCGGGGGTTGGATAGGAGGTGCGATGGTGATCGGTGGCTGAATGGGGGGTTGGATAGGAGGTGCGATGGTGATTGGAGGCTGAATGGGTGGCTGGATCGGAGGTTGGATGGGCGGAGCGATGGTGATTGGGGGCTGGATCGGAGGTTGGATTGGCGGCTGGACCGGGGGAAGGATTCTGATTGGCGGCTGGATAGTCAGACAGGAGAGCCTGGCCCGCAGTACACAGCGGTTGGCGTCGACGAGTCCCCGGCCGGTGGCGTTGTCGTAGCCGACTCCGGCTGGAGCTCCCATAGCGTTGGCCCCGACGGTGACGTCGGTGGCGGTCGACATCATGATCGATCGCACCTGGGCCGGGGTGAGCCGTTCGCAGGCCTGCTTCATCAGCGCTGCCACACCGGCTAGCTGAGGGGCGGCGGCCGAGGTGCCGCTGAAGGCAGCCCAACCGTCGTCGTTTGCCGTTTCATCTCCGTTGGGGTGCGAGCCGCCGGCTCGACCTACGTCGATGTTGTCGCCTGCTTCGACCGGCAGCATGATGTAGCCCGCTCCGGGTGCCATACCTACCAGGCCCGAAACGTCTGGTGTATTGCGGCCGGGGAAGACGGCGCTTGGGAAGCCTGCGGTGTAGCTGGACGCCTGAAGCGATTCGTCTTCGTCCATGAACACGCCACCGGCGCAGATCACGTCGGGGTGCTGGCCGGGGAAACCGAACTTGAATCCGTTGCCGTTGGAGAACACGACGACAATGCCGCTGCTCCAGGCCAGTGCAACCGCAGCACCGAGGGCCTGGTTCGCTGCTGACATCGGTGGGTTGCGCAAGCTGGAGCCCCAGCTGTTTGTCAGCACGTCGGGATTGAGCGCAACCGCGGCGTTGAAGGCACCGAGGGAGTTGGCGAAGTTGACCTTGACCATGGTGAAGTCGACGTCGGGAGCGATCGAGAAGACGTTGGCCGATTCGCCGGTGCCGTGGCCACTTTCGTCGGCCAGTGGGTTGGCGGCACCGGGGCCGAGTACCACTGGATTGCTGCGGTAGCCGCGCTTGGTGAAGAACGGATGGCGATACCAGCCGCTGTCGACCATAGCCACCTTCACACCCTTGCCGGTATAGCCCAGGCGGTGAGCCCGTTCGGCGTTGGCGCCTGCGGCTACATCGCCGGGCACGCTCAGATGCCAGTAGTCGGTCTTCGGGCCGTAGGCCGATGGGGCGTCGAAGTAGACCGGCTCTTCGATGGCGATGCCCTCGATGCTGTCGACCAGGTCGGTACCGGCGCTGTCGATCAGGCCCGGGGTGTCGGTTTGCCTGCAGTCGATGAACTCGGCCGAGTCGGCCTCGGCCCCACCCTTAACCACCTCGCGCTCTTCGGTGAACAGGGTTACTCCGAAGGCGTCTTCGTAGACGCCGGGCGCAGCGGCGATGTTGATGGTCTGAGCTGAGACCCCCAGGATCTGGAAGCCCTTTAGCTGCAGCTGGTTCACCGCGGCTCGGACAACCGATTCCTCAGATGTGAAGGCCACTGCGCTGTCGGCGCTGATCGGGCCGGTCATGTCGAACATCGAGGTGCCGCCGAGCGAACGAGGCGACGCGTTGGCGAAGACTAGGTCGGGAAAACCCCGTTTTGCTCCGGCCGCCGCCCGTGAGCGGGTGGCCGTCGCCTTCTTTGCCGACTTTCGGGTCGACTTCTTGGCTGGCTTTTTGTTTGCCTTCTTTGCGGCCATCGGATGTGACCCTCCTGTGGTTCTACGGGCTAGCTGTGCTGTGCTAGCCGGGCTGTCAGAACGCCCAGGTTTGGAGGCCGGGGCGATACAGAACGATCCTGCGCCTCGCCCGTGTTGTGAGTCGTTGCTGTGGCGTCATTCGTCCGTCACTGCCCGATAGAGGCCTCGTAGGCAAGGGCCTTGCAAGCAAGGGCCTTGTCAGCAGGGGCCGGCAGGCGCGCCGAAGCCAGCGACGCATCACGCTCTAAGGAGTTTGATGCCGAGAAAGCGCTCGGCTCCCGAAACTGGTTAGGGATCGGATCTGGGGCGATCAGCCAGCCATATGAGAGCGGATGTCTTCAGATGGGGGACCAGCGGTGCCCCAGAGGTCGGAAAGCTCGGGCACCCGGCGCCACACTCGAGGAACCCATGTTGTTTCGTCGATCTGTTGCACTTCAGCCGTGACTTCGGGAACCATGCCGGCAGGGTCGACAAAGTAGGCAAAGGCGTTGTTTCCCGGACCGTGGCGGCCAGGGCCCCACCCCGGCCGGTGCCCGGCGTGGTTAAGCCTTCCCAGCGAGGTCATGAACGCGTCGAGCGATGGCACCTCGTAGGCCACGTGGTTCACCGAGGTTTTGTCGGCCTGGTTAAAGGCGATCGAATGATGGTCGGCGTTGCATCGGAGAAACACCATCTGATGTTCGCTCCAGTCGCTAACCCTGAACCCGAGCACATCACACCACCAGGCCTGAGCGGCATCGATATCGACCGTGTTCAGCACAACGTGGGCGATCTTGGTCGGCGTCTGGCCGAGCGGGCGAGGTGGTACAGCTTCGACGGTCGTCGAGAACTGAACGGGACGCCCCTCAGGGTCGGCGATCTCGAACCCGTAACCGCCACCCGGGCCATTGAGGTCACCGGGCTCGGCGGTGAGGACGATGCCCCGATCGGCCAACGCCTGAGCGCCAAGGTCGATCGCTTTGGCACTTGGCATGGCAAAGGAAAGGTGGTCGAGCCCATTCTCGTCTGCAGCGGTGAGTCGCAGGCTGTGGTGCTCGCTGCCGGTCCCGCGCAGCGCAGCCACACCGTCGCCGGTATCGACAACGTCGAGCCCCCAGGGACCCTGGTAATACTCGATGCTTTCGTCGAAGGCCGACGTGCGAAGTGAAATGTGGCGCAGATGGGTAACACCAAGTTCACTGCTCATGCGGTCTCCTCACGGTTGGGGGCGGGGTTGGGGTTGAGGTTGGGGTTGGGGTTGAGGTCTCGGCGGTCTAGCGCTGCGAGCACGGTCTCCGGTGTGAACGGCATCGTGGTGAGCCGGGCTCCTGTCGCTTCGAAGATGGCATTGGCGATGGCCGCGGCCACCGGGAGCATCGCCCCTTCGCCCATACCCTTTGAACCGAATGGGCCTGGACCATGGCCCTGTTCCTGCAGGATCGAGACGAATTCCCCAGGTAGGTCGTTAGCTCGAGCGATTCGATAGTCCACCAGGTTGCCGTTTGCCAGCTTGGCGCCGTCGTAACGCATGGTCTCGAACATGGCCCCACCGAGGCCCATGACGGCTGCTCCCTCGTCCTGGCCTCGGCAGACATCTTCGTGCAGCGCAGCGCCAGCGTCTCCGGAAACCACGAGTCGGTGTACGGTCACGGCGCCGGTTTGTTCATCAACTTCGACCTCCGCTGCACCCCAGCCGTACTCCCACGAGACGCACTGCGTCTCAAGCGGGGCTCGGTGATCATCAGCGGCCTTGAAGAACCCCTCACCGGTGAACTCATATCCCGTGCCGCCGTAGGTAGCCATAACCAGCGGTGCCAGAGGCCGGGACTCGTCACCGTTGATGATTTGCCCGTCGACGAGATCTAACTCGTGAACAGGAATTTCCAGAGAGCCTGCGGCGAATTCGAGGATCTTTGCTCGAGCGGAGCGGGCAGCCTGTTCCACCGCTTGGCCCATCACCGAGATACCAGACGAGGCGTTTGTGCCCTGATCGAACGGGGTGTAGTCGGTATCGAGCTCGGTCCACCGCACCCGCTCTGGGCTCACGCCGACGATGTCGGCCACCACTCGCCGCAGCGCGGTGTGGATGCCCTGACCGATCTCAACCGTGCCGCACTGCAGGAAGACATCACCGGACGTCGCCACCTTGACCCTGGCCTGCGCCGGTTTGTTTACCCCTCCGGAGTCTTTGAATCCGATGGCCACGCCACGTCCTCTATTGGCAGGCCGATTTTCGGTCCATCCGATGACACCGGCGACGAGATCGAGCCCGGCTTCAATGTCGGAGTCCATGCCGGATTCGCCAGGCACGTACTGCTCGCCAAGCTGCAACAGGTTCTTGCGTCGCAACTCGACCGGGTCGATGCCGAGCCGCTCCGCAATCATGTCGAGCTGGTTCTCACAGGCGAAGTTGGCCTGGGTGCCGCCGAACCCGCGGAACGGGCCGGCGGGCGTCGTGTTGGTCATGACGGCGTCGGTGACGGTGTCGAGGTGCTGCCAACGGTACGGGCCGGCCACTCGATAGCCAGCCTTCTCCGCTACGAGCGGGCTGGCGTCTGCGTACGCTCCGGCGTCGAGCAGGATCTCGGCCCGACGGGCGATGAGCGTGCCGTCGGCCATGACCCCGGTTGTCAGCGTGAGGCGAGCGTTGTGCTGGCGCTGGGTTAGGAAGTTCTCGTCGTTTGTGAGGCAGTAGCGCACCGGCGCTCCGGCTTTTTGGGCCAACAGCGCGGCGATCGGTTCTGTCTTACAGCCGTTCTTTGCTCCGAAGCCACCACCGATGTACGGCACCCGGACCCGTATACGGTTTTCGCCAACGCCGAGCAGCCGACCGAGTTCTTTCCGCACGGGAAACGGGTTCTGGCAGCTCGACCACACCTCCAACCGCTCCCCACCGTCGACCCACCGGGCAACGGATACAAAGGGTTCGAGGTGCACGTGCTGCTGACGGCCACCGAAATCGAACTCGTCGGTGAATACGTGATCGCAGCGGTCAAAAGCATCGGCCGAGCCGGTGCGGTAACCGAACCGGTAGCAGACGTTCTGCCGCGGCCGTAGTTCGCCGTAGGCCCCATCGCCATAGGACGGAGCGATGCCAAGCGGGGCTTCCGGGAACAACTCGGGTGCGTCGTCGGCCAGCGAATCATCCATGGTCGAAACCGAAGGCAGAGGGGTGTAGGAGACCTTGACAAGTTCGAGCGCTCGCACCGCCTGCAGCTCGGTGTCGGCTGCGATGGCCACAACCTCGTCGCCGATATAGCGGACCCGGTCGGTGCTGAGGATGGGCTGATCTTTGATGAAGTAGCCGTAGCTATCGGATGCCACCGCTGCCAAGTCGTCGCGAGTGAGCACGGCTCGCACACCGGGCGCCTGTTCGGCCAGGGTCGTATCGATGGCGGTGACGAGGGCGTGGGCGTGTGGCGAGCGCAAGGTCTTGGCATGGAGCATGCCCGGTAGCTCGATATCGACGGTGTATTGAGCCTTCCCGGCCACTTTGAGTTTGGCGTCCGCTCTCATGAGCTGACTCCAGCCCGTCTAGCTTCAGCTACTTTCACCGCAGCTTCTTTCACCGCTTCGATCACCATCTGATAGCCGGTGCATCGGCAGATGTTGCTGTTCAGCCATTCCTTGATGGTTTCGTCGTCTGGATCGGGAACCTCCCGCAGCAGCGCCGTGGTGGTCAGCACCAGTCCCGGCGTGCAATAGCCACACTGGAAGGCGCTGCCCTCGGCAAAGGCCTGTTGTACCGGCGAGAGATCATCGTGCGAGTTCTGAGCCCCTGGGCGGAGAAGTCTGTTGGTGAGCGGAGCGAACGGCGGCGATCCGGCCCCTTCGATACTCATCACCGTTGATCCGTCGGCGGCCCAGGTGAAGGTGGAGCACGAAGCCCTCGGGGACCCGTCGATCAAGACGGTGCACGCACCGCAGGCGGCCTGATCACAGCCGATGCGAGTGCCGGTCAGGTTTTGCCGATTCCGCAGCGTGTCGACCAGCATCTCCGACGTTGGCACGTCGAACTTCACAAACGTTTCGTTCAGTTTCATCGAGACCTCGATCTCGTGAGTTGTCTCGTGAGTTGTCTCGTGCGTCGCTCTTTGCCCGTCACCCATATCGATCTCACTCATGTCTCTAGGTGGCCGTGTTGTTGTTCGGCCCGGCTGATCAGAACCTCGATCATGCGTTGTCGGTAGGCGGCAGTTGCGTATGCGTCGTCGACCGGGTCCGGGAGCAGGCTTTGATCGAACCCTTGGCGGGCCACAACGATTGGTGAGTCGTAGGCGCAGCCAATGGCCACCGAGTCATTTCCTACAGCCACCGATACCACCGGCTTTAGGCTGCGGTCGAAGACCACACGACCGGCGAGAGGTATCTCGCATCGGACCAGAAGGCCGGTTTCAGGCCGGTCGGTCACCGAGGTCTCGTAGACCGTGCCGTCAGGGGAGGCGAAGACCAGTCTGGCCTCTGCCGCTGCGAGAATCGGGGCTGCATCGTAGGTGCTATCAAAGGCCATCAGGTTGCCGCCGATGGTGCCGGTGCGTCGGATACGCAGGTTGCCCAATGTCTTCCAGGCGGTGGCGAGATCAGGGCGAGCTGAGCCGATCTCTGCATCGGATTCGACCTGGGCGTGAGTCACCCCGGCACCGAGCACAAGGTGATCTTCGTTCACTTCGATCCGTCGCAGCTCGTCAATACGGTCGAGCCGGACCACTGCGGCCGCCGCTGCACCCCGTCGTAGACGAGACACCACATCGATGCCGCCGGCGTGGGGCACCGCCCCGCTGTCTATGAGGCTGGCCGCTTCGATCACGGTGCTTGGACGGTGAAGGGCAAAGGGCTCGATGGCCTGATGGCTACGAGAAATGAAGCCACTTTCGGTCGCTGCTGGGACGCTGAACGTGTTGGTCATGTTGGCTCTGGGATGTCGACAGGGGGAGTGAATGGTTTTGGCATCGGGCCAAGAGCGAGACAGTCGACGTGGACCATCGCCGGGGTGCCGCCAGCCGCCATGCGTTCAAACGCCGGGCGGAAATCCTCGGCCTGTTCGACCCGGACGTAGGCCAGGTCATGGGCCGAGGCCACCTCGGCCATGGATGGGGTGAACAGATCAACCCCTGAGCGGCGGTTGAGGTGGGTGTCTTGCATATTGCGCAACACGCCGTAGCCGCCGTCGTCGAAGACGACGAGGGTCAACGGCAGTTGCTCCTGGGCGATGGTTGACAGCTCGCCCAGCTGCAACTGAAGGCCTCCGTCGCCCATCAAGACCATGGTCGGCTCTTCTGGGCGGGCGATCGATGCGCCGATACCCATGCCGAGCGCTTGGCCGATGCCCCCGCCTCGGGGATAGATGTTGGTGCGGGGGTCGGTCACGCTGAGCAGCCGGTTACCCCACGCCGAGTTTGGAATGGTGATGTCTCGTACCCGGGGCGCATGTGGACCGAGCACGTCGTTCATGGCCTGACAGATCGGTGTGTACGGCCCGATGTCGGCCTCGAGCTGGCGGCGCATCTTGTCACGGGCACCGGCGGTGGTGCTTGCCCAGCTGGCATCTGGTGTGCAGCCGGTGAGCTGGGTCAAGAGAGCAGAAAGCACCGCCGCTGAATCACCAGCAAGACCAACGTCGCAGGGATAGCTGCGGCCCAACGCCTGGGGATCGACGTCGATCTGCACGTGGGCGCTCGGCAGACCCAGCTTGTATGAACGGGTTTCGTTCGACCGGAAATGAGTGCCAATCGATAGCAGTGCGTCAGCCTGTGACAGCAACGCAGCACCAGCGGCGGAACTGGCGAAGTTGCCCAGCACCCGAGGGTCGGACTCTGGTAGCGCTCCTCGACCAGCGTTCGAGGTGAACAGAGCAGCACCGGTTCGATCGAGAAGTTCGGACAGCAGATCAGTACAGCCAAGGGCGCCACCGCCGGCCCAGACCAGCGGTCGCTCGGCTCGGGTTAAGAGTTCGACCGCCCGGTCGATGTCTCCAGCCAGATCCTCCATGGGGGCTATCTCGCCGGGTTGCCCGAGGGTTGCCCACACCGGTGTTTGGTAGGACGAGAATTGGCGGTCGATCGGCCATTCGAGGCTCACCGGGCCCCGGGGATGCTGAACCGCTCGTGCAATTGCTGTCTCGAACGCGGCAACGGTGTCATCGCCAACGGTTGCCGCGAACACCGAGCAAGCGGCCAGCAGATCGAGTTGGCGAGGGGTTTCGTGGATGACGCCGCGGCCCTGTCCCAGGTACTCGCTGTCGATCTGGCCGGTCACATGTAGTAGCGGTGTTGCGGCGGAGAGGGCCTCGACAAGAGCGCCAGCCGCGTTGGCGGCACCGGTTCCCGTCGAGGTGATAGCACAGCCGAAACCCCCACTGGCTCGGGCATAACCGTCTGCGGCGCCAACCGCACCTGCTTCGCCTCGTGTCGGTACCCAGCGAAGGTGCCGATGGATGGCATCGACCAGGGGTAGGTTGTGCACGCTGACCACACCAAAGGCAGCCTCGATACCGAGATGCACCAGCAGACTACTGAGGAGGTCGCCCCCCGTTGCTTTGGACTCTGTTCCAGAAACTGTTGATTCAGACAGCTCGGCTCACCCCTCCAGCGACTTCAACGGTTGTGCCTGTTACGTATCCGGCCCGGGGTGAAAGGAGCGTGGCGATTACCGTTGCTGCTTCGTCGGGGCGGCCAAGGCGGCCAAGCACGATGCCTCGATCGGCGGCCAGCTCGGCACACCACTCGTCGTAGGTCTGTTCGGTGTCGGCCTGTTCGAAGCGGCGCCGCCACTGCCCAGAGTCGATAAGACCGAGAAGTACCGCGTTCACCCTGATGTCCGGCGCCAGTTCGACCGACAAACTCTTGGTCAGGTTTAAGGCCCCAGCTCTGGCCGCCGAAGTGGCCACCAGGCGTCCTTCCGGCTGACGAGCAAGCACCGCGTTGACGTTGACAACCGTGCCAACATCGGAACCGCGTAGGTGTGGCTCAGCGGCCCTGGTGGGTCGCAGCAGCCCGAAGAACTTGAGGTCGAGTTCCTCACGCCACTGCTCATCGGTCGTTGTGGCGTACGTCGACATCCGGCTTTGGCCGGCATTGTTGACCAGTCCATCAACGGCGCCCCAGTGCTCGACGACCTGATCGAAAAACCCGGTGATCTGGTCGGCGTCGAGCACATCTGCCGACACCGACAGCAGACGCTCAGACTGACCAAGCGTTGCGGCCGCATCGGCCAATCGCTGTTTGTCGCGGCCACAAATGGCGACACGCGCTCCCTCTTCGAGCAGCAAGGCGGCGGTTGCCAGACCGATGCCGCTTGATCCGCCGGTGACCACGATCACCTTGTCATCGAGGCCGAGTCTCATGGCATCACAAACCCGCCGTCGACCACCAGCGTTTGACCGGTGATGAACCCAGCAGCGTCGCTGAGTAGGAAGGTGACGGCGCCGACCACATCGTCCGGCCGTTGGGGTCGAGAGATGGCACGATTGTCGGCGTAAAGCTGATGTCGTTCGGCGGGAATGTTTTCGGCCGAAGGCCCTTCGGTTAGCCCGGGGGCCACCGAGTTCACGGTTATGCCATCATCGCCGAGCTCTCGGGCCATGGCCCTGGTCAGCGCGAGGAGCGCTCCCTTCGAGGCGATGTAGTGGCTGAGACGGGGCGATCCGTAGAGGGCAGCATCGGATGCGATGTTTACGATTCTGCCTGCACCCGCTGCTCGCAGGCTCGGGGTGAAGGCCTTTGATACCAACCACGGGCCCCGAGTATTGATCTGGTGTAGCCGATCCCAATCCTCGGTTTCGAGTTCCCAGAAGTAGCGGCCCCCGACGGCGTCGGCCAGCCCGGCGTTATTGACGAGACCCCAGATCGGCCCATCGGCCAGGACTCGCTCTGCCAGCGCAACGACCGAGGCGGGGTCACCAATATCGACTTGTTCGTGG
>JBOEHD010000123.1:0-3742 GCA_050633745.1 Acidimicrobiales bacterium
AGGCCTCGCCCTCCGGCACCTTAATGATGCGGGGGACCTTGGCCATGATGGGCCCCGACGGCAACCCGTCGAGCAGCTGATCGACCATGTTGCAGGCCTCGCGGACCTCCATGAGTCGAACCCAGTAGCGAGCGAAGGAATCGCCGTCGGTGTGGGTCCAGACTTTCCAGTCGATCTGGTCATAGGCCAGGCCAACGGGATTGTCGCGGCGCAGATCCCAGTCGACGCCGGATGCTCGGACATTGGCCCCGGAAAGACCGTATGAGAGGGCAACGTCGGCGGGAATCACGCCGATTCCTCGAGTTCGTGCCTCGAAGATCTCGTTGCCGACCAGCAGGTCTTCCATTTGGTCGCAGAAGTCGCGGATCTCGTTGAGAGCGATCTTGGTGTCGGCGATCCAGCCAGCAGGAAGGTCGTCCTTGATGCCGCCGATGCGGTCGAAGTTCGGATGGAAGCGACCACCGGTGGCCGATTCGATCTGGTTGAGGATGTANNNNCCCATGTCGCCGAGGAACAGGGTCACGTTGGCGATGCGAGCCAACTCGAACAGAATCGTGCGAATCCACTGGGCCCGGGGTGGGGCTTCGATCTCCATCAGCCGCTCAGCGGCGAGGATGAAAGGCACCTCGTTTGCGAAGCTGCCAAGCCAGTCGATGCGGTTGATCAGCGTGGTGACCTGCGGGTAGGTGCGAACCTCGGCCAGCTTCTCATAGCCGCGATGCATGTAGCCCATGATCGGATCGGCGTTAACTACCTGCTCACCATCGAGCTGGAGCACGATCCGTAGCGTGCCATGGGTTGCCGGGTGCTGCGGGCCGATGTTGAGGGTCATGCCCTCAGCTTCGAGCTCGACGTTTACCCGAGCATCAGCAGCCTGAGCAGCAATATACGCCATCTGTCGACGGTCATTAATCTCAGCTACCACGACAGACCCCCAGCCGGGAGTTTCGCCGCAGGCGAAACTCGGTTAGCGAACGAAGTGAGCAGCGCCATCTGTCGACGGTCATTGATCTCAGCTACCACGACAGACCCCCAGCCGGGAGTTTCGCCGCAGGCGAAACTCGGTTAGCGAACGAAGTGAGCGGCGCCATCTGTCGACGGTCGTTGATTTCAGCTACCACTGTTGCTATGCACCTCCGTCTGGGCTCGCTGTGCCGACTTCTTCAACGTCGGGCATGAGCTCGACGTCGACGATGCCGGGCCATGGCTTTATAAGGCGGGCCATCAGCGGGTAATCCTTACGGAGCGGATGCCCCTCGAAGTCGCCCGGCAGGTACAGCTTGCGTAGTGATGGATGGCCATCGAACTCGATGCCAAACATCTCAAACGCTTCACGCTCGTGCCAGTTCGTTCCTGGGTAGACCTCGGTCCACGTGGGCACCGAAAGTTCACTGTCGACATCGGTTTTGACGGTGATGCCGATTCCCGTCGCCAGGCTGTAGACCCTGGCCAGTACCTGGAAGCGGGTCTCGCCACCGGCGTATGACGCGGCAACCGCCGACTCGAATGAGTCGACCGGCGCTGCATCGGCCTGATCAGCGTCGCCAGCCTCGCCGTCGCCATCAGTTACGTCACCTGCTGGGGCTGCTGGTTCAGCGGACTCGGCTTCAAGGGTCTTGTCGACTTCGGCCTCGAGGCTGCGACCGTATGGCGAGGGCAACCAGTCGATGGCCGAGAGCCAGTCGAAGAAACGGAAGCGCTGGCGGTTGCGAAGGTAATCGGCGGTGCCTGCCCAGTCTTCGTTGCGAACCCGAACCCAGAGGTCTTGGCCGGGGATGAGGTGGTGGGCGACGACAGCATCGCCGAGTTCTGCGGTGATCGCCTCAAGAAGGGCCTGGCGCCCTTCGTCGACCACAACCGCTGCTTCTTCTTCGGTGGGAGCGTCAGATGACGGCAAGGGGATCCCCTTTCCACTTCTCGGCCATGTCTTCGTTCTGGATTATCTCCTGCAGCAAGACGATGCCTTCGAGCAGCGCCTCGGGGCGGGGCGGGCAGCCGGGAACGTAGACGTCGACCGGAATAATCTGATCGACACCCTTGGTTACGGAGTAGCTGTCCCAGTAGGGGCCGCCGCAATTGGCGCACGAACCCATTGAAATCACGTACTTCGGTTCTGGCATCTGCTCATACAGACGCCGCACAGCAGGAGCCATCTTGTCGGTGACGGTTCCAGAGACGATTACCAAGTCGGCCTGGCGAGGGGTGGCGGGCAGCGGGATCACACCGAGACGCATGACGTCGTAACGGGGGGACCCGAGCGCGGCACCCATCTCGATAGCACAGCAGGCAAGGCCCCATTGGTAAGCCCACAGTGAGTACTTGCGGCTCATATTAAGAAGCTTGCCCAGCCCCTTTGGCATCTTGCCCGATTCAACTAGCCCCATCGGTGCCCTCTCCGATTGCCTGTTCGAATTGCCGTTCGACTATTCCCGGCCGGCGCTTGTGGTGGATTTCTTGTGGTGGAGTTCTGTGTAATGAATTGCGCTGCGGTTGTTTGCGCTGTGGTGGATCGTGCTGTGTTGGATAGTGCTGTGTTGCTTGCTGTCTCCTGGCCTAGACCCATCGCAGGACGCCCTTGCGCCACGCGTATGCCAGACCAAGAGCGAGGATGAAGATAAAGATGACCATCTCCACCAAGCCGAAGTAACCATACTCCTCTAGGCGGGTGGCCCACGGGAAGATGAACACGGCTTCAACATCGAACATTACGAACAACAAGGCGAATATGTAGTACCGAATCTGGGACTGTGTCCAACCATCGTCAACCGGATCGACACCACTCTCGTAGTTCTCGACCTTTCCCTTAGTCGGTCGGTCGGGTCTAACCAGGGCAGCCAGGCCAATGAAGGCACCAACAACCCCAATCGCCAACAGACTGAAGAGGAAAACCAGCAGATACTCGCGAAGGAAGTCCGACACGACCGACGACTCTACCCTGCCGGACCCCCGCTGACCAAGATCCAGGCGTGTAACTTTCTCGTTTAGATTTAGCGGCTCTCTCGCCTTAAAGCGCCGAACTGTCGCGCCGGGTGTACCGCGACGCGATGCAACTGCTCAGAGCACGGCTGGCCAGGCCCCGCAGGTGACCCACGACGGTGAAGAACTGTACGAAATGTTGGACCCCAAAACGAACCGGACCATCGATCGCTGACTTCACTACCTATTGTTTAACGCCTGTCAATCTGACCTTTCTCTCAGTTCGCGTTAGATTTTGTGTAGACAAAGATCTACAACACCGTGATCGACGAAACCGGAGAAACAAAACCATGACGCGTGAAGCAGTATTCACCTCCTACGCCCGGACAGGCTTGGCCAAGGCCTCCCGAGGTGGCTTCAACATGACGCCTGCCATGACCATGGCGGCCCACGCCATCAAGCATGCGGTTGCTAAGTCGGGGGTTGAACCCGAAGCCGTCGAAGATGTGGCCCTCGGAAACGGCGCCCACGGTGCAGGAAACCTCGGCCGCTTGGCCGGACTTCTAGCCGGGCTGCCGGTAAGCACCGGCGGCAACACCATCCAGCGTCACTGCTCATCGGGTCTCAACTCGATCGCCGTTGCCGCCAACCACATCAAGATGGACGGTGCCGACGTAGTCGTAGCCGGTGGCGTGGAGTCAATCTCCATTCCCAGCCCCGGCATGGGCGGCGCCATCAACATGGATGACGAGCTGACAGACATGTATCCGGCCATCTATATGGCGATGATCGAGACCGCCGACATCGTGGCCGAGCGCTACAACGT
>JBOEHD010000124.1:0-9590 GCA_050633745.1 Acidimicrobiales bacterium
TACTGCGGTGTCAACAAGAAGACGATGTTCACCATCATGAACTTCGTCTTGCCATCGAAGGGTCAGATGTCGATGCACTGCTCGGCCAACGTCGGTTCAGACCACGACTCGGCCATCCTCTTTGGTCTCTCCGGCACCGGCAAGACCACCCTCTCAGCCGATCCGCTCCGCGAGCTCATCGGCGACGACGAGCACGTCTGGACCGACGCAGGAATCTCCAACTTCGAGAACGGCTGCTACGCCAAGCTAGTCGACCTCGACAAGGAGTCCGAGCCGGTCATCGCCGCTGCGCTGTCGATGAAGGGCACCCTCATCGAGAACGTTCCGCCGCTACCGGGCAAGGATCTGGCCGACACCGATCCGCAGGAATTTGACCTCAGCGATCAATCGATCACCGAGAACACCCGGTTCGCCTACCCGCTGGAGTGCAACCCCAACGTGGCAGCTGGCGCCGCCGGCCCTCACCCAAAGACAATCGTGCTACTCACCGCCGATGCGTTCGGCGTGTTGCCGCCGCTATCGATCCTCAACGAGGAAGAGGTCATGTACCACTTCGTCACCGGCTTCACCTCGAAGCTGGCAGGGACCGAGGTAGGGGTGACCGAGCCGGAAGCGACGTTCTCGTCGTGCTTTGGCTCGCCCTTCATGAGCCACAAGCCGTCGGTCTACGCCCGGCTACTCGGCCAGAAGATGAAGGACCACAAGACCCGCTGCGTATTGCTGAACACCGGCTGGTCCGGTGGGGCCTACGGCGTCGGCTCGCGGATGTCGATCAAGCACACTCGGGCCCTGCTCGACGCTGCGCTGGCCGGACATCTCGACGACGTTGAGACCGAGATCCACCCGATCTTCAACATGGCCATGCCTCGCAGCTGCCCTGGCGTGCCGAGCGATGTCTTGAATCCTCGCAACACCTGGGAAGACGGTGAAGCCTACGATGTCGCCGCAACCAAACTACGCGACATGTTCAGGGCTAACTTCGAAGCCAAGAAGTTCGCAGAACTGGGCATCGACGAAGCTATGTAAACGAGCGCCCTATCGGGGCGCTGAAGAATTGGTTCGAGGGTCGCAGCCGATGGGTTGCGGCCCTCGGGCGTTTTGGCTCCGTGACCAGAATCGGTACGGGCCCTGAACGCGAAACGTGATTTAGGGGTCGATCTGCCTTGGCACTATTCGGGACTATCGCTCGCCACAACCACTGCGTATCGCCGGTTTATCAGTGCCGCCGAGGCTAGGACTTTGAAGACTTTAGCCACCCGGTGCAACAGCGCCCCCACACTCGCATCGTAACTACTCGGTCCGATAGAGAAAGATGACTAGGTCGAGGTGCTTTCGGAGTGCGCTGTTGGTCGCGTGCATGATTTTTGGCGCCGGTGCATGCGGTTCGGACGACGAAGACTCAGGCCCGACTGCCCCGATCACGATCTCCGACCCAGGCTCTGTCGACGAGGCGTTCGTCGACCCACAGGGCGACTACACACTAAAATCGATCCGGAGTGGAAACCCCAACACAAACTGATGTCCGACGAGATCGAGATCTGGTCCGTGGCTCCCGCGAGTGACAACTTTGTTGCGAACGTCAACGTACTCACCCAGGATGCCCCCGGCCTAGACGCACTCAGCTACCTCGAACTCAGTATCGAGACCGCACCATTGTTCCTGGACGACCTCGAACTCATCGACCAAAGCATCGTCCAGGGCGCTAGCGGCCAGACCCTCGCAACCATGGAGTTCACCGGCGACGAGCTGCACTACCTCGGGTTCTATGCGGTTGGCTCAGACAAGGCTGTTGTTGCCACTCTGACCGCCCCGCCAGATCAATTCGGAGCGATCCAGGCTGAGGTGTCCCCGTATCTGGCAACATTGAGCCTGATTGATCCGGACAAGTAGCGACACAACCGAACCGCTCGCATCGGCACCAATGCGACGCTCGAAAGTGTTCATGTCTCGACCCACGGCTACCGCCTCGCTGTCCGCCCAGCTCTTCTCGCGTTCAATCTCTGTGGATCGCAAGCGACGATCTCTATGATCTCGGGACCTGCATCAGGACCATCACTACCGTCTCGCCGGACGCCCAAACATGGTTCGATCGTGGCTTGAACTGGGTCTTCGGCTTTCACCGTAAACGGGCCATTCCTGTGTTGTCGCCGACTGGCCTGCGGGCCGAGCGGCCGACGAGCGTACCCATCACCACGGGGGCGATTGCAGCGACCAGTACCGGTAGAAAGAGAACTGACCGGCCGGTCTGTTGACTCACACCGATAGCGGTTGCAGTCGCAGCCAGAACGGGAACCCAGAACAGAAGCGGCCCCCCTCTGGTACTTGGCGCCTGTCGAGCCTCGACGACGAGTTCAGTGCTGTACCAGCGATCGAGACGCCCTGTGGAGGCGATCAGGATCAAGCTCAAGATGAACAACACACTCCCCCCGAAGTGGCCCAGGTACTGCAATAGCCTGGCTTCTGTCATTACACCGCGGATCGGTACGGTCCCTATGACATCGTTCAATCCCAGAGCGTTCGCTCCCCACCGACCCTTGTGGGTGAAGCCGTCGATCAGGATGTGACTACCCGACCCCACCACTGCACTAGTCGCAGTGACCAAGGCCGTCGGCCGACGCCAGCCAAGCACTCGATACGAGCGAAGACGAAGCAAGCCCAAGTCAGGCATGTTGGCGAATACTCCATCGGCTGCCCGCCAGCGGACCAGTGTTGCCATGACCAGAGTTACGGGCAACGACCATACGACAAGCCCTATTGCTGTGTGGCTTTGCGCGTTCAACCATGGTCCAAGCGGATACGCAAGGTCTGGTGCAGCGGCGCCTATGCACAGTGCCGTGCCGTCGATTGCCCGAGGCCAGCGCAGTTTCACCGGGAGGATCAGACCCTGATGAGCAGGAAAGGTGACAGGCATTCCAGACAGTGTGCCATTGCCTAACCAATGAGCGCTGGCCGGGATCCACGACTCGGCTCAAGCCCTAGAGCCCACCCAGATAGTCACGCAACCACTCGGTAACGGCACTCCTGCCGTGCGCGAGAACACCGGTCTGCTGATCGTGCCTGCCACCGACCGTGACGTCCAGGCCGACGAGCAGCGGGCAATGCTCATCGGACCGTGGTTGATCGACACGCCGTGATGCCGTGTTGGTACTGGTCACGACGGCAGTAGGAGGCGGGCAACGTGGTCGGCGTGAGCTTCGACGGTCTCGAGTCTTCGGGTGTCGAGATCGCACAGCTGTCTCGCCTCCTCGCCGAGCCCGAAGAGGAGGGATGCTGCTCCGACCATCGAGTAGAACACGTGGGGGATGTCCGCTGACAAGAGTTCGGGCTTGAAGCGGGCCATGTTCGTCTCGAAGTCTCGGTAGAGGGGCCGGAGGTGTGTGTCGACGAGCCAGGCGCAGCGGCCTGCTGGATCGGTCTGGGCGTCGACCATGAACTGGAACAGTTCTGGGTGCTGGGCCACGAACCTCGCATAGATGCGGATGTACTCGCGGCCGGTTTCGACGTCGCTCCCGGGCCCGAGCGCGACCATCGGGCCGACGACTTCGCCCTCGACCAGGTCGAAGAGCCGCTGGGCCGCCGCCCGCCAGAGCAGGTCCTTCGTTGGGAAGTGGTAGGTGAGGAGCCCCTGGGTGATCCCGGCTCGCTCAGCGATCGTGCGGGTGCTCGAGGCTTCGAAACCCTGCGTGCTGAAGACGTCGATCGCGGCGCCGACTATCCGGCGTCGGGTTTGTTCACGTTGGGCTGCCCGAGTCATGGGCCCATGTTTTCGTTGGTCGATTGACAAGTCAAGCCATCTTGCCGCATACTTCACTTGTCAGTTGACCTAGCAAAACTGGAGGAATGCGATGTTCGATGAGCGAGACACGAACGAGGTCGGCTCATGAAGTTCGGGCTGTGGTACGCCGCGGTCGGCCCGCTCGCAGCGCCCGAGGCCACCGCGGTCGTGGCCAGAGCTGCCGAGGCGGCCGGGTTCGAGTCGCTCTGGACGGGCGACCACGTGATCATCCCATCGGAGTACTCGTCGATCTACCCATACAGCGACAACGGACGCATGGCCGTCGATGGGCCCGTGCCGATGGCGGAGGTCCTGGTCTGGGCCAGCCACCTCGCCGCGGTCACCTCGACGATCCGGCTCGCCACCGGCGTTCTGATCGTGCCGCAACGAGAGCCGGTTCTCTTGGCCAAGCAGGCCGCCACCGTCGCCTGCCTCTCGCACGGTCGCCTGACGCTCGGAGTCGGTGCCGGCTGGTTGGCTGAGGAGTTCGCGGCCCTCGGCGCCGATTTCGAGGCCAGGGGCGCCCGGCTGGACGAGTCGATCGCAGCAATGCGAGCCCTGTGGACGTCCGATGCCGCCAGCTTCTCCGGCCGCTTCGTTTCCTTCGAAGGAGCTCAACTCGCACCACGACCTCCCGATGGCCACATCCCCATCGTCATCGGCGGTGACTCCGCCGTGGCCGCCCGCCGAGCGGGGCGACTGGGGGACGGCTGGTTCCCGGCCAAGGCCGACCGGACGACCATCATCCCGCTCCTCGATCTGCTGGCCGAAGCGGCCGACGGCGCAAGCCGCGATCCGGCTTCGATCGAGCTGACGGTCAGCGACTCCTCACTCTGGTCGTCGGACGGGGCGGCGGAGATAATCGAAGCCTGGGCCGCACTCGGTGTCGATCGCATCGTGCTCAGCCCCCGCACGCTCGACCCAACACGACTCGCCGACCAACTCGCAACCTTCGGAAACGAGGCCATCGCCCATGTCAACCACTGACACGACCCCCAAGACCACGACCAACCCTGCCCATGTCGAGGCGATCAAGGACAGCGTCGGCGACATCGCCGACATTCTCAAGGCCGAGGCCCGCCACGCCGAGGAACTCGGCCACCTCGGACCGGCCGCAGAGGCCGCGCTCCGCTCGACCGAGCTGTTCCGGACCTGGTGGCCGGCCGAGCTCGGCGGGCCGGGAGCAAGCGTCCGGGAGGGCATCGAGGTCATCGAGCAACTGGCTGCGGTCGACACTGCGGCAGCCTGGAACGTCGCCGTGTGCACCCTCGGCAGCGGCCTGGCTGGCGCATACCTCGACGACGTCGCCATCGACGACATCTTCGCCGACGAGCTGCCACTGATCGCCGGGCAGACCGCGCCCGTCGGCCTGGCCCGTCTGGTCGACGGCGGGCTGGAGGTCAGCGGCAGCTGGAAGTTCGGCAGTGGGATCCGCCTGGCGGCCTGGGTCAAGGCCGGCGTGGTCATCGAGCGAGACGATGGGTCGCGGGAAGCGGTCATCGTCGTCGTCCCGGCCGACCGGGTCACCATCGACGAGGGTTCGTGGGACGTCGCCGGACTCGCCGGCTCCGGGTCCTTTGACTACCGCATGGAGTCGGTCCACGTCCCGAACGGGTACTGGTACCGGTTCCCGACCGCCGCTCCGGCTCGGGGCGGTCCGACCTTCACCCTGCCCATCCCAGGCCAGCTCTCCATC
Source organism: Acidimicrobiales bacterium (assembly GCA_050633745.1). GTDB lineage: Bacteria > Actinomycetota > Acidimicrobiia > Acidimicrobiales > SZUA-35 > JAHELU01. The sequence continues at coordinate 5,472 of JBOEHD010000124.1, forward strand.
CTCCACGCCGGGTTCGCTCTCGGTGTGGCCACTCGCTGTCTCGAAGAGGTCACGGCCCTGGCCGGGTCCAAGGTACGCCAATTCGACACCGCGGCGATCGCGAACCGGCCGACGCTCCGCTTCGACCTCGCCGCCCACAGCGCCAAGCTGAACGCGGCCCGCCTCCTCACCTACGATGTGGCCGACCGACTCCTCCTGGCCGCCGGAACGCCGGTGGTCGGGCCGTTGATCCGGGAGATGCGGGCAGCCGTCCGCCACGCAAACGACGTGGCGCTCGATCTGGCGACCTGGGCCTACCGCCAGGGCGGCGGGGCCGCACTCCATCTCGATCACCCGCTCCAGCGGCTGCTGCGAGACATGCTGGCCGCCACCCAGCACATCTATGTCGACGACCGGGCCTACACCGATCAGGGCGCCACCCTCCTCGGAATCGACCCCGACGCAGAACGCAGAGCTGAACACCGAGCCGAACGCGGCGCGGCTGAGGCCAGGCCATGACCGCCCGGCCAGATGACGCCCACCCCTACCCCGGCTCATCGATCTTCTTCCACGACGAACCAGCCTCCGGTGTGCTCCGCCTCTGGCTCGACACCGGACTGCCCGGCAAGGCCATCACCCACGAGAACCATCACGAGTTCTCGACCATCAGGCCGACCATCGGCCAGGCAGCTGTCACCCCGTCAGCCCATCGAGAGGGTGTCGGCCGATCGCTCTGCACAGCAGTATCGTGGCGGTGCCTTACGGTACTTCAAGAGGCTTTTGAGGCGGTCCAGACTGGTCGGCCCGCTACCTCATCATAGGAAGCCGTCACAGAGCCGTCCGGAGCAAGGATGAGAATGGCACCGGTCACTGCTACCGCAAGAAATCGGCCGCTAGGTGACCATCGAGGGAACGAACCCGACTGGACCTCGATGAGCCCCGTTTGCGGGGAGCCGACAACGAGTCGACGGTTACCATCTGCTAGAGCCGGCAAGGAGAGGGCAAGCGGTCCGAGTCCCGCGATAGTGGCATGTTGCGGGTCTACCTCGCCCGGACCGCTCCCGGACAACGCTTCGGCGTCCAGCTCCATGATTGACTCGATCGATTCGCCGTCGATGCAGCGCACCACGAGCGTCTCAGCGGTCTGGGAGAGCCAGCACGACGGTCCGATCCATCCCATGAAGCTATGTGGTTCCGGACCAGTGAAGGCAACGAGTTCACCGGTCGCCGCGCTCGCGATCATGAGCGCTTGGGTGTCAGATGATGACGTGGATGATGTGGGGATCGCAGCCAGATCGGAAGCTCGAGCGAACATCACGCCGTCGCCAGCAAAGACCCATCCTGGCTCTGCCGAGGTGTAGAACCGTTGAGTTCCGGACCGCGTTTCTCGGATGGTAACCGAGCCTTCCCCATCGATATCACCGTCAACGACCTCCGCCAAGAACACACCGTCTTTTGAGTAGATGACCCCGAGTTCTCCGAGGCCGTCAACCTCCTCAACCACCTCGCCTGTCGAGGTGTCAAGAATCCAGACCCTTGACCCGTCCGTGTCACGAACAGCGATCCTGTCTATGCCGGGGAAGGCTTCGACCTCAACTTGGACGTCAAAGTCTGTCGACCCAAGGACACGCCCATCAGTCGATGCGACCGCGACGCTACGGCCGAAGAGGACTCCTGCACCGATTGAGGCACAAGCTCGTCACCTCCGCACGCTGACAGGACCATCACAACTGCGGCTGAGATGACCCACCACCAGCATCGCATCGTTCCCGACCTCCTACATGAGCCTTCACGACCACAGTAGGCCAGATCTCACAACTCAACGGCCCGACCAGAGCGCTGACTACTACGCGTCGCCTCGTACCAGGAAGGTGAGGCGAGCGATCTCGACGAAGCCGAGCTTCTGTGCGACAGCGAGCGATGCGGTGTTCTCCGAACTCGTTCCCCACACGGGTATCAAGCCGTCGTTCTGCAGAGATTGACACGCCCTGGAGGCGCAGGCCGTGGCCACACCCCGGCGACGATGTGCACCCGCCACATGTACGCCAACATCAGCGAACACCCGGCCGGAGGCGAGCGACGCCCCGTGACCGACGATCACGCCGGCATCGACAGCGGCAAAGAATCGTCCCTGTTCAGCCGCTGCAGCGACGAGCTGGCGGTCTGGGAGCAGATCGGCGTCGGCCGAGGGAAGCCCGAGCGCCTCGCGCGGTGTGAGCTGGCGTACGAGCGGGTGGTCGTAGGTCGCTACTGGCTCGTTGATCTCGTGAACGACGTCGATCACGGTATGTGCGAGACCCCAGCGGCGGGCGAAGCCCTCCTCAATCTCGCCAGCGAGTACGTCATCGACCTCGACGCAACTCCATCGGTCGGCCTCTTCGAGGAGTCGAAGCAGCGCTTCGCCGTCACCGAAACCCTGCGGCTCCCCTGGTACCAATGCCGACTCGACGAGCAATGCCAACGGAGCAGTAGGTCCGCCCTCGATCCAGAGGCGACCAGCACCCGAACGGAGCGCCGCAACGGCCAGGACAGTCTCGGGACGCTCTCCGATCCAGTCGACAACTTGGCGACGCTCGTCATCAGAAACGTCGGCGATCGCAGTTGGCATCAGCCCATCCTGGCATCAATGCCAATCGGAGCGTTACCAAACGCCGGTTTCAAGGCCATAAAGGGCGAGTGCTACTGCAGATCGAGTGGTTCTGGTCTTTCGATCTTGATGTCGTCGTAGGCGTGCTCGGCCTCACGGATCGTCGCCTGGTAGCGGCCAAGTGATTTGGTTAGGGCAACAGCATCGCCTTGGGAGAGGTCACCGCCTCTTGTGAAGGCCTCCATCTCTGTGCGGATAGCGATCGTTGGGTGCCGGGTGACACGAGCGGCTAGTTGGTCAGCCGTGGCCATCAATTCTTCGGCGGGAACGATGCGGTTGACGAGGTCGTAGCGTTTGGCATCCGGTGCGGTGAGGTAGTCGCCGGTGAGCAGCATCTCCATCGCAATCGTGCGAGGGAGATGGTTAGCCAGACGCGTGGCTCCGCCGAGCCCACCCATGCCGTAGCGAATCTCGGGCATACCGAACTTGGCGTCCGGGGTTGCGACGCGCAGGTCGGTTGAATTGAGCAGAACGGCGAATCCACCTCCCAGACACCACCCGTCAACTGCGGCGATCACTGGCTTGTTTCGTTGCATGCCCCACAGGACCGTCGGCCAGTGCGGTGTCATCGCAGCCGGCCGCGGTCGTGCCCGCAGGTCGTCGCCACCGCAGAAACTGCGCCCGGCGGTCCCGGCCAAGATCGCAACCTTCAGCGTGTCGTCGTTCATGTAGCGGGTGAAAAGTTCGCAGAGCTGGCGGTACATATCACCGGTCAGCAGATTGTGCTTGCCGCGGTCGAGGGTGAGCCGCAGAACAGGGCCGTCGATCTCGTCATGTACCGTCATGATGTGGCCTCTCGGTCCCACGCACCGGCCCGGAGATCGTCAACGCCCCGGATCAGTGCTGGCTTGTCGATCTTTGACGAAGCGGTATAGCTGAAATCACCAATGAACTCGATGAAGCGGGGCACTTTGTAGGACGAGAGCACTACCTCGCATGTTTCGATGATCATCTCCGGGCTCACCGATCCCTGGTCGACGCCTTCTTCAAGTTTCACGTAGACCTTCACCTCTTCACCACGATATTCGTCAGGCACAGCGACGGCCGCTGCCAGCTGAATCCCCGGTGTGGTCATCACGACCTGTTCTACCTCAAGAGCAGAAATGTTCTGGCTTGACCGGCGGATCATGTCTTTGAGCCGGCCGACGATCCAGTAGTACCCCTTCTCATCGAGCCGCGCGAGGTCGCCGGTTCGGAACCAGCCGTCCACGAACGCTGCGGCGTTCGCGTCGGGGTTCGCGTGATACCCGGCCGTCACGTTGGGTCCGGCGATCACGACCTCGCCGATCGTGCCGGTGCCGATCGGGATGCGATCATCGCCCGGTGGGAGGACGGCAAGCGCACCACGATGTCGTGGGCCGAGTTGCGCTCGGCGGTCGGTGCGGCGGCGATCGTGCTTCGCGAAGCCGGGGTTGGGCCGGGAGATCGTGTTGCGGCTTGGATGCCGCACATCCCCGAGACGGTCGTGGCGTTCCTGGCCGCGGCCTCGATCG
>JBOEHD010000125.1:0-37203 GCA_050633745.1 Acidimicrobiales bacterium
AAGTATGGCACAGTATTGAGTATTTGACAAGGAAAAGGATGGTCCGAATTGTAGGAAATAGTCTCGACAGAATCGACACCCAGGTTCATCCGATTACTGCTCGAGGTCGGCATCCGCCGGTCCTGCCTTGTCACCACCAGGCGCAACCTTGACGATCGTGGGGCGATCGGCCTTCGGGAGTTCAAAGTGCATAAAGTCCTTGGTGTGTCTGGCCACACCGAGCCACACAAGATTTCCGCCGTCACTCCCTCGGAGTGCCGCGACAAGTACGGGAGCCAAGTCCAAAAACCCGTGCTGGGCGATGCGGCCGACCGAGCCTAATGCCGACGGTTTTACTTCCTTGCCTTTATAGGTCGAAGCATCGAAGGCGATACGAGCGTTGTAGAGCGTTTCGGCTACAGCCCGTACCACATCGCTTGGCAAATCAACCGGGTCACAGATAAAATCTGGAAACTCTTCCTGAGGCTGCATTGCGGGATCCGGACAATAGTCCGGTGGGATAGGTTCATCGATGGAAAACGGCTCCTCCTCGTCCCGGGTATGCCAGATGTACTGAATCCAACTCGACAAGACCTCGATTCGAGCCGAGCGTTTGCGCTTGGTCTTCGCTTGGTCGAGCGTCGGCCACAGATCGTCCTTCATCCAATCCTGGGCCAACAGGCCTTGACGTCGCAGATAGGCAGCCAACGCGTCGGTCAGCGCAGCCTGAGAATCAAAGGCCGCCTCATACTCCTTGCTTGCCTCTCGCATTGTTTCGATGCTGCCCAGAAGCTCCGCTGCGGTACCTCCTGCTCTGATCTTGGTGAACTCCGGCCCACCGAACAGGTCAAGGCCGGTCAACTCTTCGACAGGACTTGCATTGAAGACCGCTCGTTTGGTGTTCGGATTAGTGGAGGCATCAATGTCGATCGCCCACCCGAAGCTGTGATCGCTGAGTTGTGAGGTGTTGTTTCGATTCTCCCGAATCGACAACCCACCGGCGTTCTTCATCGAGGCCTTCGCGATCTCAGCCCAGGTCTGCCCGTTTGCAGCATGCGTGTTGTTAAGCAAGCTTTCGGCTGCTGCCAGCCGTGCCTCCATAACCGGATGTACAGAGACCCAGTCGCCGAGGAACTTGATCGACTTGATTTGGGCGTAGTACTGGTTGATCCCCTCGACCGACCCAAATCGTTCAAAGAGCGCCAACCTCGCTGCCACGTATCCCCTGCGTCCCCTTTCGATCCTCTTCTGAACGCTCTGGTCCAACTGGTCGTACTCAGCCATAACCTCCGCCGAAGGAGCTCCAGCAACACGCTCGACGATCGCTCCTTCGACCGCGCTGACAAGCCAGGGGCGGTCAGAGTCGAGAATGGCATGGAGTTCGTCGAGAAGGGGCGGTTCCCACACAGGGCTAAACGCGTTCTGAGCGGCCGAACGTTTCTTTTTCGACGGGAGAGGCTTGGGGTCTGTGAGCTGCGAGCTGACCTCCGGCCACCAGTTCTTGTACTGCAGCCCTGCAAACGCATTCAACGCCAGGGTCAGACGATCGGCAAGGAGCCGGCGGACCCTGTGTTTCATTGCGGCGCGAGCCCCGTCGATAAGGATGGATCGCTCCGGCGCCTGTACGTTGCCCAGCCGGGTGATCAGTTCGGGGTCAAAGAGCCCTGGAAACGCAAGTGTCAGCACGGTCTCCTGAACAGGGGTCGCAGGCATCATCAGGTGTAGGGCCACGGAGCCCCACCAGTCTCTGAACTGCACCGCTGTCATCCCGCTCAATGCATCGGCAACGGGTTCAATCAGCGACGTTGGGGACACGGGTTGACCGGGTTGCGTTCTTCGGTAAATACGGCCGTCTCCTGACCCTTTCTGCTGCACAACATGAGCTAGCTCGTGAGCCAGCAGATGACGACCTTCTGCGGTATGAGGCCGGTACTCGGACTCGCCGAACACGATGTCGCTTCCGAGGGTGTAGGCGTCGGCCACCAGGTGCTGTGCTGACCTGGCCGCCGATGCATCGGTGTGAACTCTCACGTCGGAGAAATCCGCGCCGAAGGCGTGGTCGGCCCATATCCGTGTGACAGGGTCGAGAGGCCCGCCGCTCGCGCCGCTCGTACTGTCGGCAGCCCCATCAAACGGACCATCCGGTGCTGCGATTCGCCTAACCCGCTCGGCCATCCGGTCGGCTTCGCGTTCAAACGGATCGGAGGGTTCGGATACCCGAAGGTTGGCTTGGCTGTCCGGGGTCAGTCTTGTGGCCAAGGTCTCCGAGTCGGTCGTCTTTGATATCTGGCCGACCTTATTGCCGCCGCCGCTGGTCATGGTGCCACCTGATCCCGGTTGAAGCTGGTTGGGGCTTCGGCCCCGATCGCTCCGGTCAATCCACTAGCGATCACATCTCGGAGCGACCAGACCCGCTGGGTCGGCGTCGCTCCGAACGGTCGAGCTCGAACGCCGACATCGTGAGCAGAGAAGCTGGCGCCCCGGACCACGATCGACGGGCCAAACGAACCGATCAGACGGATGCCATCAACCGGGGTTCTCGGTAACCCGGCGGCGCCCAGTGTTCGGGCCAGGGTTGAACGGGTCTGGGCGATCTCGAGCGATCGAACGTTGCCGACAAAGATGGCGTGACGCTCGCGGGCGTAGGTGGTCGGCACCCGTAGATGCATGGTGTTGCCGACGATCAGAGCTTCGGTGATGACACCGTTCGTCGCGCCTCGCGATGCTCCGATATGGATGCCCTGCACCGCGTCCCTGATGATGTTGTTGCTGACCCGCACCGTCTCGATTCGTCGTCCGCCAAGTGCGATTCCCTGGCCGACCGATCGTAGGTCACGGGCCAGGCGGGCGTAGGTGCTACGGCCGTCGGGGCTAAGCTCTTCGCCTGCCTTTCGGGCGATTGTCTGGAGGAAGGAGCGAAACCCTTCCCTGGGGGTGCCGGTGCGGGGAGCGCCAATGCGAACCCACTCGTCGACCAGCGGTCCCACCGGCGACTGGGCCAATAGCGCCACCGTTTCGCCGGTTGGTAACACCACTGCTCTTACCCGGCCCTGTCGACCGATCGATGCGGTGAAGATGTGGGTGAGTTCATCGGCGAACACGCTTTGACCGGAGGCAACCTCAAATACCTCAGGGGCCTCGCCCAACGAAACATGATTGTCGTCGAGCGTGACGTCACGGCCGTCGGTCACCAGAACACCGGTCTGCCAGGCGCCAACGACCAGTCGATTCCCGGAGATCGAGACCCTGTCCGGACGACGGTTGCCGGTCGGTCGCACGGTGATCGCGGTTTGGGTTCGCAGCGCCCCGTCAGGAACCGAGATATGCAGTGAACGGGCCTCGACCCCACGGCACCCCTCGAAGTTCACCGCCCCATTCAATGCGGGATTGCCGGGGGCGACGCCTGCAGCGGCCGCCCGCAGCGACATGTCGAGCAGTTCGACCTCATCGCTATCGACAAAGCGGAAGACCGTCTCGTTTGTTGCGGTGGCCACGATGGTTGCCGGCCCGACACCGACGATGCGGACTCGGTTGCGGTTGGCAACGAGCACCGGCGCAGAGATCGGGAACAAGCCGGCCGACAGGCAAACTTCGCCGCCGGCATCGGGCAGCGAATCGACCGCAGCCTGGAGGTTGTCTCCCGGCCTGACCACCACTGTGCATGGCGAGCCGGTCTCGATGTCGGTTAGTGGTCGGAATGTTGGGCGGCAGTCGGACAGCACCGTGCCAGCATCGATGTCGACCAGGGCCAGCGGTGCAAAACTGTGACTGCTCCCGTCGGGAAGCGCTGCGGTCAGCGGTTCGATGCCGTCGGCCTGTCTGGCTCGCACGCCCCACCAGTCGCCAGGTCGGTAGGTCCCGGGGCCTACCTGGAAACGAACGCCGAGATCGTTGCCACCCCTGGCTGCATTCTGAGGTCCAACAGCTCCGATCACCTGACCGTCCCAGCGACGAACGACGAGACCTTCGGCGTCGGGTGGTGCGGTCACCGGCCGGTCGAGCGTCAGCACATCTCCGGTGGCCAGAGATGCGATGTCGGTGATGGTGTACAGCCCACCAGCGTTTTGGCGATCGGCTCGCCTGGCCAACCAGCTGATCTCAACCTGGTCCATGCCGAACTGGATCGACGACGATGGTTGCAGGGTGACGGTGTTGCCGCTGATCTCGGCAATCGGCACCGACGCCGAACCGTTCTCATACGACCAGGCGAACCGGGCCCCGGCCGCGCTGCCCTGGTCGAGCACTTCGATACGGAGCAGACCATCTGGCATAAGACCCTGGGCATCGCCTGGAGGATCACAGGGGTCGGAGGGTTGGGCCGGGCCGACCCGAAGCGCAGTCAATCGGCCGGTAGATAGCGGCGCCGGGTTGAACCCGTTCCACGCTCCCTCGCAGGTGGTTGCGTTGGTCGGCACCGCTCGAACTCGATAACCGACCCTGGTTCGCGCTGCGGTGTCGACCGGGGCCAGGGCCGGGTCGACGATCGTGGGGTCCTCGGCCGGCTGAATGTGTTCCTCCCACACATCGAGGAACAGCAGCGCTCTACCGGTCGCCGGCAGGTCGGCAATCTGGTCCTGCGATGAATAGGTGAACGGCTCAGGAGCCAGCGCGGCCAACCCGTCGACCCACATTCGCCCGGCGTCGACAGAAAGGGCGAGAGTCGGGCCAGGGACGACCGAAACGGCAAAGGCCGCGCTGCCCTCGACAACACCGGCTGGGCCGATGGCGTCGCGACTGAGCATACGGTCGCGCCGGATCGACGCCGCGGCATCGAGGTTCAGCTCATGGTCGAGAAGTGCCCGACCTTCCTGGGCCGGAGCGCTCTCCCAGCGCTCATGCTGTCGCAGCGGCACTTTTGTGTAGTCACCGGTCATGCGATCTCTCCTTTAGCAACGATTAGGCGGGGCTTTAGGCCCATAGGTACGAACTCGCCGATGCGGCGGTTCAGTCGGTTCATGCGTAGTCCTGCGCCAACGTGCCCATAGGCGCCAAGGGCACCACCGGTACTACTGGCGGTCAACCCTGGGCTGCCAGAGCGCAGTGGCAGAGTCAGATACAGGGCGCTCTCGAACTGGATCGATTCGAACCACGGGGTCGGTTCGCTGAGGCACTGGTGGGTTACCGGCAGACCGGCGGGGCCGCTCTGGCCGATATAGCAGAAGCGCAGGCAACCCAGTTGGGTTTGCACAACGCTCAACCCGTGGACGAACAGGCAGTCGGTGGCATCGGCCGAGTCGAGTTCGACCGGGCCGTGGAAGGTAACCCCAGTGGCCGACACCATCGGTGGGAACGGACCGGTGGGGGCCACCGCCGGAGTGACCGGCGGCAGTGGCGGCGCCTCACCACAGGCGATCAGTTCGGCGCCGACCCCATCGACGATGGAGTGCGACAGTCGAAGCGGTCTGGCGGTCAGGTCGGCCCGGATCGGGGCCAGGATGCAACGGTCGGCGGCGAAGTCCAGCCCCCAAGCCGCGGGGTCGATGGCAACAGTTGCACCGTCGGTGGGGTCCATGGTCACGTTCTGCATGCCGAGACCTGCGACGTTTGGCCCGATGACGAGTGACCCGGTTAGTTGAAATCCTTCGAGCGTTACGCAGGCTGCGTCGAGGTCGATGGCCAGGTCGCCGACCACGGTCGGGGTCATCAGCTCGGGAGCTACGATCCGCCACCGCGGAAGCGTCGGAGTAATAGCCAGGCTTGCGGGGTTGGGGGCCGCCAGCCTGGCGCTGGTCAGTAGCCGGATCTCGACATCGGGTCGACCGGGCTGGGATAGCGCCGGGTCTAGTCCGGCGCTTAACGCTTCGGCCTGGGTCACCGCTTCGTCCAGAGTCTCGACCACGGCCGGGCCGAAGATCGCATCGGGATTGACGGTGATAACGACTCTGGCGGTCTGATCGGTCGACACCGTCGCAGGCAAAGCACCGATTTCGCCGCTGACCGCTCGATGCCAGGTTGCCAACACCGGACCGGACCAGGCCGATCCGACTTCGATGGTCCCCCGGTGGATGTCGACAACTACTTCGGCGGCGGCCGGAGGTGCCGGAGCCGGGTCGCCGGTGGGCAGACTGCCGAATCGAAGCTGCGACCACGGCACGTCGAGTCGCTCACCGGACGCAACGTCGATGGCGCTGAGTCGTAGCAGCGGCGGCGTGGCCAGTGGGTCGGTCTCGGCTAGCGGGTGGGTGTCGGCTATTTGCCAGTTGGTGCCGACGGTGATGTCTCCGTCGGCGGCCAGGGCTTCGAGCGTGCGGTAGGTAACTCGAACCGGCGCGTCGGCCTCGTCGTTGGTCCGACCTTGATTCGTCTGGCTCTGATTACCCACCTGATTCGACGGGTCGCCGCTGGGGGTTCTGCTGATGGTCAGTGGCCGGGGACGCAGGTACATCGGGCTCTCGACACCGCTGGGGTGAAGGGTGAACCGGTCGGCGAGCGCGGTGGGCGCCACTTCGGTTCCCCGATAGGTGTGAACCGTCCACGGCCAGACGAATATCTGCACGCCATCGGGCACGATCCCCGACCGGGGTGATGCCACTCGCTGGCTGCGATCGAACGGACCGTCGAGCCTGGCCGCGCTGTTGTCTTTGAACGAGAAAACCGTGCTGCGTGGACCGGCCGGGTGATCGAGCTTGTGGGCGCATGCGGTGACCTGCCAGCCGTCGATGACCCTGGCGGTCCAGGCGGTGATGACCTCGGCGAAGTCTTCCAACGCGGCTGGTGTGCCCTTTCTCCGACGGAGAGCGATCGTGTTTGCCACTTCCAACCGGGTGGCATCGCTCGGCAGCCCGAGCAGCGAACCGATGTAGGGGACCGCCCAATCGCGACACGACTCGATGAAGTAGTCGTCGTAAACCTGGTCGACGTCTCGGGCCAAAAGCGCGGCCTGTTCATCGACCGCGCCGAGCAAGAGGTCGAGCAGGCGCTCCGGGTCGGTGGAGCCAGCGGGCCCTTCTCGCATTGCGGTCGGAAGCCATTCGGCGACGGGTGTGGTCATGAGAACACCACCTGAATCGAGGGTGGCTGGACCACCAGGAGTTGGTAACGCTCGGCGGGAAGTCGTCCGATTGTCGAGGTTGCTGAGTCGATGACACCGGCGGTCAAGCTGAGCGATTCGATGCCCACAACGCCTTCTACCCGGTGCACAATTTCGACCAGGTCCGATCGGTCGAGGGGTTGGCCCAGGTCGCGGTTTGCACCGGCGAGGATCCCGTCGATATCGGTCAGCGCCTCGCTAAGCCCTGCTTCGATCGTCGCCCCGTCGAACAGTGGGTCACCGGCAACGGTGAGACTGACGGTGACCGGAACCACCTCGGCCGAAGAGACGCACAGCGGGATGGTCACGTCGCGTCGAGCGTCCAGATAGGTAGTAAGGGCGTCGAGTTCGGCGGGCAGTGCTGCTCTGATGCCGTCGGTGCCGGTGCGGAGAATGGCCACGGTCGGCCCCGGACCACAGTTGAACCCGGGGGGACTTTCACCGAGCCAGGCCGCCGCATGACTGACACCGGGAAAGGCCAGTGCAAGATCGGCAACGTCGCCGAGGGCCACAATACGATCCATGGCACGGGCCCGAGTCGGGGCTTGGCTGCGAAGGTCTCGTTCGGTTGGCTGATCGGCGCCGTTGGACGTTGGGCCCGCCCCCAGCACCGCTCGCACCCCTCGGATCGAGCCGAGCAAGGTGTCGATCTGTTCGGTTGCGACCTCACCTGCGGTGCCGCCGCCGACCCGATAGGTGCCTTCAACCGAACCGCCGGCGCCGTTGGGAATGGCCCCATCTTCGCCGTCGCCGAATCGCACCTCGACCTCACCGTCTGGTCCGACCCGGGTTTCGTAGCCGTCGACCGGGCCAGCACCGAACAGGGTCTCCCGTTCGGTCCACGCTCGGCCGTCGACCCGCAGCGAAAGGCTATTTGTCGCCGCGCCATCAGGGCCCAGCACCGAGGCGATCGGATCGTCCGGTAGTAACTCGGTGCGGAATGGGCTGACGCCATCACCCGACCCCAGCGCCGAACTGGTAGTGATGCCGTGCCGCACCTTTACGACATTGCCACTGGCGGGCGACAGGTCGATGAGGCCTTCGGGGCCGTGGCTCTGGACATCAAGAATCAGACCAACCGTTACGTCGGTGCCGGGCTGGGTTTCGACCTCGCCACCGCCGACCTCGAGCAGCTCCCAGGTCGGAACGCCGTCCTGATCGGTCTGTATCGCCAAGCGACCCGAGGTCGGGTTTGGTGAGCTCGGCGCTGGCCATACCCGGATCCGCAAACCGGCCCCCGGTGCTTCGCTCGGCGTCTCATCGGGAAAGCGGTAGTGCGTCACCGCCACCCGTCGGTCGAGCACATAGGCATCGATCGGGCCAACGCCGGCCTCCAGAACCCCGATCTCCTCCGTCGCGTCGAACGTCAGTTTGGAGACCAGCACTGGCGTACCGGGAGCGACCTCCCACTCGATCGGCAGGTGGTTCTTGACGTTCTTGATATCGCCCTGGTTCTCGACCGAGTCCCAGCGGACCAGCGCCACGAGGCTGTCAGTCGATAGTTCGCTGATCTCTCGATCGAGCACGATCGATTCGTCCGAGATGGCGTCTTGGGCATAGGCCGGCAGTGCGACCGAGGTGGCAGTGCCTGCTGATACCTCAAGAACCGATGACAGTCGTCGAGCGCTGGTGGCCTTGTTGACGATGCGGTAGGCGGCATAGGAGGTGTTGTCGCCGAGCAGATCGGTGATGTCCCGATCGAAATCGACCAGCGTGGTTCCGAGTTCGTGTTCGTGGCCAACCACGCTGAGCACTGCCTTGGGGGTTACCGAAGCTGGGGTCGGCAGTTCGCTCAGTCCAAACAGCCAGAGTAGATAGAGGATCCAGTTGGTCGACGACGGACTGGGCTGCTCTTCATCGATCAGCAGCACATCATCGCCGGCCCGAAACCCAGGGTCGCCAAGAAATCGTACGGTGCGTCCGACAGGCTTTGTGGCCTCGGGAACCCAGGTCGCAGTGAGGCCAGCCCAGTCGGCCTGCAGGTTGGTGTCTTCGATGACCTCGTAGGTTTGGGGATCACGCTCGGGGGTGCCCGGAGCTTGGACTCGGGTGCCCGCTGGCACAAGGGGACTGGCCAGGCGGTCGGTCTCGAACCGGACCCAGCCTTCGGCAGCCACTCGTTGGCTCGGCCGGTAGCCGATTTGGTCGGCTAGGCGGGCCAGGTCGAGCCAGTCCTGGGCGGTCGATAGGTAGGCCTCGCCTGCGGTTAGCTCGGAGTAGGCCGCTACTCCCTCGGCAACGTAGGCCCAGAGTTTCATCAGGTTCATGGCCTGGGGGTCGCCCTCGATGTCCCATCGGCGACCAATCGACTCCCCGGAGAGCGTTCGTTGTTCGGAGCGGCGGATCAGGTCATCAAGCAATCCGTCGTAGTGGCCGATCCGGCGCTGCAGCCGAGCCAGGCCGGGCGGAGGAGTCGGCTGGGTCAACGGTTCACGATCATCGCCACCGCAGGGGTGGATCGGTTCGCAGATCATCGTCCGCCTCGCATCATCAGTTCGAGCCGACCGCGGTCTGGTCGGGCAACGTCGTCATCCAGAACCGGGATCTCGCTGCGCTCGAAGGTGAGTACCTCATGGATGGTTTCGACCGGTTCGGCCAGTCGTCTGGCCATGGTCAACTGCACCGCATCGACGCCATGAATCCCGGCCACGACGGCGATCACGCTTGAGGTGTGGATGGTGCCGCCGAGCTTGAGGTTGAGCGGATGGAAGAAACCTGGCGACTCGACGCTTCCTGGTCGCAGCTTGGCCAGGATCTGCTGTCGAACCGCTTCGGTGTCGATCCCCGGCGCCACACAGACGTCGAGCCCGATAGCCAATGCCACTCCGGTTCCAGAAACCACGGTCACTTCTTGGCCTAACATTCGCAGCCCATCGAGGTGGGCCACGGCGGTTGCCAGGTCGGCGTCGACATCGGTGCCGGTCGAGTCGACCACGGTTCGGATGAGAGGCCAGGCGCCAGTCCAGTCGCGTGATGCGGTGGCCCGGTCGATGCCGTCTAGCTGCCTGGCGGCCTCGGCGTGGTCGACGGGGAGAACGGCCCGCTGAGGAAAAGCAGCGAAGGCCTGCGGAGCGCCGCGGCGAGCTCGAGCCAGCGGTTCGGGGTCGGCGCCACCCCAGGCCGGGACGGGGTTTCGAGCCGAGACGCCGGCGACCGATGTCCAGCTTGGCGGTTGACCGGGCAGTGAAGCGTTGCGCTCAAGTGCGGTAAGGGTGTTTGCCGGAAGGTTAGCTCTGGCGCCGCCGCCAGCTTCGTAGACCGCTTCGATTACGGCGTCGGTCGGCGGCTCGGTTCCCAACGAACCGGTGGTGAACCGCAGGAGCGGTGGCCGCCACGACTCCTCTTCGACGGTGACCGAGAGCAGTCCCGGTGGCACCCCAAGGTGGGTTCCCACGTACTCGGCGGCGACCGGTCCGCTCGATGGGAGGTCGACCGAAACCTGTAGCCGGTATGGCGTGCCGTCCCTCTGACGGGCAAGACCCTGGGGAGCACCGGTCAGTAGCCAGCCGAGCCTGGTGTTGTTCTGTCGTTCTTCGATGGGCAGGTTCGGCGCCCAGTCCGGTTCCAGTTCTTCCAGCACCTGTTCACCTGGCCCGTCGACCAGCAGGCCGTGATGGGCATCGACCAGGTTGGCTCGTGCCACCGTGACCTCCGGGGCCCCGGGGCGAGTGTCGATCGAAACCGGGTATGAGCGCTCAAGGGCATCGGCATTAGCCCACCGGACCAAGGCCAGGCTCAAGTCTGGCGCCAACGGATCGACGATCGACTCGACCGAGGTGAGTTCCACAACCTGCGCCCGGCGGCTGGGCAGTGGTTCTCTGAACCCATCGAGAGGGCCGCTGGGCGATTCGATGGCAGGCCACGGTGTTGCGGCGTCTCGGGTCCGCCAGGCGTCGTGGTGAATCGGGTCGCCGGGGTCGATCACTTCGAACACAATCTTGTCGCCGACCCGCAACCAGTCTGCGCCGAGCGGGTCGGCCGGACGGGGCCTTACCAAGACCGCGCTGGTGGCTGTTTCGTTAAGGCAGCAGCCATCCTCGCCCCAGTCGTAGAGGGCGATTTCACCGAGTGAGTCGTGGATTGTTCGATCCTGTTCGAGGGTGAAGGCCAGCGCTTGCTCCTCGCTGGGCCGCACGATGTCGCCCGCCGTCACCGAAGCGCTACCAGCACCGGGGGGCACCGAAAGGTGGATGGTGGTTCTGGCTGCCACTGCATCGCCAAGTTGGTAGTCGAGCAGTCGGGCGTGGCGTCGGACCGACGCTCGCTGGCGAGCCGTCGACAGATACCCCTCGGTGGCGACCCGGTCGAGTCGGTAGTGCAGCACGTCACCGATGTGGGCGAACAGTTCGAGCGAAGCGATGGTCGGATCGGCCAGTGAGGTGTCGGCGTCGGGCTGGTTGCGGAGGTGGAACTCGAGCAACTCTTGACGCAGTCCCAGCCAGTCGCGGGCGGTGTAGTCCCGCACTGGAGATTGGCTGACCGGGGGTGGCTGGTTTGGTGTCTCGAAGCAGTTTCCGAGGTCGGGACACTCCGGCCGGAGCCGGACCGGGATCCTGGTTCTGAGCGGATCGAAATCGACTCCGGCTGGCGGAGTGATTTCAAGTCGATAGCGGGTGGGGTCTGGCAGACCTTCGATTCGTAGCCGGACCTGGTCGCCGACGATCGTCGCCGCTCCGATACCGACGTCGGCCACGCCGGGGGCAGGGACCAGCGTCCACAGATCCGGGTCGTCGACACCTGATGGTGGTGCCTGATAGAACGACACGTCGACGAAGCGCTGCGGGCCGATCACCGTGGCGCGAGCGGCTCGCAGGCCATGCACTGTGGTCGCCGGATCGAACAGCAGTTGTGGCCGCTCGACGGCGGCGCAGGTGGGAGGTAGATCGCTCATGTCGACACCGCCGTAACTAGCGTGGTCTGTTCAACGCCTGCCGGTCGGAGTCGGTACCGCACCTCGGCCTCGATGGCCGATTCCTGACGCCGCACCGCCACCTCGATCACCACGATGCGGTCGCCGAGCTCTCGTTCGAGCGACCCCAGCGCTCGTACTTTGATCATGGCCAGCAGGGCGTCGTCGATCGGCTCGAAGAGCACAACCGCGCCAAGCCCAGCTCCGAACTCGGGGTGATGCAACCGCTCCCCCGGCCCGGTGAGCAGTACAAGCCGGACGAGGTCGGCGATGTGGCGGTTGGTGTCGGCCACCGATAGTTGGCGGGTCGAGCTCAACCTGTATGGGTGCGCTGCGTGGCTCATGCGGTCATTCACTGTGCGGTCACTTTCGTCTGGAACCCGCTGATGATGGCGGTGCCCTGCGGCACGCTGGCGCCGCTGATACAGAGGCAAACCGAGGTATGAATCAACACCTGAGCGCCTTCGACGCTCACCCGGTTCGCGGGCATCATCCACTCGGTTCGGACGCAGGGCGATGGGGTTGTGCCGACGGTAAATGGGCAACCGGCAATCGTTCCGACGTCGCCAAGTCGCAGCGGTGGATCGCCGTCGACGGTGACTCGAACCGCGGTCGGGGTCATCGAAACCGTGCCACCGTGGGGGCACATGATCGATGCTCGGGTGCTTAAAACGAACTGGCTCATCGGACCTCCAATGCACCGTCGTTTATGCTGATCGACTGGTTGGTCATGGCGATCTTCTGGGAGCCGAAGGTCAACGTCATGCCGTTTGAATCCATGACCACCGACGAGCCGTTTGAGGCGATGATCTCGACCTTTTCGCTTCCCGACTCATCTCGAAGTTCGACCCGGTGACCTCCCGGTGTGACCAACACAACGGCATCGGGCCCGGCACCTTCGACACCGGCGCCGTCGGACCATGTAGCGCCGGTCCACAGCGGCTCGCGCGACACGTCGCCCCCTGGCCACTCGATGAGCACAAGGCTGCCGATCGGTGGCACCGCGGCGAAGCCGACTCCGTCGCCAGCGTACGGGGTGACCGGTCGGCACCAGCCGGACTCCTGCCCGGCCAGCACCTCGGGGACAGTGACCCTGACCCGGCACAGGTTCTTCGGATCGACGTTGTCGATCACCGTGCCAAGATAGCGGCCATAGACTCGGGCGATCATATGACCCTCCCCAGTAGTCCGCCGCCGGTGCCGAGGGCGTTGCGCACGAGCACGACCTCTTCAAGGTGATCATTCTCGGACAACCGATGCCGCACTCGTTCGGCCAGGTAGAGGCCAGATAGTCGTGTGCCGAGGCCTTCGATCTCTATTGTCCGCCTCGCCCTGATCAGCGGTCCGCGCTTGATCGGTTCGATTGTGGCGGTCAAGCGAACCCCGAAGGCATCTTGACGAGCTCGTCCGCTGGCCGATTCGAACGGGTCGATTTCGCCGTCGACATCGTCGGGGCCAAGCAGGGTTGAGGCGGCGGCGGCAATCGACTCATCTCCCTGCAGTCGATCGCTGCCGTCGGCTTCGGCTTCGACCGGACCGGAGCCCAGCGGCGGGATCCTGGCTACCCGCACCGCACCGCCGGTTTCGAAGTCAACTTCGACCTGGGTTGAGACCGCGGCCATGCCGAAACCAAGCGGCATCACCGTGCCAGCCGGAGCCAGCGGATCGACAGGGTGGAAGTGGCCGACCGTCTGGTCACCGTCGGTCTCCAGGTAAACCGAGTACCCCCACTTGGCGGCCAACGACTTCAGGAAGGCCCAGTCTGTTCCGCGCTGCATCGGGGTGAAGGCGTCGGGACTCGGGCCCGACGGTGTTGTCTCCACCTCGGCGCCGAATCCGTAGTTGGCGAAAATGGTTGAGGCGATGGCGCTGTCGGCGGTGCCGGGCCAGGGCACAACATGTTCGACCCGGTCCATTTCAACCGATCGGTCCATGGCCCTGATCACCATCTGCGAGGCCCCTTCGGCGTCGATGGTCCATGACGCTCCAACCACTAGGCCGGAGAAGGTGTATGCGTCGGTTCCGACCACTCGAACGACGAGCTCGGCATCCGGCGCCGCAAGCTCGTCAAGCACACTCACCCACTGGCCGTCGTCGGTGGCTTCCAGCCCGATGGTCACGCTGGCGGCGTCTGGCTCGTCGATTGCCTCTTCGACATCAACCTCGGCCCCCGATTCCAGCAGAGTCTGAGTCAGGTCCTCTCCGTTTACTTCGATAACGACGTTCGTGTCAGCCATCGGGGAGCTCCACGTTTGTGCCCGGAATCTCTAGCCGGGTGGCGTCGTGCCACGGGTTGGCGTCGGCCAGGCGCCACCACTGGGTCGAGTCTCGGAAGGCTGCGTGGGCCAGTAGGTCGAGTCGATCGCCCTGGCGAATCTCGTAGCTTCCGTTCACGTCCGCCTCCGGTGCGACCCGGGGAGCGAGGAAGGTGACCTCCCGTCCTGCAGCGTCGATGAAGGTCACCTTGCGGGAGCCGTAATAGCGTGAGCGTTCGTTTTCGGTGGCCATCAGATCAGCTCAAAGGTTTGGGGGATGGACAGAACCGACTGCACTTCGCGGGCCGCCTGGTAGTAAGTGGCAGCCGCTCGAGTGAACAGGTCTTCGCCTTCGACATCGCTCGGCCGAAGGATGGTCAGGCCAACTTCGGCCTTGGCGTGGATGGGGTTCAGCAGTCCGTCGAATCCCGTTTCGGTGATGGTCAACGAATCGAAGACCACGGGAGCGATACGGGTGAGGCCCCAAGACATGATCACCAGCGGCACCCGGCTCGCCGGAATGTTCGCCCCACCTCCGCCGAGTAGGCCGCCGACCAGCGAAGCCAGCGGCCCCGCTCCAACCGGCTGGAGCAGCATTTCCAGCGCCGCCAGCCGGGGTCCAACCCCGAAGGCGGTTGTTAGCGGACCGCCTCGTTCGAGGCCGTCGGTGGCGTCCATCTCCAGCGTCATGCTGTAGGTCTCTTTTGCCGGCCGGGCCTGAGACCGCGTACCGCCGTCGCCGCCGCTTGACTGCGACCTGCTCGGTGGCGTAAAGGTTCGGGTGATGGAGTCGGGGTTGTACTGAAAGATGATCACGTTCGGCACAACGCCGAGCAGCGGATCATCGTATGACAGCAACATGCCGGGAATCAGTGCCATCAGAGTGTCCTTCTGTTCGTTCCGCGATCCGGGTTCGAGTCCAGCTGATTGGCACGAGCGGTCTGGGTCTCGGCGACGGCCTTAGTCACCGCGTCGGCAACCCGACTCTCGGGCCCGGTGGCCCAGGAGTGACCGGCGAACCGGGCTCGTAGTGCGGCGGCCACTCGGCTCGGCTCGACGGCTTGGTCGACGGTGATCTGTATGCGGGGTACATCGGGTCGACTCATCGGGCCACCTCCAGAAGCGGTGCGGCACGGTTGAGCTTTTCGTATTCGTGAGCGATTGCCTGGTCGAGGTGATGGTGCTGGATCGAGCCGCCGTCACCGGCGGCCAGGAAGGCGGCCGCGAGGGCTGCGGTTTGGATGTGCCCACCAGACAGGTCGTGTGCTGCCAGTGCCGCCCAATCGAGATCGCCCACGTCGGTGTTGGAAGGAAACGATCGTTGCCACAGCTTCTGCCGGGCGCTGGCGTTTGGCGATTCGAATCGGATGACGAACCGCAGTCGACGTTGGAAGGCCTCGTCGATATTCCCGACCTTGTTGGTTGACAGCAGCACCAACCCGGCGAACGTTTCGACCCTCTGCAGCAGGTAGCTGACTTCAAGATTGGCGTAGCGGTCGTGGGCGTCGCGCACGTCGGTGCGTTTCCCGAACAGCGAGTCGGCCTCATCGAACAGCAAGATCGCGCCGCTACGTTCGGCTTCGCGGAAGGCCACAGCCAAGTTCTTTTCGGTCTCGCCGATGTACTTCGACACCACTCTCGAAAGGTCGATACGGAATAGCTCCGTCGACAGTTCGTTGGCGATAGCTTCGGCCGCGGTGGTTTTGCCGGTCCCTGGCGGCCCGGAGAACAGTGCCGCTACGCCTCGACCTCGTGGCATACGATCGGAGAACCCCCAGCGATCGAACACCATCGTCTGATGCCGGACATGAGCCACCAGCTCATCGAGTTTTTGGGCTGCGTCATCGGTGAGCACCAGGTCGGCGAAGCTAAAGGCTGGTTCGACCCTGGTGGCGATTCGCTGGAGGTCGAGGTCCGGCTTGCGTTGGGCCGCGGTCCAAAGATCCCGCCCGGTGAGCTTGCTCCCGGCGACGCTCTTCTTGCAACTGACGACTCGCGAGACCCCGGTTGTCTGAGCGATAGCGGCGGTCAGTCGAGCCCTGGTTGCGGTGTCGGCAATATCTCGCTCGGTGAATTGGAACTGGTCGGCCAGTCGATCGGCGACGGCGCTGTCTTCGATACCGAGCTCGGCTACCACCTTGGCCCACAGGGTTCGTCGTTCGTCGCTCGGTGGCACCGGCACGTTGACCACGAACGAACCGGTGGGCTCATCCTCCGGTTGGCCGAGCATTAGCAACGGTCCGTCGCTGTTGGCCCAGTCGATTTCCCGCTGCTGCGACTCGATTTCGGCGCCGCCAATCCCAGACTGATGTTCGGTGGTTGTCAGTAACGGCAGGCCGATACCGAGACGGCCGATAAGCCGCTGTTCTCCACCCAGTCGTTCGAACTCGATCAGCGGCAGCCCAAGTCGGGACGCCACCGTTGCCGCCAGCGCTCGCCTGCCTGATCCCGCTACCCCTCGCAGCAGAATGGGTCGGCCGGCGTTGAGCACCAAGTCGGTTAGCGGGTCGGCCAGATCTTTCAGGTGCTGCGCCAGCTCACCGCTCAAGCTTGCATTGCCGCTAGCGGTATCACTAGCCAGGTCGCTTACAGTGTCACTAGTAGCGTCGCTAGTGAAGGTTCCGCTGAGAATGTGGCGGGCGGTGGCGGTCAGGTTCAGTTCGTTGCCTGGCCCTTCACCGTTGATGATCGACGCTTCGATTAGTCGCTGGGGTTGGATCGGCACGTCGATCCCAACGTCGCGGCAAACCAGATACATCAGCCCGCCGTTGGGGTGGCGGCGGCGCCCGTCGTCGTTGAGTACGCCGAAGACCGACCCCATTTGAGCGTCGACCTCGGCCCACCATGTGGCGGCAATCAGCAGCTCCTCACCAAAACTCAGCTTCAGTCGGTCGACCAACAGTGCCAGCGGGCCGTCTTTGACGGCCTCGATCTTCTCGGTCGTGAGCCGAACCTCTTCAGCGAGTACCGGCGGTACTTCGGCCGGGCAGCCGACGTTGGCCAGCACCGACTTCACTCCACCGGCTGAACCGTCGCCGCTCTGCCACGCCCGGGACAGGTGATCGAGGCGGTTGCCGAGCAGCAGCTGCAGCAGTTCGACGTGGAGGTTGAGCCGGAGATCGTCGCCCATTATGTAACCTCCACGGTTTCGAAGACCGGGCCTGCGGTTTGGGCCGAGCGCAACGCGACAGAATGCATGCCGGTCGCCGCGGTCAAAGGAACGACGATGTCGACCTGGGTGGCCGATACGAATGTGACATCGGCGGGATCGAGGGCGACACCATCGAAGAAGACTTCGACGTCCTCACCGGCGTGGGTAGTGGCAAGCGCAACGGTCGAACCGGCAGCGCCCGGTGTTGGCGCCGCGGTGACTGCGGGGACCAGCGTGATCGCCGTTCGGTCGCCTCCGGCCGGGAGCCCGTTGACCGAGCCGGTGACGCTCAGCTGTCTACCGCCGGCGGCCAGCGTCTCAAGGCTCAGGTCCAGCTCATAGGCCGATGGTCCGGCGGGCGTAGCGGTGAGCGGCCATTCGTTCGGACCGTCTGGATCGTTGGGTTCCCGGCGCAGGCTGAATGCGACCTCGCCAACCGCGCCACGCAACTCGGCAACCAGCTCGGCGCCGGCGTTGACCCTGGTGGTGTTGAGCGTGGCGAACTGGGCGCCCATCGAGGGAACCACGGCGAACCGGCGCTCTCGGACCGGTGGGCCCGGCACATGAACGAGGGTCGAATCGACGATGGCTAGACTGACCCGATAGCCGACCGATGCCCGCATCGGTTGCGACGCCGCAGTCCACAGCTTCGACGCACCGTCGAGGTCGATCGGGTCGTGAGAGATTCGTAGCGGTTCGACCAGCGGTGCAGCTTCGGGAGCCAAGAACGGCGAGTCCTCACCGATGATGGGGCCGTCGTGCAGCGCCTGCATCACCGCTACAAGGCCGCGGTGAGCGAACTGTGCTTCCTGGCCACTGGCGGTTAGTGGACCGGGGTGGGCAGTGAGCACGTAGTTGAGCTCCAACGCCAACGGCGGATTACCCCGTGCGGTTGTTGTACCGGTTCGAGGGTGCTCCATGTTTCTGAACGCCGTGCTGGGGTTCAGCGAGTAGAGAAACCAGTTGAGCCGAAGCACATCGTCGTCTCGATCCAGAGGACCAACGGTGACGAGCGGCCTGGGGGTCAGCGAGGCAACCGCAGCGGTGGCGATATTTACCAGCGTGTTGTCGACTCCCTCGACCGCTCGGATACCAGCCATCAGACCGTGCCTCGCATGGCCCGGCTACGGGACTGTCGGCGACCCTGGCGGCGGCGGTTAGCCATTGGCGCCAAGGGGTCTGGTCGAGCGGCTGGCGCGGCCGGGTTCACGATCTCGATGCTGCCGATGACCACCGGCGGGCTCTGCGCTCCGCCGGTCGGTTGTGCAGCGCCGCTCGGTGTGTTGTTTGAGGTCGGTGACGGGCTCGGTGAGCCAGGGTCGGCTGGGTACGGGTCGCCGGTGGTGCCGCCGAGTTCGCCCTCGACAAGCCGACCTTCAACTGCATATTCCGGGGCTGCGGTGTCGCCTACAGTGATATCTGCTGCTGGCGCTTCGTTCGGTGCCACTCGCTCGGCGGCCAGCGGCGCTGTTCGCAATTCGGCTGCCGCTTCTAAGCGGTCCGACATGGATTGGGCCACCGGTTCACTGTCTGTCGCGGCCCCACTGGCCAGGTCGTCGGCAGCCTGGGGTGTTGCAATGCGATCTGAGTCGGTTCGGGTTTCCAGCGGGGTCGGTACCGGTTGTGCGCCCACAAAGTTGAACCGGTGTTCCGGCGCAGGCACTGCTGTGGTCTTTTTTGGTCCATCGTCGAGGTTGAACGGTTCAGCGTTGTCCTTAGGCTCCGCTGTCGCGGCCGCGGCGACACTACTAATAGAAGCGGCTGGGGCAGCGGTGGTGGACGGAGCGTCATATCCCGTATCGGGCTGGATATCGGGAACCGCCAGCGCGGTGGTCGATTCTCGCTCGGCTACCCGATCAGGCGTTGATCCATGGGGAATCGATGGCTCGGCCAGCACCGCCTCAACCGGGCCGGGTTCAATATCGGCTCGCAGGCTGCGCGATGACATGGTCGGTCCGCGCCGAGAACGAGCGACGAGTCGACTGGCGACCTTTGACGGCTTCACGATCGACCCGCCTCTATTAGCTGCACCAGTCGCCGACGCCTAGCCACCGGCAGAGCCTGAATGGTTGCCAGCTCCCACCCGTAGACCGATGCCAGCAGATGCACATCCCGATCGATCGCCTCGGCGTAGAGCCGCAGCCGGCGCAGTGCCAGTCGCTGCATATCGGCTTCAACCAGGATCGGTGACCCGCATTCGAAGCATGCGGCCTCGAGCGGTCCGGCCAGCGAACCGTCGACCTCATCGAGCGCTGCCAGCACCGCGTCAAGATCAATATCGGGCACAAGATCAATATCGGGGTCAAAGTCAACATCGGGTTCGAGATCGACGTCGGAGACCGCGGGGCCGATATAGCAGCGCCGCCCCAGAGTTCGAACCGCCTGCTCATCGCCGGCGGGCAGCTCAAGCAAATCTTGATATGTCGGTTCCCTGACCCCCTGGCCAGGTCCGAGTAAACCGGTTCTTGGCGAGTGCTCCGCCACCTCGGAAGCCGAGATTGAGATCATGCTCATTTCGCCGCAGGCCGGGCAGTCGACCGTCAACTCGATCGGTTGGTTTGTTAGCTCCTCGGCGAGCGCCAGTAATAGTCGGTCTCCGGTACCGAGGGATAGCTCGAGCGGATCGTGGCCGGTCGAGCGGAGTACCGCCATAACCTGTTCGATCTCGTTCGGCGCTTCATCGAGCGCGTCGAGCAGCTTCGCCTCGGAGACCAACGACACGTCAGGCCTCGGTCGGCTCGGTTACGTCTGTGTCTCGAGCGAAACCCTCGATCTCAACCTTGATGGTTTCGATGGCGATGGCGTTTGTGTTGGCGTCCATCTCCGGCAGCGCCTGGTACTCGCTGACCCAGCAGCGGTACAACTGATACGACAGCGCAAGCTGGTTTGCCTCGTTGAACACGTCGACGATCACGTCCTTACGAAAGTTGGCAAGCGAGATCGGGTTGTTGAGCGAGTGCACCAGGTTGGCCCAGTCCTGGAAGGCCGGGTCGTGGGTGACGCCACGCTCGAAAGTCACCGCCTCGAAGGTCGAGGTGCCGGGGCTTTTGCGCTGATGGGATGGGTCGCCGCCAACCCGGTGGGTGACCGGTTCGGTGGTTCGACGCAGCGCGCTCATCTTCGACAGACCGGCCACGTACTGGCCGTCCCAACGAACTCGGAACATGTACGACTTGTAGGGGTCGAAACGATTGGTGTTCACAACGAATTGAGCCATGTGTCAGTCCTCCAGGGCTGAGATCTGGGTGATGGTGATGATCACGAACTCCGCCGGTTTCAGCGGTGCGAAGCCGACGACGACGTTCACCCGACCGAGGTCGATGTCGGCCTGCGGGTTTACCGTTTCGTCGCACACAACGAAGAAGCTGTCGGACTCCGAGCCCGAAGCGCTCTGCTGGAATGCGCCCTGATCGAAGAGCCGTTTCATGAACGTGCCGACGGCCAGTCGGAGTTGGCCCCACAGGGTTGGGTCGTTCGGTTCGAAGACGGCGAAGGTGGTGCCGAGGTACAGCGAGCTGGCGATGAAGTCGGTGAGGCGACGGATCGGCACGTACTTGAACTCCGACGCCGCGGTGTCGTCGCCTCGCAGTGTGCGGCCGCCCCAAACCACGGTGCCTGCGCCGGGGAAGCTGCGCAGCACGTTGACCCCTCGGGGGTTGAGCTGACCGGAGATGTCGTCGTTTGTCGGCGTGGTCAGACCCGAAATGCCGACGATGCCCGCTTCACGTCCGGCGGGGGCCTTCCAGATACCACGGTTGCGATCGGTTGAGGCGAAGACCCCGGCGATAGCTCCGGACGGGGGCAGGTTCAGTTCGTCGCGGCGACCACCGGGGCGGGTCTCGAAGACCTGGAGCCGGGGATAATAGATGGCACCGTGTTCGCCCTGAGCGGGGATGCTGCCGAGCGCAGGCGGGTTGGTAATCCACGAGCCGGGCGACGCTTCGACCGGGGTGTCGACCAGTAGGAACGCCCGCTCCCCTCGGCAGTAGGCCAGCGCGGCGCCGATCTCCTGGGGGCTCTCCGAGGTGACCCCGGGGAGGGCCAACATGTTGAACCGGGGGAACGGCAACTCGCCGAGGCTGTAGATGCCACCGGTGCCAGCGGTTGGCACCACATCGGCTGCGGTCACGGTCGCGCCTGGCACTCCGCCGGTGAATGGGGTGGTGACCGCGGCCGGTCGGATGGCTGCCGAGCCGGAGACTTCGCTGCCCCCGTTTGCCAGACCAAGGGCACAGGTAGCCGAGGCATCGTTCGGTGCGGGTAGTACAACGACCGACGAGTCTGGCGACGTCGCGGCCGAAGTCAGGACCAGCTCTTGGGAAGCGATGGCTACCTCCAGAGAGGTGTCGAGACCGGCGGCGAGAATGGCCGCTGCGATGGCCGATTCGAGCGCAGCGCGGGTGCCGTAAGTGCCAGAGGCGATCGTCAGATCGACCGGTGGGCCGTAGTCGATGGCGACCCGAAGCGTGTTGTTTGCTTCGGTGATGGTATTGGAAACTGCCAATCCAGAACCGGTTGAGGTGCCCTGAGCAGTACTGGCTGGGGTTGGGTTGGTTGCGGCGATCGCGGCGAGTGACGAGTCTTCCAGAATGGTGGCTGCGTAGCGGGGGCTGGCCGGCGACATCGAGAGGTTCTCGAAGCGCTCTTCCGCCGTGAGTTCAACGTTGCCGGTTGCCGGGTTGATAGCCCGTAACTGCAGAGTCAGGTTAAAGGTGTCTGCGGAGTTGGTGGTCGCATAGTCGACCGTGACGCTCAACCCGGCGCTACCGACCGGGTTGGCCCACTCGCCGGGGCTGCCTGCATCCAGGATCAGCGTGTCGGCCGGGGTACCAGCGGTGTCCTGGAGGGTTGCGGTCGCCGCATCGGCGCCAGCGCCGACGACTCTGACGATGTAGGCCTCGGAGCCACCGTTTGTGAAGTAGTGGCCGACCATGTGGCCCATTGGCTCGTCCTGGGAAACCGCAGGTCCAAAGGCCCGCTGGTAGCCGGCGGCGCTGGTGACCCTGGTCGGTGTGTTGACCGGACCGAAGCCGCAGGCGCCAACGAAGGCGGTCACCGAGGTTGAAACACCGGCGATGGTGCGTACACCGGAGGGGCGTTCCTCGATGTAGACGCCGGGATAGGAAGTCTGTACGGGCATCG
The DNA here is from genome assembly GCA_050633745.1 of Acidimicrobiales bacterium. GTDB lineage: Bacteria > Actinomycetota > Acidimicrobiia > Acidimicrobiales > SZUA-35 > JAHELU01. Next base: position 22,467 of record JBOEHD010000125.1, read on the forward strand.
GGTGGTCCTCCTGGACATGCGAGGTGCTTGGCGAAGTGCGAAGAACCAGCATGAATCGGACCCCGTCGCGACAGCGTTGTTAGGCCGTCATGGGATCGTCGCGCCTACGAGGAGGCGCGACGGCTAGAAGAGGATCGAAGAGATCGTGAGCACCGCTACTTGGGTCATCAGCAGTCCGCCGGTGGCCACCAGTGCCCTGTCGGCGTAACGCTCGGGCGAGAAGCCGAGCCCGACGACCATCATCGTCAGCGGCACCACCCAGCCGAGGACCAAGTTCAGGTCGTGTATCGGCGAGGTGAACAGGCCTGTTGAATCGTTGCTGCCCATGAGGGCCATCGAATCGATGACGTAGCCAAAGATGGTCAGGGCGGCGAAGGCCAACCAAACACAGACCGAAGTCACGGTTAGGAGGGTGAAACCTGCGGCCCGAGCCAGTCGTCTGTACCTCGTCTCCGGTGCGGCGGCGCCAACAAGCGGCGCTGGCGGCGGATAGGTCACGGTGAGCGGTATCACCGGACTTGCTGGGGATGCCGGCGGCGGGAGCGGTGGCGGCGGTGCGGTGGGAAACGGCTGCGGTGCGAACGACCCCGGAAACGGTGGCGGCAAGACCGGGGGTTCGTAAGCCGATGGCAACCGGGATGATGCTGGTGGTGCCGGTGGTGGAAAGCTTGGTGACGGCCCTGCTGGTGGCGGTGGCGGGAACGCGGTCACCTCGGAAGTGTCGGAATCGAACGATCAGACCTTGAGTTCACGGCGGAGTTCACCGGCGGATTTTGCAGCGGGTTCGCGGCAGTCCAACAGACCCTGGTTCCTTGTTGAACGGGGTGGCTATACTCCAGCCAGCGAATCCCGGCACCCATTCGAGGCGGCCGGTCGTTCTAAGGGGAGAGACTATGAACGCACGATTCAGATGGCTGGCAATCCTTGCCGCCTTGGCACTACTGGCTGGCGCCTGCGGCAGCGATGCCGAAGAAAGCACCGGTGACGGTGATGGCGACGGGGCCACCGAAGCAAGCGGTGACCCGATCAAGATCGGCGCGCTGACCTCGCTGACCGGGCCGTTCACCTCATGGGGTCTGCATGTTGAAGCCGGCATGCAGCTGGCGGTGGACGACATCAACGCCGACGGCGGCGTCGATGGTCGCATGCTCGAATTGATCGTGGCCGACGACCAGTCGGACCCCGAAGAGGCCGTGGTGCAGATGGAGCGGCTGATCGAAGATGGTGTGGTCGCCATCGCAGGCACCATTTCCAGCGGTGTTGGCGGAGCGACCAGTTCGATCGCCGAGGATTCTCAGATTCCGCTGTTCCTCAGCAAGGCCGGATCCGATGGCCTACTGACTGCTGACAGCCGCTACACCTTCCGTACCTGCCTCCCGGCCGGACCGATGCTGGCCCGTCCATGGGCCGACTACGCCTCCGAGCAGGGCTTCACCAAGGTTGGCCAGCTCATCGCTGACTACGCCTGGGGCCAGTCATTCCTGGCAGCCTCCGAGCCGGTGTTCGCAGCGAGCGGCATCGAACTTCAGTCAGAGGTCGCCCCGGTTCCGGAGCAGGATTTCACCACCTACCTTCGCAGCCTCGATAGTTTCGGTCCCGAACTGATACTGGCCACCGGTCACCCGCCGGGCAGCGGCCCAATTCTGGCCCAGTCGGCCGACCTCGGCTTCGACATCAACGTGGCCGGACCCGGCTCATCGATGACCGCGGTCTTGGAAGCGGCAGGCGACACCGCCATCGGCCGCTACGCCGACCACAGCTGCGCCGACTACTTCGGTGATTCCTATGCCGAACTAGCGGCCCGCTACGTTGCCGACTCCGGTCTTGGCTTTATGGAAGACGATGCGGTCTCCTCATACGGCGTTGTAACCGCGGTGGCCGAAGCAGTTGGCGCCGTTGGTGATGACCCGGTCGCTATCGCCGAGTACGTCCACGACAACAGCTTCGACACTCCCGGCATGGCATACCCGCTCAGCTGGACCGAGTGGGGCGAGCTGGCAGAGGCCCAGATGCTTCTAGTTGAGGTTGGCGCAGGGCCAGCTCCCGAAGGCCTCAATGAGGCTGGCGACTGGTGGCCCGCAAAGCTGATCCTTTCCGAGAAGCTCGAACCATACGTACCGGGCTCGTAACCCGACCGTGCCTCTACTTGAGCTGAGCGGAGTAGAGAAACATTTCGGCGGCCTACCGGCCGTCAACGGTGTTGACCTTCGGGTCGACGAAGGCGAAATAGTCGCACTCGTCGGCCCGAACGGTGCAGGCAAAAGCACGCTGCTGAAGGCCATTAGTGGTCTTCAGCCCGCAACCACGGGCAGCATCCGCTTTCAGGGCGAGGAAATCTCCCGGCTCGGCACGCACCTGGTTCGGCGGCGGGGCATTTCGATGTCTCTGCAGCACCCTCGGGTGTTCGAATCGCTGTCGGTCCGAGAGAACGTGATCGTCGGTGCCACGTTTGGCTCCACGGCTCGACCGTCTGAGACCGAGGCCCGCAAGCTCTCCGACGATGCCCTCAACTTTGTTGGCTTGGGCGCTCATGCCGACAATCCGGTCGGAGGGTTGAACCTTCACCAGAAACGATTCTTAGAGTTGGCTCGGGCTCTGGTCGGCGAACCGAAACTGTTGCTTCTCGATGAGGTAATGGCCGGACTCAACGACACCGAGCTTGAGGAATCGATCTCGATGGTCAGGACCGCTCGCGACGAGCGCGGGCTCACGGTGATCTGGGTCGAGCATGTTATGAAGGCGGTCATGAGCTTGGCCGAGCGAGTGGTGGTATTGAACTTCGGCGAGACCTTGGCCGACGGCGCCCCAACCGAAGTCATGCAAAACCCCGATGTCGTCGTGGCCTACCTGGGAACCGACATGGCCGGCCAAGCGACCGGCGAGAAACAGTGAGTTTGATGAACTGCGATACGCCGTGAGCATCATGGCCACTCCCCTGTTGACGGTCGGTGGGTTGAGCGCTGGCTATCTGGGCGAAGATGTGATCCACGACGTCGACCTGTCGATGACCGCAGGCGAAGCGGTAGCGGTGATCGGCTCAAACGGCGCGGGCAAGAGCACCATGCTCAAGGCGATCTGCAGTTTGATGCCTTCGACATCCGGCATGATCCGCTTCGACGGTAAAGACATCACAAACAGCAAGGGCCACCAGGTGATGCGCTCGGGCATGGTCTACGTTCCCGCCGAACGCCACCTGTTCCCGCAGATGTCGGTTCAGGAAAACCTGTTCCTCGGCGCCTACCCGGCACGACCCGATCAGAACCAGCTCGAGCTGGTCTACTCCACGTTTCCCCGGCTCAAGGAACGGGTTCGTCAGCAGGCGGGCACGTTGAGCGGTGGCGAACAGCAGATGCTGGCCGTCGGTCGGGCGCTGATGTCGGCACCGACACTGTTGATTCTCGACGAGCCGACCACCGGACTGTCGCCGCTGCTAGCGCAGGAGGCCTACGCCGCGCTAGCCGAACTACGACAGCAGGGGCTCACCGTGCTGGTGGCCGAGCAGCAGGTACCGCTGGCTCTCGACCTAGCCGACCGGGGATACGTGCTCGACCACGGTCGGGTAACGCTCACCGGCACTTCAGAACAACTGGCTGCGGACCCCGGCGTCCGACAGGCCTATCTGGGCATCTAGAAAGGGCAGACGGGGTTTACATGGGTGCTGTACTACTAGACGGAATCGTGCTTGGTCTTCAATTTGGGATCCTGGGCGTTGGGTTGACCCTGGTCTACGGACTAGGTGGGGTGGTCAACCTGGCTCACGGTCAGATGGCGGTGATGGCGGCCATCATCGCCGCTCGGCTGATCGACAACGGCGCCCCGACGCTGCTGGCCGCGGCTGTCGGCATCCTCGGAGCAGGGCTGCTGGGTATCATCGTCGACCGAACGATCATGCAGCCGGTCTATCGGGAGAAGAGCGATCACCGGGTGTTACTTGGGCTGCTGCTGATGCTCGGCGTCGGCTTCATCATCGACGGCATTCTCGAGTGGCGCTACCCGATCGAAGCGCTGAACCTTCGGGTCGGCGGCGACCCGGTGACGGTCTTTGGGCTCAAGGTCCGACGAGGATCGATCGTGGCCTCGGCCATCACCATCGGTGTCGGCCTTACCCTTGTCGGCTTCTTCCGCTACACCACGTTTGGGCGGGCTACCCGCTCGGTCATCCAGGATGAGGAGGGGGCTCGACTGTGCGGGATAAACCCGGCAACGGTACGCACGGTGATTTTCGGGGTCAGCGGCGTGCTGGCCGGGATCGTGGCTATGACCCAGTCGATGACCACCCCGGTCGTTTCCACCGCAGGCGTCGGACTGACCATCTTCGCTCTGATCGTGGCGGTGGTCGGCGGGTTGGGCAGCGTCTCGGGAGCGTTCCTGGCGGGGATTCTGCTCGGGATCGTCAACACGATGAGCGCGTTCTACATCGGCACCTTCGTCAGCTCGATCATCTTGGTCGCCGCGGCGGCCATCACCATTCTCCTGCGACCACAGGGGTTGCTTGGCCGTGCCTGATCTGCTGACAAAATCACCCGAGGCAACCGAGTCGCAGTTGCGAATCTACGGGCCAATCATGGCCGTAGTTACGGTGCTGGCCCTGGTGCCTTTGTGGTCGAGCGACTCCCGGTCGATGATGACCGTGGTTACCACCGGCCTGCTATTCGCCACATACGCCATTGCCTTCAACCTGATCTTTGGCTCCACCGGTCAGCTCTTCCTGTGCGTCGGTGCCCTGGCCGGTATTGGCGGATTCGGTTCAGCCATCCTCAGCGAACGCACCGGCATCCCGTTTCTGATCACCATGCTCATAGGCGCTGCGCTCGCCGGTTGTTTCGGCGCCCTGCTGAGCTGGGTTGCGGTGAGCCGCTCGCTCGACACGATCTTCACCGGCATCGTCACCCTGGCGTTTTCCCTTTCGTATGAGAACTTCGTGCTTGGCCGCCAAGATCTGACCGGCGGCGAGGATGGCCTGCGGATCAGCGCCGGGTCGGACACCATCATCGGCGGGCGGTTATCGGCCTACTATGTCTTCCTTGCGCTGATGGCCGCATACCTATTGCTCTATCAGGTGATCCAACGTTCGCATATGGGATGGGCCTTCCGGGCGCTGCGGGACGATGAAGTGGCGGCCGAACTGGCAGGCGTGAATGTGGCCCGCTACCGGATCTACGCCGGGTTTATCGGTTCCGCCATGCTCGGCCTCTCCGGCGCGCTGTTCGCTCACTATCGAGGATTCATCGGCGACTCGACATACGCCTTTGGCAACGTCGACGTTCGAGTGCTGGTGATGCTGGCCCTCGGCGGCATCGGCTCGGTGCTAGGGCCAATATTGGGTGCCGGGGTATTCACCCTGATCGACGAACTACTAGTCGACTACGCCCAGCTGCGCGAAGTGCTCTACGGAATCATCACCCTGGTTCTCTTCCTCAGCTTCCGCCAAGGCGCAGTCCCAGCCATTGGCGCATTCATCAAGCGCCGACTCCGAGGCAGGCAGGGCGCAGCAGCAGACCAAGTCGATCTCGACCACGAAACTAGGACCTAGGCCCTACGGGGTGGAGTCGCTTTACCACCCCGAATTGCCCGAGCTCCGGCGCTTAGTCGATTGGGCGGCGCATGCAGGCTCGTGGCCATTGATCGAGGCCGTGCTCGGTTTCGGCGGCTCGGATCTTTCGCAGACCGGGGGTCAGCTCCGACTCGTCCAAGAAACTAAAACCGCAGCGCTCGTAGTACGGACCGTTCCAGGCGACTTCGGTGAACGTGGTCAAGGTCAAAGCTTCAAAACCCTGCGCCTTGGCCCACTCGGCGACGTGCTCGATAAGACCGAGACCGAGCCTGCGGCCAGCGTGTGCCGGGTCGACCGAAACCTGCTCGATGTGAGCGGCGCCGTCGACCACGTCGGCGATCAGGAACGCCACCGGCTCATCGTTCTCGTCGGCCTGAACCCACGCTCGATCCTGCTGTTGGTAGCCCGAGAATGTCTCGATCGTCGGCGGTGCGTGCCCGGCCACTTCGGTCATGCCGATTTCGGCGAAGGGTGCGCCAGCCGCAAGCTCGATGTCCTGCAGGCGGCTGAGTTCATCGGCCTTGGCCAACCGTATTTTCATCGTGGCGCTCCCCCGGGGAACTCGAAAAGTTAGAACAGCTCGAGATACTCGGTCTGCTCCCAGTCGGTAACCGTCTTTAGGAACCGGTTCCATTCGGCTCGCTTCAACCCGACCAGATAGTCGACGAACTCGTCGCCAAGCGCCGAACGGTAGAAGCTACTAGTGGCAAACGCTTCGGCCGCTTCACCGAGGTTGCCCGGCAGCATGGGGCCGGCCGCTGGTTCGTATGGCGAGTCGCTCGGGGGTGGCGGTTCCTCCTTGGTCTCCAAACCAGACAATCCGGACAGCATCTGCGACGCCAGGTAGAGGTACGGGTTGGCGGCCGAATCGCCGACACGGTTCTCGACTCTGGTGGCCGGGTCGCCATTGCCGCCAACCACTCGGAGCATGGCCCCACGGTGCTGCGTGCCCCAGGCGGCGCGGAACGGCGCCAGCGATTCCGGCTGATAACGCTTATAGCCGGTGATGGTCGGGGTGGTCAGCAGACACGATTCGATTGCATGCTCCAGCAGGCCGGCCAGATAATGCCGCCCCCGTGCCGACAGGATTTCAGCGGTGCTATTCGAGGCGCTGTCGGCGACCATCACGTTTGCGCCCGAGGCCTCGTCGACGAGCGACTGGTGGAGATGCCAGCCGCTGGTGAACGAATTCGGAAAGTTCGGTCGGCTCATGAACGTGGCGTGTAGTCCGTTGCGACGAGCGATCTGCCTAACCGCCGAACGTAGCAGCACCGCATTGTCTGCGGTCTCGCATCCGCTGGCCGGAGAGAACGTGACTTCGGCCTGGCTCGGCCCCAGTTCGACTTCCATCGACCGAGGCGGCAAGCCGAGGGCGGTGAGGTCGCGGCGCAACAGTTCTAGGAACGGCTCGATCAGGTCGAACCGGTTCTCCCCCAGGTACACCCGACCGGGGTGCGTGTGCAGCAGATCAGCGCCGCCAACTGGACCGGCGCCGGCCGCTTGCCCAGCCCCACCGGCAGAACCGTCGGCCAGCTGATAGATATGAAACTCCACTTCAAGTCCGGCTCGAAACTGCAGGCCCTTATCGTTGAGTCGCCTTTCGGCGGCTTGGCAGATCGCTCGTGTCGAGAAGCCAACCGGCTCGGCCTCGGGGCTGAACAGATCGCACAGCAACCAACCCGTGCCTTCGACCCACGGAAGGACCCGGAACGTGGCGGGGTCGGGCAGCATCATCACGTCACCGGCCCCGGTCAGCCACGACTTACCCAAACCGGCCCCCGAAGCCCACACCGGATACACGTTGAGTTGTCCGGTGTCTTTCATCAGCAACGCGCTGGTGATCCCGAGCCCATCGCGGAAAGCATCGGCAACTAGATCGGCCCGGAGCGTCTTGCCTCGGAGTACACCGTGCGCATCGGCGAACGACAGCCGCACACTGTGCAAACCGCGGCCTTCGATCTCAGCGACTACCTCATCGCAGCGTTGACGCCGCTCGGCTCCGTCAGCTCCGCACCGTTCGACAAGACTAATCCCCGCGTCGTTCATGAGCGATGCCCCATCAGCCGTCGAGTTCCCTAGCCCACGGTGCGGCCGCTCGACGCTTCGCTTCCTGGGCTCGCCACGCTGCTTCGAAATCGGTCTCGCCGAGAGGAGCGACGGCGTCGATGGCTCCCGGACCTCGCAGCGCAGCCCGGTCGGCGGTACCGACGAGGGTCTCGCTAGACGGTTCGGCCATCGCCGCCAGCATCATGCGACGTTGAGCCCGGATACCGACATCGGATGGGCTGAGGTGTTCCTTTGTGCGGTCGTGGATGGCCCCGGGCGATTCCACCGCCCACTGATCGTGCACATTGATATCGAAACCCATGCCGGTGTAAGTGACCGTTCGCTGCTCCTCAGCATCGAATCCCCAGTTGTCGAACCGGCCGGTCTTCGGTGCGTAGTCCGGCAGTTCGACGGCATCGATGCGCTGGGCCCGCATTTGCTCTGCGTCGACCGGATCGCCGTAGCTAACGAACATCGAATACCAGTAGCACGACTCATCGTCGATCGGGACGTGCCACTGGGTGATCACCATCTCCTGACTGAGGGGAATGGTGATGGCGTTGGGGAAGATGCAGTTGGTGACCCGAACGTGGGTGAACTCTCCCCGATAGTCGCGCAGGGTCAGCAGCCGGAATCCGTAGTCGGTCGGTTCAACCGAGATCGTCGGGTTGGCCACCTCCCGCATGAGGGTGTTGGTCGGCACACCGGTGTCGCCAATCGTGGCTCGGAACTGGAGCCCGTATTCCTCTTCCAGGTCGCCAAGGAATCGATGGAGGAACGAGGCGTGGGCCGGGTCGATCCCCACCTCGTGGGCCTGCAGCCAGTTGCAATCCCAGCGTCCCTTGAAGGCGAACACCTGAGCGGCTGGGGCGGTGAGTGAATCGAGACCGGGCAGATCGGGGGCAGGCCCCGAACCCATCCATGCCCAGACGATGCCATTACGTTCGATCACCGGATAGGAGACCTGAGAGACCCGATCACAGAACGTGCTGCCCTCCGGTTCGGCCGGCGTCTCAAGGCATGAGCCGTGGCGATCGAAGAGCCAACCGTGGAACGGGCAACGAAGCCCACCATCTTCCACGCGGCCGAAGGTCAGATCGGCTCGACGGTGAGCGCAGGCTCGATCGAGTAGCCCCAACTCCCCCGCGTCATCCTGAAACAGCACCAGGTCTTCACCGAGCAGGCGAACCGACACCACTGGTCGGTCGTTATTTAGCTCCTCGGTGAGCGCTGCCGGCTGCCAGTAGTTGCGCAACAGATCGCCACCGGCGGTCCCGGGGCCAACCTCGGTCAGCAACCTGTTCTCGTTGCCGTCCATGCCGACACCTTCCCTGCAATCAATCCGTCGATCTACCAACACGGTAGACGATGGTCCACAACCACAGCAGATCGACTCCCTCGCGCCCTCCTGGCAATCACCGTCACCCTGCGGCCACCACTCTCACTGCGACAAGCACAGCGACAAGCACTACGACAAATACTGGGGCTAGAGGTCGTGCCGGGGCGAGGGTCTACGATGGCCTCGTGACCCCAGCTCAGCTAAAAGCCTTTGCGGCAATCGTCCGCCATGGGTCGGCGAAGGCCGCGGCTGAAGAGCTGGGGGTGAGCGAGGCGGCGATTTCCTCACACACCGCTGCGCTCCGCAAAGAGCTGAACGATCCGCTCTACCGACGCTCGGCCAACGGGCTGGCCTTCACCCCTGGGGGGCTACGACTAGCGACCAGAGCAGCCGAACTGCTCGGCCTGCAAGATCAGACCCGGCTTGAAGTTGAGGCTGCCAGTAAGGGTCAACGAATTCTCCGTCTGGCAACAACCGCGCTGTTCGCCGAGTATGCGGCGGCGGGATTGATCGAGCTATTCAAGACCAGAGCCGACGATCTTCACGTCGAAATGAGCGTGCATGGCAGCAGCGGTTTCGATGAGCTACTGCACTCTCGCCAAACCGATGTGGCGATTGGTCCGGCGGCTGGCGGTTCCCGACCGGGCCTAAACAGCCGCGAATTTCTGCGCTACCAGCTAATCCTGGTGGTCTCTGGCAAGCATCCCCTGGCCGGTCGCCGAGCCGATCGAGCCAAGATGGCGTCGCAACCCTGGTTGCTCGGGCCCGCCGCGGCCGAATCCAACGGCGCGACAGCCCAGCTGTTAAAACGTTTCGGCGTGCCGGAGGAGAACCAGCGGATCTTCCAGAGCCACGCCGCGGCACTGGCCGAGACCCAGGAGGGAAACGGCATCGGCGTGGTGCCGGAGTTCCGGGTCAAGGAGGCGCTGGCCAAGAAGCAGCTCTACCGGTTGTCGGCGAACGGCGCCGCGGCGTCGGCGGTGTGGGAGGCGACGACGCTGAGTTCAGAGCAGGCATCGCCGGTGGCTATCGAGTTGGTGCGATTTGTCACCACCCCACGAGCGATCCAGGCCATGCTCACCGGGTCGGGCGCCAACATCAGCCGCTTCCGCCCCCGGGTTCACGTAACCCTCTGGAGCTAACGGAACCGGCGGCCGCCCGGGCACCTATATATTGAGCGGCTCATGAGTATTTCTCGAGACGAGGCCCGAGAGATCGCCATCGCTGGCATCTTGGCCACCATCGTGTTTCGAGTCGGCGCGGGAGTACTCCAGCTGATCGACGACTTTGGGCCGAACTCGTCACTGCGCTCCCTAGCCTCCAGAATGTTTGCCCCCATCGGGTCGACCGTCGGAATGTTGGCCCTGGCCGCGGTGCTGCTCATCGTGCTCTCCCCTTCCGGCAGCATCACCCCTGTCGTGGTCAAGGCAACCAGGCGTATGGCCGGACTCGTGGCCATCCTCGGTATCACCGCCACGCTCCACACGCTGGCGTTCGGCTACAGCCAGCTACTTTCCCGCATGTGGTTCGTCATGATCAACGGTCTGGCCGCCGCCACCCTCGGCACCACAGCATGGTGGATCCTCAAGAACTTCGACGACGGTCGCTGAAGACTCAAATCCCGGCCAGCCTCGAGATCGGTTAGTACTCAGTCGGCCAGCGCCGACTTGATCGCTTCGAAGGAAGGCACCGATTCGACGAGGCCTCGATGGGAGCAGTCGGCTTCGAGATCGACCGCGGCCGGATCCTGACAGGCCTGCCAAGCCACGAAGCCGTCGTTCTTCGACCAGATCGTGGTCCAGTGGACGTCGGCAGTAAACGGTTGCTGCAGCTCCTCGGCGTACTCGGCATCGCCGGGCCAATCTTCGGGTTTGTAGAGCCCAGCCCGACTAGCGATCCTCAGCGACTCGACCGCGGCCCGCAGTGCAAAGTGCCGCGGTACGTGGGTGTTTAGCGGGGCGCCCAGGGTGATCAGCTTCGCTATCAGTTCTGGACGCCGGGCGGCCGCGATTCGAGACTGTTGACCTCCCCGGCTATGCCCCAGCAGGATGGCCGGCCGCTCGCTGTGTTCAAGCCCCTCGATGATGCGATCAACCGCCCAGCCACTGCCGCGAACGTTGCGCTCAAGTTTGGCTACTCGCACGTCGTAGCCTCCGCTCTTCAACCACGCGATCAACGTGCTCAAGGTGTCAGCCGAGCCGCAGAAGCCGGGGGTCAACACAAGTGGCCGGCCCTCGCCGCCACCGAGTGACACACCGACTCGGCGCAGCTCATCAGCCTCTCGGCCGGCCCGCAGCTCGCGCCAAGTCGGACGCCCGAAGGCCTCTATGAACGGATGTGGTAGCGGCGCCTCATCGATGCCAGAACGGTAGCGGCGTCCAGTCGAACCCAAGCGGTGATTCAAAGCCAATTAGTGGAGCGCCATACCGCCGAAGGAAATGCCGGTTAGCTGGGCCATATCGGTGTCGAACGTTGTGAGGTCATCTGCGCAGAACTCGTTGAGATCGACGTGACCACAAGCCCGAGCCAGGACCGACATCAGCTCGACCGATGCGCAGAAGAACTTGTGCAAACGCTCTGCCGCTTCGTCGACCGGCAAGCGCTGGCGCAGCTCCAACTTCTGGGTGGCGATACCGACCGGGCAGTTGTTCGACGAGCAGGCCCGCATGCCGATGCAACCGATGGCCTGCATGGCCGAGTTGGAAACGGCGATGGCGTCAGCACCTAGCGCAAGTGCCTTGGCAAAGTCGGTGTGGGTCCTCAGGCCCCCGGTGATGATCAACGAGACGTCACGCCGTCCCCGAGAGTCGAGATGGCGACGAGCTCGGGCCAGCGCCGGGATGGTCGGCACCGAAATATGATCTCGGAACAGAACCGGCGCGGCACCAGTGCCTCCTCCTCGACCGTCAAGAATGATGTAGTCAACGCCGATCCGTAGCGCGGCGTCGATGTCGTCCTCGATGTGTTGAGCCGAGAGCTTCACTCCGATCGGAATACCGCCCGAGGTGGCCCGAACCTCGTCTGCCACCTTGCGGTAGTCGTCTTCGTGGTTGAGGTCGGGGAACGTGGATGGCGATATGGCAGACGTGCCGGGTTCCAGGCCGCGGACCTCAGCGATCTTGCCCTGCACCTTGTTGCCTGGAAGGTGGCCGCCGGTACCGGTTTTGGCTCCCTGACCGAGCTTGAAGTGGAAGGCCTGCACATCAGCGACCTTGTCGAGCGACCAGCCGAACTTGCCGCTGGCAAGCTCATAGAAGTAGCGCGAGTTGGCGGCGTGTTCCTCGGGCAGCATGCCGCCTTCACCGGAACAGATACCGGTGCCGGAAAGCTCTGCGCCCTTGGCCAGGGCAACCTTGGCCTCTTCAGACAGCGCGCCGTAACTCATGTCGCTCACAAAGATTGGGATCTCCAGTCGGAGCGGCTTGTCGGCGTTTGGCCCGATGACCACTTCGGTGGCGACCGGCACTTCGTCGAGCTGAGGCTTGCGAGCCAACTGAGCGGTCACGAACTGGATGTCATCCCACTTGGGGAGTTCGTCGCGGGGAACGCCCATCGAGGTGACCGGCCCGTGATGGCCGAGGTATTCGAGACCCTCGTTCGCCAGCTGGCGGATCAGGCCAACGTGCGGTTCGGTCGCCTCACCGTGGGGGTCCTGGAACGAACCCTGATAGGCGCCTCGGTTGTATGGCTGGGGGTATTCCTTCTCCCAGGCCAGGATCTCGTCGAGGTCGACCAGCAGTTCGTCGTTCTCGACCCATGACGAGAACTTGTGCAGCCGCTCGGCATTGTCGTAACTCGAAACGCCAGTGTGGAAGACGTAGTCCCAACCGTGAAGACCACAAATCAGATTGTTGCCCGCGACGTGACCATCGGACATGAGGGCCCCACGGTGCAGGCAACGCCCATAGAGCACCGAGTGGTTGTCATCGAAACGCACCACCACTAGGTCGACGTTGCTGACAAGTGCACCGACCGGCTCACGATCGGCGACCTCGGACCAGGTGGCGATTTTCGTTGGCTGCATATTGGGGCCCCTCCTCAGAGTTGTTGCAGAGCAACAGAGTTACTGCGCAGCAACAGTTTTATTGCACAGCAACCTAGTAGACGCAGTAGAAAGTCCGCGGAATCAGGCGATGCTACGACGGTGATCGAAAACGTGACCGCGTGGAACGTAGTGGCGTCACTGATTTTGGTGGCCATCGCCCTGCTAGCCGGATTGATACTCGAGCTGGGTGTGACCCGGCGGCTTATCGTGGCGGTCGTTCGGGCCGCCGTGCAGTTGTTAGCGGTTGGTTTGCTGTTTGGCTGGATCGCCACCTCCGGCTCGGCGATGCTGCTGGCCTGGGTTTGGGTGACGGCGATGGTGACAATCACCGCGGTGGTCGCCCGCAGACGAGCGCCCGAACTCCCCGGCGGCGGACCGGTGGCCGGCGCGGCGGTGGCCGCCACCGTGGCCATCTGTCTGGCGGTGATCTTTGGGTTGGGCATCCTGCCCTATGAACCGGTGAGCCTGATCGTGATCGCCGGGATCACCATCGGCAACTCGATGCCTTCGCAGGTGCTGGGGGCTAACCGGGTCTTGGCCGAAGTTCGCGACAACCGAGGGCAGTTTGAGGCGATGCTCTCGCTCGGTCTATCGAAGGCGCAGATCGTCCGGCTTAGCGGCAGTCAGATCGTTCGCACCGCCCTCATTCCCCAGATCGAACGGACCAACGTCGTCGGGCTCATCGCACTACCGGGTGCGATGACCGGGCTTCTCCTGGCAGGGGCTGACCCGGTCGACGCCGTGCTGGTTCAGCTCATCGTGATGTACCTGGTGCTCGGTGCGGTCGCCACCTCGGTGATCATCACGGTGGTGGCAGGCATCGGGGCGATGTTCACCCCCGACCTCCGATTACGCACCGTCGACTAGGCCCGCTCTTGTTCTTCGGCCGGAGCGTCAGCTCTCGGGTTGGCAGGTAGGACACCACCAGATCGACCGGCCGTCGATGTCGGCGGAGTGGATCAGATCACCGCAGCGACGACACGGCAGGCCATCACGCTTGTAGGCGTAGAGGCGTTCATCATCGTCGAGCTCACCCTGCTTTTTGGCGCCAACCTCAGCGGGGTCAACCGTCACGATCCGGCCGGCCCGCTCCCCGGCCTTCAATCGTTTGACCGACAGCTGCCACAGTTGCTCGATCAGCTCGGGCTCCACGGTGTTCGACCGTCGGAACGGGTGCAGCCCGATCAGGTACAGCAACTCGGCCCGGTAGACGTTGCCCAGTCCGGCGATCACTTTCTGGTCGAGGATCGCCGCGCCGATGGGTATCGAGCGACGACGCAGGCGTTCAACGATCTGCGCTCCCCCATCGGACGGAGCGAGGATCGGATCGGGACCGAGGCGATCGGCCACCGCCAACGCTTCGGTCTCGCTGAGCAGGTCGCATGCTGTCGGTCCGGCCAGGTGAATGCGGTCGGAGTCGGTCGACAGCACCAACCTGGCGTTTTCCGACGGCTCGGGGAACGGAGCCTTGTCGAGCCGGAACTTTCCGTAGAGCCCTAGGTGAATGTGTAGAACGTCGCCGGTCTCGAAGCGATAGAAGATGTGTTTACCCTTGGCGTCGATGCCTTCGAGAACCCGACCGTCAAGTCTGGCCGCACCCTGGGCGAAGCGGCCCTGGGGCGACTCGGCCGCAAGGCGATGGCCGTTGAAGCGTTTGCCCTGAAGTCGAGCAGCTCGATGGAGAACGTGTCCTTCTGGCATAGCAACGAGTCTGCCCCGGTATGCCGGTGTTTGTGTGCCTGTGCTGTGTGCG
>JBOEHD010000125.1:37237-51784 GCA_050633745.1 Acidimicrobiales bacterium
CAGGTGATGTCTATTGATCCCCTAAGTCCTTCGCAAGAGGCGTCCGACGATTGGCCGTCCAAGGCGTCTGCGACGATCGTGCAGTACGTCGGCACGGTGCGGGACAAGACCACCGGTCCGGCGCTGGTTGCCTCGCGCTACGCGGTGTATGTACTGGCGATGGTCCTCATCGCAATGGTGCTGGCCGTACTGCTTTTGGTGTTGCTGGTTCGGGTTCTCGTGACCGCAACCGCCGCTCTCCCCTTCGTCGACGATGGCGAGACGTGGCTGGCGTACTACATAATCGGAGCCATCTTCGTTTTGGGCGGCGCCATACTTTGGCGTAAAAAGGAACCGTAAGCAGTTCCGGTCCTGTTGGCGCGCTAACTGACCCCCGCTGGAATTGTGAGCGGGCGCAGCCGGTTCAGGCTTGTGTCAGTCAGTATCTATTCGTAGCAAGCCTTCTATTCGTAGCAAGCACGGGCTAGCGCTTACTCAAAGTGGCTAGCCATTAGTGATTTAGGGAGTACAACATGGCCGATTTACATGACGTCGTGATCATCGGAAGCGGACCCGCCGGTCTAACCGCGGCCATCTACGCCGCCCGGGCCAGCCTGACCCCGCTCGTCTTGGAAGGCGAACCCTCCTCGACCGGCGACCAGCCCGGCGGACAGCTGATGCTGACCACCGAGGTCGAGAACTTCCCAGGCTTCCCTGAAGGAATCATGGGTCCGGAGCTGATGATGAACTTCCGAGCCCAGGCCGAGCGCTTCGGCGCCAAGCTCGAAACCGTCAAGGCCTCAAAGGTCGACTTCTCCGAGCGTCCGTTCAAAATCTGGGTCGGCGATCCAGAAGCGCCAGAACCTACATATCTTGCCCAGTCGGTGATCATCTCTACCGGAGCCAAGTCGCTGATGCTGGAGCTTCCCAATGAGAACCGGTTGATCGGCCACGGTGTCTCGACCTGCGCCACCTGCGACGGATTCTTCTTCCGCGATCACGAGATCGCAGTCGTGGGCGGTGGCGACTCGGCCATCGAGGAAGCAACCTTCCTCACCAAGTTCGCCGCATCGGTAACGATCATCCATCGCCGCGATGAGCTGCGAGCCTCCAAAATCATGCAGGAACGGGCCTTTGCCAACCCGAAGATCAAGTTCCTTTGGGATTCCCAGGTGCGGGAGATCAAGGGCGACGAGAAGCTCGAAGGCATCGTGGTCGAGAATCTGAAGACCAACGAGCTGTCAGAGATGGCCGTTACCGGCCTGTTCGTAGCAATCGGCCACCGGCCGAACACCGACATCTTCCTGGATCAGCTGGAGATGAAAGACAACGGTTACCTCGTGACCTACGCTCCCAGTACCCGGACCAGTGTTGAAGGCGTGTTCGGCTGCGGAGACGTCCAGGACGATGTCTATCGGCAAGCTATCACCGCCGCCGGTTCCGGCTGTTCGGCAGCGATCGATGCCGAGCGCTGGCTAGAAGCCACGGTGCACGGGAATAGCTGAGAAGGTTTGAAGTGTTAAAGAGTATGTCGGTCTCGACCTGAAAGGGCTTGGGTCCTCAGAGACCCGTTTCCCCGGGATCGGCAGTTAGAAGCGACGGAGGTCGTATACATGTCAGAGAAAATTAGTCACCTTACGGATGCGACGTTCGACGAAGTCGTGAACAGTTCGGACGGGCCAGTGCTCGTCGACTTCTGGGCCGAGTGGTGTGGGCCTTGCAAGATGATCGCTCCGATCCTCGACGAGATCGCGGACGAGCAGGACGGCAAGATCACGATCACCAAGCTGAACGTGGATGAAAATCCCAACAGCTCGCTGAAGTACCAGGTCCAGAGTATCCCCACGATGCTTTTGTTCAAGGACGGCGAAGTAACCAAGACGATCATCGGCGCCAAGTCGAAGGCCAACCTCATCGAGGAACTCGGTCTGTAAGACCACGCGGGTGTAACGCCCGACGAGTTTGAATACGCCTGGACGGCGG
The DNA here is from genome assembly GCA_050633745.1 of Acidimicrobiales bacterium. Classification (GTDB taxonomy): domain Bacteria; phylum Actinomycetota; class Acidimicrobiia; order Acidimicrobiales; family SZUA-35; genus JAHELU01. The sequence goes on from JBOEHD010000125.1 coordinate 39,200, forward strand.
CCACTGTTCTTCAGTGGCCGCCGTTTGCGTTTTACAGAGATGCAGCTGCAGATTGCCTGTTTCTGGCCGGTCTTCAAGGTCGCTTCACTGAAACATACCCGATCCGCCCCGCTAATATACCCATCCTCTACCTTTGATCGCCCGCGGATTGCCCCACACTGGCCCCAACACGACTAGAGTGGGCGTCGTTGGCTCTCGGAGAGGTGGTAGAGAATGCGAACGATTCCGCACTCGGTAGTTGTCGGTATCGGTAAAGGTGGCAGCTGCAAGACAACGCTGGCCACCCAACTGGCCGGGATCTGGGCCAGTGAAGGCAAGCGTGTCCTGCTGGCAGATCTCGACATGCAGGCATCGGCGACCAAGGTCGTCGGCTTGGATCCGGTGCAACACGGCGACGGCCGACACCTGATGGATTCGGTGATGTACGGCGACGAGCTGCGCACCGTGAAGGCCCGAGACAATCTGGAACTGGTGTCGGCTGGCCGCCACACCAAGACCCTTTCGAATCACCTGGTTACCGCCCCGAACGGCGCAGAGGCATTCGCCTTGCCGTTCGAAAAGGTTATGGCCTCGGGCCGATTCGACCGGATCGTGTTTGACCTGCCGCCGTCTGGCTCCTCCCGCCTGGCCGATATGGCGATGCAAACCGGCAAGTACCTGCTGGTTCCAACCAGCAGCGGGGTCGACAACATCGACGGACTGCGAGTGTTGGCCGGTGAACTCGAAGAACTCGAGTCAGACATTCTGTTGCTCGGCGTGGTCCTGATGAAGATCAGCGCCGCCGCTCCTCGTAAGCGAGCCGAAGCCCGCAACGACATCTCGGAGATATTGGCCGGGGTGGCCGATCCTTTTCAGACCATCATTCGGGAAGCTGGCGCAGCCTACGACGACAGTCGCAAGGCCGGGCTGTTCCTCCACGAGTACGCCGAGTGGGCTTCGACCGTCTCGATCGGCAGTCAGATCAAGTCGAAGATCAAAATCCCCAGTAACTTGGCGGACCTGGCCCGAGAATTCTATGAACTGGCCGATGAGGTCGACGATCGAATCGCCCTGGCGGAGCGCCTTCTGGAAGGAAGTGTTTCGTGAGCGAAAAAACGCTTGGTAAGGCCCGTGGCCTGAACTCAATAGCCGACCCGGCCGACTTTAAGGGCCGGCGAGGGCGTCGGGGACAGACCAAACAACCGGCAGAAGTAGCGCCGCCCCCTCCCCCGCCGCCCAGCGTTGAGGATGCTCCGCCCGCCCCGGTGGCCGAAGCGGCCCCGGCTCCGGCTCGGACCGAGGCAGCCCCGGCTCCTCGACCAGCGGCTCCCGTCGTCGACGAGCCAGCCGTCGCCGCTGCCGAACCGACGCCAGGCACACCACATCGCGCCGTCGTTCCCGGTATCCAACGTAAACGTCGCGAGATGTCGATCCCGGTCCCTGTCGCCGAGGCTTTGGCGGCCACCGGTATCAACCCGGCCGACGTTGTGATGTCGGCCTACCGTACCCACGGCGACGCTATCTTCGCCGGCGCTGGCGGACGGCTGGTGTCGCGTGGTCGGCAGCGGCTGCGTCTTTCGATCTCAGACACCGAGTTCGACAAGCTCACCAGGCTTGGCGAGGCGCGGGGCTGGAACCGCTCGGAGACAGTCTCGGTGTTGTTGACCATGGAGCTTCTACAGACCGCGGCACCGTCTTCTCCCCAGGATTAACCCGCATCTACCGCTTATCATCCCCGGCGGGACCTGGTTTATACCCACATCTCCCCTGCATCTTGCCACGGATCCCCCGTCGTGGCGGTCAGGCAGCTACAGGCCGGAGATCGAGGTGAAGTCGGGTTCCCGCTTCTCCATGAAGGCGGCGACCGCTTCGGTGTTGGCTGGCGCGCCCAGCAATCGGGAGAACGCCTTGAGTTCTCGGGAGTGAGCTGAACGGGCTCCTTCGGTTCGGCCGGCAGCCAGCAGTAGCTGTTTGGTTTCGATCAGCGAAGGGATCGGATTGGCTGCTAGCTCCTGAGCGACGGTCAAGGTGTCGTCCATCAGTCGATCCGGCTGGCTGATCCGCCAAACCAGGCCCATTTCTAGGCATTCTTCGGCCGAAAACCAGCGGCCAGACATTAACGTGTAGGCCGCATTCTGCCAGCCCATACGTTCGACGAACGTGTAGCTGCTGCCCGCTTCTGGGGCCACCCCGAGCTGGGGAAACGGCGTTCGTAGACGGGCGTCGGTCGACATGAAGGCCAAATCGCAATGAGCGACGATGGTCATACCGATACCGACACCGATGCCGTTGACGGCTGCCAATAGCGGCTTCCGGAACTCGGTGAGTTTCAGCAACATCGATGGGAATTGGTGCTTCTCGCCGTCGTTGTGGCCTGCGCTCCCGGCCTGCATCTCCCCAAGGTCCTGGCCGGCCGAAAAGGCCCGACCGTTTCCGGTGAGTACAGCAACCGCTATATCGTTGGAGTCCTCAACCTCGATCAACGCATCGCGGATGCCAGCGAACACCGAGTTGTTCATTGCGTTCAGCGCACCCGGTCGGTTGATGGTGATCACCCGAACCCGGCCGTGATCGGTGACGATCACCGGCAGATCATGTTCAGTGTCTTGACCGTTCTGGTTTTCAGCCATCTCCAGATTCTGCCGCTTTCGGCTGCCTAATGGCCAGTTTTGGCTGTCGCGCCACCGGTCCTCCCTTATCGCCCAACGACAGGTTCGTGCACTCAACACTCCCCCGGTTTCACCCCTTCGCTCCACGTCTCTCCCTGCTTTGTCCGTATTTATACCCATTGCTGGGTAAGACGATGGCAACTTACGGTTAGGTAGAGGGTGCGTGTGGCGGCCGAGGCTCTCTCCCTGACGTGCCGGCGACGCTCTAGAACAATTCGACATCCGGCTAACCGATCCGCCAAGCGCACGACGAGGCAATGCCTCACAAGGGATGCATCGAGGGTCCGCAACGCGATCGCTAGCACGGATCAGCGATCAGTCACCGACCTGAAGTGGTCCGGTGCCTAGGACGCGGCGAGACCCACCGCCATCGACATCGGTCTAAGCGGGCCCTTGATGGGCCGGCAGGGGAGTGGCGGTCTTTGTGCGCTAGCTGGCCCGAGGTTCCGATTTCGGCGCCGAGGCCTGAGCTCGTAAGCGGGAGGGCGAGCTCTCGATGCTCTGCGTACCTCGGTTCACCCGGAACTAGGCAGATCTTGCCCCCAGGATCCCTTGATGTCCCTGCGATATACCCAACACCAGGTGTGAAAGGCGGGGGACTGGGGATCTTGCGGTGTGTTGAGGGGAAACTGCGGCTGTCGAGCCCGTCCAGGCGACCAGTAAAAGTTCGGCGGAAGTAGCGGCCGCTCCTAGCTACGCAGTTCGGTTGTCACAGTGCTCGGTGTATTTGGCTGGCGGCGGCTGTGGAGCTCATCTCTTGGCGGACACGATCCCCGTATGCACCAAATACCAAGCTGGAAACATACGCCGACCGGTGCCCTGGGGTGCAGGAGCGCCCCTTCATAAGCCCATCAGCCAGGCGCCCTCGAACCCATTTGCGCACCGACACTCACCCGTAACTTCCGCCAGTTATACACGGTGCGTCCCCTTTCATACCCAGAGGTGGGGCCAATCTAGGACAAGCGGGGCAACATCCGGTGAAGCTAGTGGATTGGCGCAGCCCGATCGCATCCCGAAAATCTGCATGAGAGTAGGACCACACACCACCCAGCGACCGACATCTCTCCGCAAGACAAGGCCGGCCAAGGCGCTCAGCAACGTCTGGAGCTGGCTTCCGCCTGTCGCAGACGCCCATCGCCAGAGCCCCGGGCCCTTGGTGGCCCCCAGCGCTCACAGCCTCGCTATCGGCCTCTACGGCCCATGTACCCGCCACCGGACCCACTAAGGGCTCCGATGGGCCTCCGACGGCCAGCTAGCGCCCTGGAGCCTCCAGGCTCGGCCCTATCGCCCAATCGCTACCCGGCCGCAGTCATCGCTTGATGGTTCATCGCTATGCCCCGCCCTTGACTCTTGCCGCCAGCAGTTGTCGGGCACTCGACCGCCAGACCCCGGCCCCTGGGTCGTCCGGCATTCACTTCCTCCCGAGAAACACTCCCATGCACACCCACGCCTGCACCCGTCATCCCCACCTGGACCAGGCATCTCCCACACCTATACCCATTAGCAGGGATAAACCAGGCAGCATGTGGTGGATCAGGGGAGCGCACCCTGTCAGGGCACCGCCCAAGCACATCAACGCCACACCACAGAGCGACCAGCTTGCCCCCAGCGACCGAGCGACAGTCGCCCTTCGCCGGCCACCAACCGACGCCAAGCCGTACGTGACTCAGCTCCCCACGTCGCCGCCCTGCGCACCGTTCGGATCCGGCACTGCCGACTACACCCTCGTTACGGCCGAGCAGCCAATCCCAACAACCAATCCCAACAACCAATCCCAGTACTCAGGCCAAGCACTCAGCACGCTCGCCCAGCTCCGGCCGCTCATTACGCCCGTCTACTGCTTCACGCCGTCTACTGCATTTACACCCGCCTCTTCCCCACTTACACCCTCCTCGGCCGCGTCTAACCACGTCTGTGCCTGTTGATGGGTATAAACGGTGGAGGTAAAGTGACTTCGAGGGTTTAACTAAGGGAGGGTTGGGGACAACTCAATGTTTCACGTGAAACAGCGATCACCCTCCACAACCGGCGCGAGGTCGGCCAACTCCGCCAACCCCTCCTAATGAAACCACCGGCTCGTGCGGCGCCGTCGCTCCACACAGCTTGTCCACATCCTGTGGGGTGTATCCCAACCCAGCATCCTGCAGACACAACAACAGCGGCGTAATTACGTCTTTGGAACTCTTGTGCCTGTGAGCAACGACTACTCGCTCAGGAGTCCGTAGATCCGAGCCAAGTCCTCGTCGTCGGCGAAGCGGATCACAATCCGTCCATTCCCCTCCGACTCCAGCACTTCCACCTTCGTCGAGAGCCGGTCCTCCAGGAGCCGTTCGACCTCTAGGGCTCCCGCAGACTTCGGACCACCTCCACCCGCTTGGCCGTCCTCAGCCCCGGCGTCGCCCCCACGAGCGGTATTTGCGCGCCCTGAGGCCAGCGCCTTAACTGCTCCCTCTGTCGCCCGCACGCTCAGGTCTTCTTCGAGAATCCGCTCCGCAAGTTCCACCTGGGCGATCACGCTGTCGAGACCGAGAAGTGCACGAGCGTGGCCGGCGCTCAACATCCCGTCGCTCACCAATCGCTGCACGGCAACCGGCAGCTGAAAGAGTCGCAACGTGTTGCTGACAGCCGAGCGACTCTTCCCAACTCGGGTCGCAACCTCGTCCTGTGTAAGGCCGAAGTCATCCACAAGTTGTTGATAGGCGTACGCTTCCTCAATTGCGGTTAAATCCTCTCGATGCAGGTTCTCTACTATCGCCTGCTCTAAAGAACTCTGATCTTCTGTCGATTTCACGACAGCCGGGATCGACGGCAAACCGGCACGACGTGCGGCCCTCCACCGGCGCTCACCTGCGATCAGCTCGAACAAGCCGTTGCCGTCGGGGCGGACCAGGATCGGCTGCAGCACCCCAAGTTCGCGAATGGAATCGGTGAGCGCAACCAGTGCCTGTTCATCAAAGCGGCGGCGCGGCTGGAACCCGTTTGGAACGACGGCGTCTACATCGATCTGGCGCAGCTCACCGATCGGAGCGGGCCGTGAATCGTCAAAAAAATCTTCAGATTTGATCGGCTCGGGGGCCGGTGTGCGCAACGACAGAAGCGAATCAAGATCCGGGGGAGTAGACCCCGAATCTGAATCAGGTCGGGACACCGGCAACCTCGCGGGCCAAGTCTCGGTACGACAGCGCACCGCGTGATGCGGTGTCGAACACCGTTATCGGTTGACCGAAGCTGGGAGCCTCGGAAAGCCGAACCGTACGGGGGATCACCGTCTTGCAGACCAAGTCGCCGAAATGCTCTCGGACCTCAGTTGCCACCTGCGAGGCCAGGTTTGTCCTGGCATCGAACATAACCAGCACGATGTGAGACAGGTGCAACTCAGCGTTCAAATTGCGCTGTACAAGATCCACGTTGCGCAGCAGCTGGCCCAGGCCCTCGAGTGCGTAGTACTCGCACTGAATAGGAACCAGCACCTCGTTGGCTGCGGCCAACGCATTCACTGTCAACAAACCCAACGACGGCGGGCAGTCGATCAGGATGAAGTCGAAATCATCGGCGACCTTGGCTATTGCGTTCTTCAGCCGCATCTCGCGGCTGAACGCAGGAACCAACTCGATCTCTGCGCCGGCCAAATCGAGGTTGGCTGGTGCCAGAAATAAGTTACGAACCGCTGCCGCTTCAATGGCGTCATCCAGGGGAACGTCATGCAGCAGCACGTCGTACATCGACGATTCGAGGGTGCGGGGGTTTATTCCCAGCCCGGTACTGGCATTGCCCTGGGGATCGAGATCGATAATCAGCACCCGGTGACCGAGCTCTGCTGCCGCGGCGCCAAGATTTACGGTGGTTGTGGTCTTTCCGACCCCACCTTTTTGATTAGCTACGGCAATAAGCCGAGCCCCAGAACTGCCTTCCGGCGAGCTGGTCGTCTCACTTGCATCGGTGGCGGTCAACTGACACTCCTTATTGCTGGCGTCATCTTCGCCCGCTCTTGGGCCAACATCAACCTACCGGTGACCATTTACCGAGATTAGACCCAAGCCAGCTCCACAGCCGGTCAATCGAGCGCGAACCACGAAGATCCTTCGCCACAATCTCGCTTTCGGCTCGATTCGCTTCACTCTTTCCGTTGGCGGTCGATAGGCAATCAGCAACATGAGGCGCCACAAATGAACCGCCATCTATGAATCGCCATGCGAGGAGATCATCATGGTGCGTAATCCCGACCCCGGCTCCAACCCAGTACCCGGCGATCCAACCTCGCCGGGACGAACCTACAAGCGACCGAAGGCCACGATCGCGGCGTGGGTGCTCGTCGCTATCGCGCTCGCTGAGGTGGTCGTCCGCTTTCTCGATCGCTGACAGAGAACCGGTCAGCCAACCCAGTCGGGACAACCCGATCGGGACGGTTCAGTCGATCTCGAATAACGGGCGCTGTAGCTGTTTGGTCCGGCGGGGGAGCGCATCCGGCAACTGGCCAACTCGTTCGAACACCGCAACGCCGGTGGTGGCCTCTACCTGGTGGAGTCCCATCTCGAGCAGTGGACCCTCTGGCCAGTCTCGCCGCACCGGTGGTTCACTCACAACGATGCGACCGCCGTCGACCAGCAGGGGAGCGGCGCACTCCAGGGTTATTGCGGGCGGTCCGAAGCTTCGGGCCACAACGACATCAAACATCTGCCTTGCCCGCGCCTCTCGACCGATCTCTTCGGCCCGACCGCACCACACCTCGGCGCGCTCGATCAGTCCTAGTTCGCCGATGGCCCACACCAGAAACGAGCAGCGCTTCTGCGACGCATCGATCAGGACTGCCGACAGGGCCGGCTCGGCCACCAACATCGGTAGACCCGGCACGCCACCCCCGGCCCCGATGTCGGCAAAACGGCATTCGGCCGGGCCAACGGCCCGACCGAATAACGATGCATGTTCTATGTGAGGATCAATTGGGCCCGGGCCGAGAAAGCCGATCGTACGCGATCGCTCAAGTACCTCAGCCAGAGCCTGATCCATACAGACTGACTATTCCTCTTCGTCGGCGATTTCGTCGCTCGACTGCTCTGACTCTTCTGCCTCGTCCTCGATCATCACCGGCACGACGATTACCTTGCGGCGAGGTTCGGTTCCTACCGAACGAGTCTCGACCCGGTTGTCGTCACTGATGGCATCGTGGATGGCTTTGCGATCGGCGGGTGACATTGGCTCGAGTGCAACCTCGACGCCACCGTCGGCCGCGCTGTCGGCAGCCTGGCGGGCGAATGCCTGCAGAGCTTCGACGCGCTTCTCGCGGTACCCACCGACATCGACCTTGATACGAACGCTGCTCGGAACCGTTCGCTGGCACGAGATGCGAGCCAACTCCTGGACCGCGTCGAGCGTGCGTCCCTTTGGACCGACCAGCAGGCCGTGCTGGCCTTCGATCTTTCCTACCAACACGTCAGCTTCGGTGTTGTCGACCGTGACGGCGCTATCAAACCCAAACGCCTCGGTCAGATCGCTGAGAAATGTCTGTAGGTGTGCTGATACTTCTTCCACTGGGGTTTCCTCTTTCGGCTTCGTGTCGTGGTCGTTTGCGTTGCTGCGTGCCTTCGAGCGCTGGCCGCCATTGCGACCGCCTTGCTCTCTGCCGCCGCCAGATCCGCCGTCCCGAGACCGGTCTCGAGACTTTTGTCCCTGACCCTGACCGGCCTTCGCATCGGAATTGTTGTCGCCCTGACGAGGCTTGCCGCCTCGATCGTTGGACTTGGAGTTTCGCTGGCCACCGTCACGGTTGTCGGAATTCCGGTTATCGGAATTGCGGCTACCACCTTGGCCACCCTTGCCTGCGTTCCGGTTGGATGATCGGTTCTTGCCCCGATCGTTTCCGCCCTTGGAGCCGCCCTCGGAGCGACTGCGGCGGTTGCGATTGCGTTCGGTCTTCGGCCTGATGGCTTTCGGCTTCACTCGAGCTTCAACCCGAGCGGTGCCTCTCATCCGACCGAACAGACCCTGCCGAGGCTCCTCAAGGACCACGATTTCGGCCTCGGACTCATCTACACCCAGATTGTCGAGTGCCAGATCAATTGCCTCGGGCAGCGTTTTGGCTGTCGTCTTTACCCATTCCACGCTTTGCCTACCTCTTTCGTTTCTTCTTCGCAGCCGGCGGTTTCGTTCCCTTGGGAGTCGTCCGGCTTGAGCCATCGCTCGTCGTTTTCTTTTTGCTTGCCTGTGCCTTGGTTCGCTGGGCCCGGCGTTCGGCCCAAGCGGCATCTCGATCTAGCTTTGCGCCATTGGATGAGTTGCCATCACCGTTCGACCCGTTGGCCGAAGTACGGTCCTTGGCCGATCCGTTGGCAGCTGCCCGGCCCTGGCCGGACTTCTTGCCAGACGCCTTACCTGAACCCTTACCGGGACGACCGTCGCCGATCAGCGAATCGGACGAATCCTTGCTCCCAGAACTGTCCTTCGTCTTCTGCTTGGCCTTTTCTTTGGCCGCAGCTTCCGCCTCGGCCTTGGCCACCGCAGCATCGCCGCCCGGACCGTCTCCCTTATAGAGAGCCTGAGTGATGTAGGCCTGCTGCCCGATACGGAACACGTTCGAGGTTGCCCAGTACAACACGAGGCCGGCCGGGAACAGGAAGCTCCAGACACCGGACATCAGCGGAAGGATGCGCAACAGTTGCTGCTGGGTCTGCTGCTGCGGCGTTGGGTTATCGCCCTCGGGGCCGCGGCGAGCCGACACCTGACGTTGCTGGTAGTAGCTCGATGCAACCACGAACACGATCAGCAGTATGTAGAGCAAGCTTCGTGGGAAATCGGTTTGCACCATGTTCCACGCGTCGACTGCAAGGTCGAGCGGGCCAAACTTCATCTCGGTCTGGACGGCCAGGTCTTTGTAGAGCTGCGACTCTTGATCGAGATACTGCGGGTCGAAGGTGTTCGACGGGATGCTTTCCAGGCCAGAGATTTCCCGGGCCCGCTCGGCGACCGTGAAGTACGGCTTGTCCGAGACCCGTCGAGTGAGTCCGCGCAGCACGTTGAACAGAATCAGGAACACCGGCAGCTGTGCCAGCATCGGCAAACAGCCGCCAACTGGGTTGACACCGTTCTGCTGGTAGAGCGCCATCATCTCTTGGTTGAGCTGCTGCTTGTCTTCCTTGTGTTCTTTCTGCAGAGCTCGCAGCTGAGGCTGAAGCTGCGTCATCTTGATCGTTGAGCGCGTTGCCTTGATGGTCAGCGGCATCAACACGATCATCACTGCCGCGGTGAGCAGGATGATGGCAATGCCATAGGACCCACCGACGACGGGAAGAGCGTAAAAGAACGCCAAGAGCGACGAGACGCCCTCGAGGGAGAAATCTTTGATGGTATTAAACATGACTACTTCTCCGGTACGGGATCAAAGCCAAAGGATCCGAAGGGCTGGCAGCGGCCGAGGCGTCGAATTGCCAACCAAAGGCCACGACCAGCGCCGTGTACTTCGATCGCCTCCGCCGCGTATGCGGAACAAGACGGGATGTATCGACAGCGCGGCGTGCGAACCGAGGCCGTCATTCGGTAGAGGCCGATCGCTCCGAGCATCCCACGCTTCATCAATCCACCGGAGCGGTGGTCTTCAGCAGGCGATTCATCCACAGCGGTTTCATCCAAGGCTGTTTCGTTCACAGCCGTTTCGTTCACAACACCGTGCTGATGGCTGACGCAATGTGGATCGTGGATGCTCATAGGACTTGGGTTCCGCACTTCATGTCGAACACTTTTCGCTCGCAAGTTTCTTCAGGCACGCCTCGACGTCGTCTACCAACCGGGAAAAGTCGTTGGTTAGTAGTCCGCGGCTTCCGGTGAGAAGAAAGGCGCCTTGCATTCGTTCGACCTCAGTCCTGCCGAGCGCTTCGATAAACGCTGCTCGCAGACGACGCCTGCCACGGTTGCGTTCAACCGCGTTGCCAAAGGATCGTCCGATGGCAAAGGCGACCTGAACCTCCGACGTTTCGAGCGCCAAGAAGTTCAGCCGGACCGAACCGGTACGTACCCGTCGACCGTCGCTTCGAAGTTCATCGAACGTTCGACGGCGGCCGATGCGGGAAATCACGCACTCAGACGACGAGATCACGCACTGAGGCGATGACGACCCTTGGCCCGACGGGACCGCAGCACCGAACGACCACCACGGGTGGCGGTCCTGGCGCGGAACCCGTGCTTGCGGGCTCGCTTGAGGTTGTTTGGCTGGAAGGTACGTTTCACGACTGCATCTCCGGGCGGTTTCTTTACACGTCAAGGACTTCACTGATGTCTGGGCATTGGAACGTCCGAGACACCAAGAAGGTTCTAGGCCCAGGCTCGACCCAAGTCGGGAGTACCGATGGCGAGCGGGGGGCTCTTCTCGTTTGAGAGTCATTCAGACCCAGCGCGCCGTCAATCAAATTGGCGCCGCGCCGGCCAGACAACCCAGGGTACGGCTCGACAGGGACTCTCCCAACTAGCGCTACCTCGAGTGTGTAGTTAAGGTCTCGCCTCCAGGCCGACTTTGGGTCGAGTGTCCTCGTCGCGAGGCTCTGGAGCACCCGACTATCTCTCTGCACGATTGATTCTGCTTCGGAATACCGGTTCCATCTCTAGCAACCTTCGATCGCAGTGGTGCGACGACGGTGGTTGTAGTAGACCAAAACCGTAAGGAAATTTCGGAGGTCATGGGCCGGCTGATCACTAGGCGGAACAAGCTTTTCCACAGCGCAGGTTGCGGGACCAATCCCCGCTGCTAGCGTTCAAATACCCGTAACCCAGCAGGGTTACTGCTAGGGGGCATAGTCGGTCTTCGACGCCGTTGTTCATTCCGAACTTCGGTCTAGCGCAGCAATTTTTTAGTTATCCTGTGGACAAATCTGTGGGAAGTGGGGAGTATCCCCAACACACAGGTGGAAAACAGCTTCTCGACTCGGGTGAGTAGTAGGGCGAAAAGTACCCCGTCGAACAAATCGAACCGCCACAATTTGAAAGCCAGTTAACGAGTCAGCCAGTGAAAAAGCTCTCAAAACGGCCAAAACGGGTCCAAAACAAGCAATTGGGATCCACAACCGAGGCGGCAAGAATACTCTCCGTGGCCTCCACCTCCAGCTCAGTGAGCAGAGTGTGGTGAGCGCACACGAGCTGTGGGTAACCGCATCAGCATTGCTTCGTAGTCAGGTATCCGACGGGGTCTGGCAGAGCACTTTTGCACAAGTTGCCCCCATAGAGCTGTCGAACGATGTATTCAGTTTGGCGATGCCAAATGGCATCATCCGCGATCGGCTAGATGGCCGTTACCGCCCCCTCCTCGAGGACGCGGTGACCGAGGCGGCCGGGTATCCCCTAACCATCACGCTCCAACTAGTTGTCCCCACCCTGTTCGATGATCCTGCACCGCAGATCGATCTCACGAACGACGCTTCTTCAACCCCACCACAGGGTGGTTTCGGGGCCGCTAGTGCCGATTTCGGCGCGCCTTCTATTGGGGCTCCATCCATCGGCGGTTCGCTAGCGGGAACTACCGGTTCGCACCCCGCACCGATGGTCAACCACGCCGAGACCCGAACTCAGGCCAATCATGGCAATCTTCCGACAAATCCAGCGCCGGCTCCAGAATCGGCAACTATCGGCATCGAGCTGGCCAATCGGTACACATTCAAGAACTTCGTTACCGGCCCATCCAACCGTTTCGCCATCGCCGCTGCCCTATCGGTAGCTGAGCGTCCGGGCGGTTCGTACAACCCGCTATTTATCTACGGAAGCGCCGGGCTGGGCAAAACCCACATCCTGCGGGCCATCGAACACTTCATCAACGATCTCGAACCGCAGAAGAAGGTGCTCTACGTTTCGACGGAGACCTTCCTCAACGAGTTCGTCGATTCGATCAAGAACTCATCCGGCAACGACTTCAAGCGTCGCTACCGCCAGATCGACGTGCTCCTGGTCGATGACATCCAGT
>JBOEHD010000126.1:0-12973 GCA_050633745.1 Acidimicrobiales bacterium
GACGAACTGCCTGCCGTTCTCCTCGGCGTCGTTGCGGTGCTCGCACTGCGGTTCGGTCTCATCCACGGCCTGGCCGAAATCGCCGAACGCATCCAACCCAACCGGCGGATTCCGATGTCGTACCGCCACGTCATGGTGTGGGCTGGTTTGCGGGGGGCCATCTCGCTGGCACTGGTTCTGACCATGACCACCGACGACTTCTCCCAGGAAACCGTCGACACCGTGCAGGCCATGACCTTTGGCGTTGTGCTGTTCACCCTGGTCATCCAGGGCCTGACCATCACCGGGCTGATGAACCGACTGGGACTTTCCAGCAAGGCCGAAAACGAACTGGCCCAGCAACAACACCAGGCCAGGATTCACATGGCCAGGGCAGGCCAATCCGAGGTAGCGAGATTGGGTGCCGAGGGTGTGCTGTTCGGCGACCTGGCCGACTCGCTCGGCATTGTCTATCAACGTGATGTGGGCCAGCAGTCGTCCAAGCTGCGGAGTCACCTCGGGGAGCACCCGGAGTTGGAGGTGGCGATGTTGCTGCAGGCCCGGCGTGAAGCGTTGACCGCCGAACGCACCGCGCTTAGCGAAATCGTGCGCAGCGGGCTGATCGAAAACTCGGTGGCCGAAGAGCTGAGCGTCGAGCTGAGCAACCGTCAGTCGGTGCTCGATCTGCTTGAGGAACGATGGGAGTCGGATCCGACTCCGACCTTCGACCGAGGGGCTGCCGATGTCATCTGACCAGCCAATGTCATCTGACCAGGGAACTGGCGTAATCAGCGACGAGACGGTTTATGTGTCGTGGGGTGGGACCGGCCGAGCCGCCACCTTACGTAAGGCGCTGACCAAAGCCTCCGAGGCTGGCCACGGCCTGATCTACCTGGCGATCCTCGACGACTCGACCTTCGGCGACGTCGATCGTTCGATGCTTGAGCTGGCGAAGGACGAATTGTCGTGGCTGCTCGATGCCCAGCTCGAGCTGGCCCGCAAGCAGACCGGTCTAGCCGATATAGGCGTCCGGGTTCTGGTCCGGTCAGGTGATGTTGCAGCCGAGATCATCGACGTTGTCGACGCCTCTGGCACATCCGAAGTGCTCATCGGGGCGCCGATTCCTCCCGGGAAGGAAAACGCCGTAACCCAGTTACTCGAGCATTTGCGGGCCAGGCTAAGAGCCCCGATCGAGATAATCGAGCCTTAGCCCGGGCGCTACTCGATTACGACAACGACGTCGCCGCCGCCAACACTTTCGCCGGCGGCCACTCGGACCTCTTTGACCGTGCCGGACTTCTCGGCCGCCACGTTGTTTTCCATCTTCATCGCTTCGAGCACGATGACCGTTTCGCCCGCCTCGACCTCTTGGCCGACCTCGACTAGCACCTTAACGACGGTGCCCTGCATGGGAACGGTGACGTCGCCCGAACCGCTGCCACCGGCGGCAGCACCCGCAGAGCTGCGTCGCTTCGGCTTCGCCGCGGCCTTGGCTGCCGGCGCAAGATCGGACTCGGGGATCCACATCGAGACGCTGAACCGCTTGCCGTTGACCTCGACATCGACGTCACGACGCTGCTTCGGCTCGGCCTCGGTGCCGTCTTCTTCGGTGGCAGGGGCCGGAGTAACACCGATGTCGCTGAGGTCGAGCACATCTTCAACCCACTTGGTTGAGTGCTCTGCCGCTTGGAAATCAGGGTGTTCGAGGATTGCTAGATCGGCGGGCAGCGTTGTGGCCACCCCTTCGATCTCAAACTCTTTGAGGGCTCGAATGGTGCGGGCGATCGCCGTCGGTCGGTCTTGGCCCCAGCAGATGAGCTTGCCTGCGAGGTTGTCGTAGAACTGGCTGATCTCGTCGCCGGCCTCATAGCCGCCGTCCCAGCGCACGCCGTAGCCCGAAGCAGGCCGAAGCTTGGTGATTGTTCCCGGAGACGGCAGGAACCGTCCACCGGCCGGATTCTCGGCATTGATGCGGATCTCGATGGCGTGGCCACGGATCTCGATGTCGTCCTGGGTGTAGCCAAGCGGTTCGCCGTCGGCGATGCGGAGCTGCTCGGCAACAAGGTCGATGCCGGTGATCATTTCGGAGACCGGGTGCTCGACCTGGAGGCGGGTGTTCATTTCCAGGTAGAAGAACTCGCCGTCTTCGTAGAGGAACTCGACGGTGCCAGCGTTTGTGTAGTCACAACCGTGGGCCACCTTGAGGGCCGCCTCGCCCATGGCCTTTGTGATCTCGTCGCTCAGCTCGGGGGCGGGGGCTTCCTCGACCAGCTTCTGGTGGCGCCGCTGGGCCGAGCAATCTCGGGTTCCCAGGTACACACCGTTGCCGTGGTTGTCGCAAAGCACCTGGATCTCGATGTGGCGAGGCTTTGTTAGGTAGCGCTCGGTGTAGCACTCATCTCGACCGAAGTAGGCCTTGGCCTCACGCTGTGCCGACTCGAACGCGTCCGCTGCTTCATCGGCTGAGTTGACGACCTTCATCCCTCGACCGCCGCCACCAAATGCCGCCTTGATGGCCACCGGCCAACCGTTTTCCTCGCCGAAAGCCACGACCTGATCGGGGCTGGAAAGGAACTCGGTGTTGCCGGGAACGCCGAGCACACCCTCTTTTTCGGCTGCTGCTCTGGCGCTGATCTTGTCGCCCATAACCTCGATCGCCGCCGGTGGCGGCCCGATGAAGGTGACGCCCTTCTCGGTGATCGAACGAGCGAAATCGGCGTTTTCGCTGAAGAAACCGTAGCCCGGATGTACCGCGTCAGCCCCTGAGCTCTCGATGGCGTTGAGAATGGCTTCGGTGTTCAGATAGCTGTCGGCTGCGGTTTCACCGCCCAGGGCGTGAGCCTCGTCTGCGAGGCGCACATGCAGTGCGTTGCGATCGAGTTCGGAATACACCGCCACGGTGGTGATTCCTTGTTCCTGGCATGCCCGGATGACTCGGACTGCGATTTCCCCGCGATTGGCAATCAAGACTTTGTTAAACACCCGCCTAATCTATGCACAGATGAACGGTTTGCCAGAACTTCCCCCACTGATTGAAACGAGATTTTCCTCGATTCGCCTGATCGAGGTAACCGGTTCGACCAACGCCGACCTGCTGGTCGAAGGTCGCGCCGGCGCTCCCGAAGGAGCGGTTCTGGTCGCCGGACACCAGACCGCGGGCCGGGGACGCCAGCAGCGAGCCTGGCACGACGAGCCTGGGAACGCACTGCTGGTTTCGGTCTTACTGCGACCGCAGCGAGTGGTGGCGCCGCTGATGCCGCTGCTAACTGGCATTGCCGCTGTCGACGCCCTGCGGTGGCTGGCCGCCGATAGGCCGCCAGGCCAGCCGGAACCCTCGGTGGCGCCCTCTGTGGGGCTGAAATGGCCAAACGATCTGCTTGCCGCCTCCCTCGATGGCCGCAAGCTGGCGGGCATCCTGTCGGAGTCGGCGACAACGGTGAATACTGCCGCCGCAGGCAGTGCTGCCACTCCTGCGGCCGATGACGACACGATGGTCGTTGTGCCTGGCATGGGTTTGAACCTGCGGTGGGGGCGGCCGCCGCCGCAGGAGATCGCTGAGCGGGCTGCCACGGTGTCAGAACTGATCGGGCACGACGTGGAACGGGACGACGTGCTGCATCTGTACCTGCGGGCCATGGAGTACTGGTTACGGGTCCTGGAGTCGCAGGGGTCGGCGGTGCTTCTCGACGGCTACAGAAGTCGCTGTCTTACGCTCGGTCGACAGGTCCGGTTTGCTACGTCGAAGATCGAATACGTCGGCACTGCGGCCGACGTTTCAACCACCGGGACGCTGCTGCTCGACACGGCCGACCATGGCCGGGTAGAGCTTCACGCAGGCGACGCCCATCACATCCCATAACAACACAGCCCAAGAACCACGTCCCACAACACGGGCAGATCAGCAGGCCTTTAGAACCAGTGCCTTTTGCCGATAGCTGGATCGTATGGCCCCTCGCTTCGAGTCATCTGTAGGTCCAGCGCGTTTGTTGCCCGGTGCCCTGGCGGTCCTGATCGGCATCATCGTGCTGCTCGCCTCGGCTAGTCAGGCAGCTGTGCAGCAGGCCGAGACGACCAGCAGCTCGGCTACGACATCCAGCTCGTCGACAACGAGCCTGCCTCCGCCGACAGACGCTCCGCCGCCCTCGGAACCAACCGTTCCACAAGGTACTGAGACGACAGCTCCACCAGCTACCGAGGCGACTGCGCCGCCGCAGGAAACTGCGCCGACTGATCCCGGCAACAGCATCGATGGTTCGGCGGTACCCGAGGGAACAGACACCACCATCTCCGACGATCCGATGAGCCATGAGGAACCGGGGGAAGAGGCACCGGCGACCGACATCACCGTGCCCCCAAAGAAGACATATGAAGGTCAGGAGCCGTTCAAGCCAGCCGAGATTCTGTGGAGCAGCGTTGCCGCCGCCGAACGCAAGTTGCAAGACGCCATCGCGGCCAAGCACGAGGCCATCGTCGAGGTCCGGGCACTCCGCAAACGTTATAAGAGCCTCGGGGTCCTCAAACAGGAATTAGAGGCAGATACCGCAGCGGCCATCGATGAGTTGTTGGCCGCCGAACAGCGCCTGAAAACTCGGGCGGTGTTCGGCTATCAGCGTTTCGGCTCCGGTTCTGAAGCAGCGTCTGACGCCGACCTTCCCGACATGTCCGACTACCGACAGATTCTCGATAGTCAACGTAAATCCAAGATGGTTGGTTCAGCCCTCACCGCCGATGAGTCGGGCCTTGAAGAGCTGGCGGTCATGCGATCTCAGTTGGGCACCGAGGCGGTCGGTGTGCTCGACCGGGCTCGTCTGGTCTCGGACTTTCTGATCGAGGCCGAGTCGAAAGTCTCCGAACTCGACCACAAGATCGACCAGGCCACGATCGAGTACGAGGGTTTCCGCGCCGGCAGCGAGGTCTTCATCCACGGCGTGGTGTTCCCGATCGCCGGCCCATACCCAACTCCGCTCGTCGACAGCTTTGGTTTCCCCCGTATGCCCGGCACGCCGGACGAACATTGGCACGAAGGTATCGACCTGTTCGCCGACCGCGGAACACCGCTGGTCGCCACCGAACGAGGGGTAATCACCAAACTCGGCGCCGGTCGACTAGGCGGCTTGAAGTTCTGGTTGAAAGGGGAGAGCGGGTCGGAGTGGTACTACGCCCACCTCGACTCGTTCGCTCCCGGCCTAGCTGATGGTGTCGTCGTCGAAGCGGGGCAGCTGGTCGGCTATGTCGGCAACACCGGTAACGCCCTCACCACACCAGCTCATCTACACATGCAGCTGCACCCATCGGGCGGCCGGCCGGTTAATCCGTACCCGCTGCTAAAGGTCGTGTCAGATCTTGAGCGGGCCGAGATGGAAGCCGGGACACACCCCGGCTACCAATACCCACCGGTGCGCGTCGACCGCTAGTGGGACGCTGCTGGCAGCAGTAGAGTACAGAATTCGCCGCTTGCGGTGACCAGCAGCAGCGAAACCCCCTTCGAGGTCAGCTGCATGCGGTCGGCTGCGTCTCAAAACTCCTATGCCTCTGATCGTCGGTCTCATAATCATCGTGCTGCTAGTCGCGGCCAACGGATTCTTTGTCGCCGTCGAGTTCGCTCTCGTAGCCGCCGACCGTTCCAAGCTCGAAGCCATGGCCAGCGACGGCCGCTGGGCTGCCAGAGCGGCCATCTCGGCTAGACGGCGGCTCTCGTTTCACCTGTCGGGTGCTCAGTTGGGAATCACCGTCACCAGCCTGGTGATCGGCTATCTGTCCGACTCGATCATCGGCGACCTGCTCGACCCGATCCTCGGCCCGATTGCCTTCCTGTCCGGCCCGACCATGTCGGCCATCATCGCACTGGCCATCGTCACCGTGTTCCAGATGCTGTTCGGAGAACTGATTCCCAAGACCATCGCGGTGGCCAAACCGGAATCGACCGCTCGGCTTCTGGCTCCGATCGCCCTCATCGTCCACGGCGCCCTGAGCCCGATAATCCGAATCCTCAACGGCGTAGCCAACTGGACCGTGCGACGACTGGGTCTTGAACCGAAGGAAGAACTTGAGGAGCTGCGCTCGCTTGAAGAGCTGGAGTACATCATCCAGGAGTCGGGCGAGTCCGGACTGCTGAACCCAGCGGCCCAGGAGCTCCTGACCCGAACCATACGCTTTGGCGAAAAGACGGCCGCCGACGCCCTGACCCCCCGAGTGCATGTCTCAGCTCTGAGAGTCGGGTCGCTGGTCGTCGAGCTCATCGACCGAGCCAAGGACACCAACTTCAGTCGCTTCCCGGTTATCGACCATGACCTGGACCATGTGCGCGGCGTGGTCGACATCACCTCGGTGTTCGCCCTCACCGTCGAGGAGCGGTCGGTAAAGACCGTCGGTGACCTGATGCGAGAGCCGCTGATCGTGCCCGAAACCCGCGACCTCGTCGACATCGTCGGTGACTTCAGATCCACCGAAGCCCAGATGGCGGTGGTGATAGACGAGCACGGCGGCACGGCGGGAATCCTGACCCTGGAAGACCTTTTGGAAGAGATCGTCGGTGAAGTCGACGACGAATACGACGGGACAACATCACTTACCCTTGGGGTCGCCCCCGGCGTCTATCTGCTGGCGGGGACCCTCCACCCGGACGAGGTTGAGGAAGCCTGTGGCCTGGTGGTCCCGGAGGGCGAGTACGAAACACTGGCTGGGTTTGTCCTCGCGGTGCTCGGCAAGGTGCCCGAAGTCGGTGAGGAAATCAGCCAGGACGGATGGACGATCGAGGTGGCCGAGATGGATCGGCTACGGATCGCCTCCCTGCGATTGTTGGAGCCATCCAACACCGCCGCCGGGGTTGAGGAGCAATGATCGCCGCGCTGCTCGGGTCTGAAGAATTCAACGGAACCTCGGTCACCATCGCGCTCGTGGCCAGCGTCGGCCTGATTCTGCTCAACGGCTTCTACGTGGCATACGAGTTCGCGGTGCTGGCCGCAAAGCGATCCAGTTTCGAAGACGACCGGCGCAGCTCAGCGGCAGCCAGAACCAGCCTCGCCGACGTATCGATGCAGCTGGCAGGGGCCCAGCTCGGTATAACCATCGCCTCGCTAGCCCTCGGTCGTATCAGCGAACCAGCGTTGGAAGTGATCATCGAACGAATCCTTGGCGACTCGGTCTCGCCCGAGGTAGCCCGCGGGCTTGGCATAACAATCGCCCTTGCGGTATTCACGATTCTGCACCTGGTGTTCGGCGAGATGGTGCCAAAGAACATCGCCCTGGTGG
Source organism: Acidimicrobiales bacterium (assembly GCA_050633745.1). Classification (GTDB taxonomy): domain Bacteria; phylum Actinomycetota; class Acidimicrobiia; order Acidimicrobiales; family SZUA-35; genus JAHELU01. The sequence continues at coordinate 7,231 of JBOEHD010000126.1, forward strand.
CGCCGGAAGCAACGCTGCGCTGGCTGGTCATCCCCTACCGCATCTATCTGTTCCTGTTCCGCCCGGTTGTGCAACTGCTAAACGGGGTGGCCAACCTCTGCGCTCGAGCTGTGGGGATCGAGCCGCGCGACGAACTGAAGTCGGTGCACACCGCATCGGAGTTGGCAGCCATCGTGGCCGATGCAACCGAGGGCGGCACTATCGACGCCGACGACGCTGAGATGCTGCGAGGGGCGCTCGATTTCGCTCAGCGCCCGGTGTCGGAGATCGCCACGCCGCTTGGCCACCATCCGTCGGTCAATCTTGGAGCGACCGTCGGCCAGTTGGAACGAGCGGTGGCCAACACCGGCGAGGGGCGAATCCTGGTTCTCGACTCCCGCCTCGATTCGGCGCCGGTCGGCTACGTGCATGTGCGCGACCTGCTCCATATCGAAGCCGGACGCCGGAGGGCGCCGGTGCCGCCCGACTTTGTCCGCAACATGGCGGTCGTCAGGGCTGATCGTCCACTGGTCGAGGTGCTCCTGCAGTTGCGCTCGCTCAAGCAGTACCTCGCCGTTGTGACAGACGAAGCGGTGCCGATCGGGGTCGTATCCCAGGAACAAGTGGTTCGTGCGATCATCCAACCGCCCGCTCAAACCGCAGATGAACCAGCTCGCCGGAGCGGCTAAAACCTAGGTCGGATGGCCTGACCACAGAGCGGTCCTTCGGATCATTTTGAGAAATTGCCCGCTTAAACAGGGGCATCCGTTGTGCGGCGTTCGGAGATCGTTGGCCGCCACCTGTATGGTTTTGCATCGTGCGGAGTCGTCTTCAATTCAGCGCCGCAGCGCTCGTAGTCGTCTTGGCCATCCTTAGCCTTTTGCAGACCGGTGGTGGCGCGCAAGACAGCACAGACGCCGACCGTTTGCCGGGCTTTGACGGACGGGGCGGGTCGGTCAGCAATTCGGAAGCTTCGCCGCTTTGGGCTGTTGGCCTTGCCCAGCAGGTAAGCGCAGCCCCGCAGGTGAACGCCGCTGGTCAAGCGAACGCGTCGTCGTTGGCCGGACTGTCGCTAGAGGAGACTCGCGATCAGGTCGGCAAGACAGCGATCGCCCTGCGAGTCACCGTGCTCCAGAAAGAGACCGATGATCGCAACCTGGCCAACGCCAAGGTGGCGGTCGGCGAACTGCGAACCGAAACCACCAAGATCGCCGCCAACACCGTTGAAGGAGCGATAGCCAACTACCGCCAAACCGATCTTGAGCAAAGCTTGCTCGAGGTTGAGGATCTGAACCAGGGTTTGCGGGCCAACGCTCTCGGCGACGCGGCGATCGTGTCCGATACCGAGTCGTTCGACGCCTACCGCGACAAGGCAAAAGATCTGCAGTTGGCCGAGCTAAACCTGGGGGCCGAAATCGAGGAGAACCAGTTGCTTACCGCCGAGGTAGTAACGCTGCAGGCCAAGCTCGAAAACGAGCAGTCGTGGTTGGCCGACCTCGAAGAGCGTACGATCCAGAACAACGCCAGAAACGAATCGATCACCGAATCGATCTGGGCTCAGTCGCTCGGAACGAAACAGGGCTTCTACCTCCGCACCTGTCCCGTCGCCGGCCCCCACTCGTTCATCGACTCCTGGGGATTCGCCCGCTCCGGTGGCAGGCGACACAAAGGCGTCGACATCATCGCCGACATTGGGGTACCGATCGTCGCCCCGGCCAGCGGCACGGTTTCCTTCCGCTCAAACAGCGTCGGCGGTCGTTCCTTCCACCTGACCGATGAGTTCGGCAACTACTACTACGGCACCCATATGTCGGCCTACGGCGATGTCGAAGGCGAAGTTCGGGCTGGGGAGGTCATCGGGTACGTGGGCGACGACGGCAACGCCGCTGGCATTCCCCACCTTCACTTCGAGATTCATGCCGGCGGACGGGGCAACCAGATCAACCCCTTCGTCGACAGCGCCGCGGTCTGCGACGGGGTGCAATACTGACCTGTTGATTTGGGGCTCTGGGCGCCCTAGGCGCCGATGGAGTGATATCCGCCGTCGACGTGGATGATCGAGCCGGTGGTCTGGGGGAACCAGTCCGAGAGCAGCGAAACGCAGGCCTTGGAAACGCCCTCGGCGTCGTTGACGTCCCACCCGAGGGGCGCCCGCTTGACCCACTCGTCTTCGAATGCGGCGAAGCCGGGGATCGACTTGGCGGCGATGGTCCGCATCGGGCCAGCGGCGATCAGGTTGCAGCGCACACCCTGCGGTCCGAGGTCACGGGCCAGATAGCGGTTCAGTGACTCGAGGGCCGCCTTGGCGACGCCCATCCAGTTGTAGGCAGGCCACGAGACGGTGGCATCGAAGGTCAACCCGACGATCGATCCGCCGTTTGGCATAAGCGGCGTGACGATGTCGGCCAGCGATCGCAGCGAGTATGCCGAGACGTGCACGGCAACCGAAACGTCGTTCCAATCCGGGGCCGAAAAGTCATCGCCGAGACAGTTTGGGGGAGCAAAGCCGACAGAGTGCAGCGCCCCGTCAATGGTTCCCCACCTCTCCCGCAACGTCTCTTGCAGCACCTTGCCGTGTTCGGGATCGGTCACGTCGAGTTCGTAGACATCGGGCACCGGGTCGAGCTTGCGAGCGGTGCGCTGGGTTAGTCGGAGCCCCCTGTCGAATCCGGTGAGCACAACCTCGGCGCCCTGTTCCTGCGCCATCTTGGCGACACCGAATGCCAGAGAGTCATCGGTGAGTACGCCGGTTATGAGAAGTTTCTTGCCTGACAATAGGGCCATACGTCTCTGACTACCCGCTGATCGCCCGGGTTACACCCCACGGTTGAACTTCTGCACCTCATGGTTGAACTTCGCCTTGCCGGCCACGGAATTTGGCGGTCCGTCAGCGACAGTTTGCGGTGCCACAGCTAAGGGAAGGTACGCTCTCGTCTGGTGATGAAGCTCTATGACACTGCCCGTGCCCAGGTCGTCCCTTTCGAACCAGGGCCGATCGTAACGCTCTACACGTGTGGCATCACGCCGTACGACGCCACACACCTGGGGCATGCCTCGGTGTACGTCGGCTACGACGTGTTGCAACGGCGCCTGCGCGACCTCGGTCACGAAACCCGCTGCGTGCGCAACGTAACCGACGTCGACGATTCGATTCTGGCCAAGGCCCGGGAACTAAACGTGCACTATCTCGACCTGGCGGCTGCCGAAACAGCCCGATTCGACGACGACATGATCGCCCTCGGCATGCTGCCGAGCTGGAGCGAACCCCGAGCGACCTCAGCGATCGCCGATATCCGTGGCTTCATCGGCATGGTGCTCGACAACGGCTACGCCTACGAGTCGGGCGGGGCGGTGTACTTCGAGGTGGCCAAGTGGCCAGACTTCGGATCGATCTCCGGCTACGACCGAGAAAAGATGCTGGCGCTGGCCGCCGAGCACGGCGGTTTCCCCGACGATCCAAACAAGCGTGACCCGCTCGACTTCATCCTCTGGCAGCCATCGGCCGACGGTGAACCGGCCTGGGATTCCCTGTGGGGCCCCGGACGTCCCGGCTGGCACATCGAATGTTCGGCGCTGGCATTGCGCGAGTTGGGCACCACCATCGACCTTCACGGTGGCGGCTCCGACCTGATCTTCCCCCACCACGAATGCGAAGCGGCGCAGTCGACCGCGGCCACAGGCGAGCCGTTCGTTCGCCACTGGATGCACCAGGCCATGGTTCGTATGGATGGCGAGAAGATGTCGAAGTCGCTGGGCAACCTGGTCTTCGTCAGCGAGCTTCGCAAGACCTACGATCCGCGGGCCATCAGGCTGGGCATCGTGGTTCATCACTACCGTGACCCATGGGAGTGGAACGACCAGATCATGCCCGACGCCGCGGCCCGCCTCGATCGTTGGCTGGCGGCGGATACCGCTGCTCGCTCAAACGGTACGTCGCATGACGGCGCGCTCGAAGAGGTGCGAGCAGCGCTCGACAACGACCTCAACACCCCGGCAGCCATTGCCGCCATCGACGCGGCGGCCGAAGCCGGCCACGGTGTCGCTACCGCAGCACTGCTGCTCGGCGTCGACTTGGCTTCCGGTCCGGTCACCCTAAACCCGCCGACCTACGAGGGCCGATAGTGGAGCGGACGGCCCGCCACGCTCGGCTGTGATTCCCGAGGGGATCGGTCGCCACCAACAGACGGCCAGGCGCATCCTTGGTCCACTGGTTTCTCGGCTGTGGAAGTTCAACGTCGATGGCATCGAGAACGTTCCGGCTTCTGGCCCGGCGGTGCTGTGTCCTAATCACGTAGCGGCTATCGACTCGCTGTTCGTTCCCGCGGTGCTGGATCGAAGCCTCGTCTACGTTGGCAAGGCCGAATATCTCGACGACTGGAAGACCCGCTGGCTGTTCCCCGCCCTCGGGATGATTCCGATCGACCGTCGGGGCGGCGATCATGCCACCGCGGCACTCGATGCCGCTCGTGAGGTGTTGGAGCGGGGCGGCCTGTTTGGCATCTACCCCGAAGGCACCAGAAGTCGCAGCGGCAAACTCCACAAGGGACACACCGGAGCGGCTCGACTAGCGGTCGAAACCGGTGCCCCGATTATTCCCGTCGGACTGCTCGGCACCGCCGAGATCCAGCCCGTCGACTCGCCGACACCCAAGTTCTTCAAGACGGTGACCATTCGATTCGGCCGCCCGATCGATGTGGAGCGCTACCGGCACCGGATCGGTGATCGGGCCGTGTACCGAGAATTGATCGATGAGGTCATGTACGAGATCCAGCAGCTGACCGGGCTGGAATACCAGCACGTCTACGCCGGGTCGGCAGCCGCCACGCCTGCTACCGCTACAACTTCGCTCGGTTCCCCACCGGCCGATTCACCTTCGGTTCCGACCATCGCAAGGCCATCGTCGGCCTCGGTCTTGACCAGCGATAGACCGCGATCCTTGGCCGAGGTATTGGCCACAACCTAGCCACCGAGCCGCGAGCTGAGGTTCCGATTCCTCGTTGGCTAAATCGCCGCTGTTAGTGGTGATCCGAACCTAGACTTATCGACGTGTCACAGATATCGGTAGTTCTTCCAGACGGTTCCAAACGCAGCCTCGAAAGTGGGGCGACTGTGGCGACCCTGGCGGCCGATATCGGCAAGCGGTTGGCGAAAGACGCTCTGGTAGGTGTCGTCGATGGTGTCGAGACCGACCTCGATACCGAACTGGCAGACGGTCAAGAGGTTGCGGTCATCACCGCGGCCTCCGATGAAGGCCTTCATGTGCTGCGCCACTCGACGGCCCACGTGCTTGCCCAGGCTGTGCTCGAGATGTGGCCCGGCTCCACGTTCGCCATCGGCCCTCCCATCGAGGACGGCTTTTACTACGACTTCGAACTGCCGCTCGGCGACGACGGGGCCCGTCAGACCTTCAACGACGAAGACCTGGAGCGCATCGAGGCCAAGATGCGCGAGATCGTGGCGGCCAACCAGCCGTTTATCCGCTCGGAACTCAGCCCACCCGAGGCGCTGGAGCTGATGAACGCCCACCAGTACAAGCGGGCCATCATCGAACAGGTCAGCTCCGGTGCCGCCGATTCAGAACTGGCAGGCGAAGTCAGCGGCGACGTGATCAGCTTCTACCGCAACAGCGATTCCTTCGTCGACATGTGCGTCGGCCCCCACGTGCCCTCCACTGGCAAACTCGGGCACTTCAAGCTGATGAAGGTCGCTGGCGCCTACTGGCGAGGCGACGAGAAGAACGCCATGCTGCAGCGCATCTACGGCA
>JBOEHD010000127.1:0-29906 GCA_050633745.1 Acidimicrobiales bacterium
ATGTTCTTGCCGATGTCGTGTACATCACCCTTGGCGGTGGCCATGAGCACTTTGCCAGCGCTGCGGGTTTCACCACCTTCGGCTTCCATGAACGGTTCGAGGTGGGCAACTGCCTTCTTCATGACGCGGGCGCTCTTGACCACCTGCGGTAGGAACATCTTGCCTGCGCCGAAGAGGTCGCCGACGACGTTCATGCCATCCATGAGCGGTCCTTCGATGACGTGCAGGGCACGCTCTGCTGCGAGGCGGGCTTCCTCAGCGTCTTCGACGACAAACTCGTCGAGACCTTGGACCAGTGCGTGGATCAACCGTTCCTCAACGGTGCCCTCGCGCCATGTCATGTCGGTGGCTGCGGCCTTGGCCGACGACTGGGCGTCGCTGGCAACGTCGATGAGGCGTTCTGTGGAGTCTTCGCGGCGGTTGAACAGTACGTCTTTGATACGTTCGCGCAGGTCGGCCGGGATGTCTTCGTACACCGGCAGTCGGCCGGCGTTGACGATCGCCATGGTCAGACCGGCCTGCACGGCGTGGAACAGAAAGACGGTGTGGATCGCTTCGCGCAGCGGGTTATTGCCCCGGAACGAGAACGACAGGTTGCTGAGGCCGCCCGAGACGTTCACCAGCGGCATGCGCTTTTTGATCTCGCGGGCGGCGTCGATGAAGTCGATGCCGTAGCGGGCGTGCTCCTCGATGCCGGTGGCGACAGCGAAGATGTTGGGGTCGAAGATGATGTCTTCGGGGTCGAACCCCACCTGCTCTATGAGCAGATCGTACGCTCGTTGACAGACTTCGACCTTGCGCTCGAAGGTATCGGCCTGGCCGGTCTCGTCGAAGGCCATGACCACGACGGCGGCGCCATAGCGCTGGGCGAGCTTGGCCTGTTCGAGGAACTGTTCCTCGCCCTCTTTCATCGAGATCGAGTTCACAACCGACTTGCCCTGAACACACTTCAGGCCGGCCTCGATGATCCGCCACTTGGAGGAGTCGATCATCACCGGAACTTTGGTGATGTCGGGCTCGGTGGCGATGAGGTTGAGGTAGCGAACCATCGCATCCTCGGACTCGAGCATGCCCTCATCCATGTTGACGTCGATGATCTGGGCGCCGTTGTCGACCTGATCGCGGGCCACCGCGACCGCGGCATCGAACTGGCCTTCGAGGATCAGACTGGCGAACTTCGCCGAGCCGGTGACGTTTGTACGTTCGCCGACGTTGACCAGCAAAGAGTCAGAGTCGATGGTCATCGGTTCGAGGCCAGATAGCCGGGTCGCCCGAGGCAGTACGGGGATCTGTCGTGCGGTAGCGTCGGTTGCATATGCGGCGATGGCGGCGATGTGCTCCGGGGTAGTGCCGCAGCAACCACCGACGATGTTGACGGTCTCAGCGGCCAACATTTCGCCAACCACCGGGGCCATCTGCGCAGCGGTCTCATCGTATTCGCCGAGCTCGTTTGGAAGTCCGGCGTTCGGGTGACAGCTGATGTGGGTGTCTGCGACCCGAGACAGTTCGGCAATGTGACCCTTGAGGTCGCGTGCGCCGAGGGCGCAGTTGAGGCCGACCGAAAGCGGTTTGGCATGGCGGACCGAATTCCAGAACGCCTCGGCGGTTTGCCCGGAGAGCGTGCGGCCGGAGAGATCGGTGATCGTTCCGGAGATCATCAGCGGGATATCGATGTTGTGCTCATCGCGATAGGTCATCACCGCGAAAATGGCCGCCTTGGCGTTGAGTGTGTCGAAGATCGTCTCGATCATGATCACGTCGGCGCCGCCCTCGAGCAGGCCATCGAGCGCCTCGGTGTAAGCGTCGCGAAGCTCATCGAAGGTGACGTCGCGGCGAGCCGGGTCGTTTACATCGGGAGAGATCGAACAGGTCTTGCTTGTCGGGCCGAGCACCCCGACAACCCAGCGGGGCCGCTCCGGCGTGCTGAGCTCGTCAGCGACGGAGCGGGCGATCTGTGCGCCAGCCACGTTCAGGTCGCGGGCGAGATGCTGCAGCTCGTAGTCGGCCTGGCTAGTCGTCGTGGAGTTAAAGGTGTTGGTGCTCAGTAGGTCGGCGCCGGCGTTGGCGAACGATCGGTGGATGTCGGCGATGACGTCGGGGCTGGTGATCGACAGCAGGTCGTTGTTGCCCTGAAGGTCGACCGGATGGTCGGCCAGCGCGTCGTTGCGGAAGTCGGCCTCGGTGAGGCTGAGGTTCTGGATGCTGGTGCCCATCGCACCATCGAATATGAGCACGCGTTTGGCGAGGTGCTCGTGTAGCTGAGCGATGCGTTTGGTGCGGCTCATGAAGCTTTGGCCTCCGCGTTCTTTGCTGGTGCGGGAGTGATGCCTAGGATTCGGCAGGTGGCGGCCGTGAGGTTCGGCTTGTTCATCGTGTAGAAGTGGAAGTCTCGAACGCCGTGCTCGACCAGTCGCTTGCATTGCTCGGCCGCCACGGTGGCGGCGACCAGTTCACGGATCTCCGGCGCGTCGTCCAGCCCGTCGAAGAGGTCATGCATCCACTGAGGGACGGTGGTGCCGCATCGCTCGGAGAAGCGGCAGATGCCAGCAAAATTGGTGACCGGCATGATGCCAGGCACGATCGGGGCGGTGATTCCTGCTGCCCGCGTTTGATCCAGGAAGCGTAGGAACACGTCGGCATCAAAGAAGAACTGGGTGATCGCCCGGTCGGCGCCGGCATCGATCTTGCGTTTGAGGTTGTCCATGTCGGCTTTGGCCGAAATCGCCTTTGGGTGCACCTCGGGGTAGGCCCCGACGGAAATCTCGATCTCGTCTGAGTCGGCCCGGCTACGGATGCCTTCGACTAGCTCAACCGCGTCGCAGTAGCCGTTCGGATGCACACCATCAACACATCCGTCGTCATCCTCGGCTGGGGCGTCTCCCCGCAGCGCCACGATGTGCTTCAAACCCTTTTCCCGGTAGCTGTCGATGACACCGCCAATCGTGTCTCGGCAGGCCGAGACGCAGGTCAGGTGCCCGGCGACAGGGAGGCCATCGATGGCGCTCAGCTGGTCGAGCGCGGCGAAGGTCTTGTCTTGGCTGCTGCCGCCGGCGCCGTAGGTGACGCTGACAAACGTAGGGTCGAATGGGGCCAGCGCTGCGGCGCTTGCTTCGAGGGTCTTTGACCCAGCCGGTGTGGCAGGCGGGAAGAACTCGAACGACACTCGAAGGTCGGTCGTGATGGGTGTCGCTCCGCCGGTTCGGCGGTCGAGGCGTTCAGCGGCTTCGTCGATCAGTTGATCGGTCATCGGGTGCCTTCCAGTTCCTTCGATGGCATATCGGATTTGACGGGTTTTGTTGTGGTCCAGAGCGTCACGGTCAGAGCGTTGTCACCGGCGTCTGGCGGCGGTGGAAACTGCTGGACAGTGACCGGGCCTAGACCAAGATCGCCGCACCACTGCGCTACCTCGTCGTCGGAGAAACCGAGGTGGGAGTGGGCATGATCGGTGCGTAGCCGCTCTAGTTCATGGGCCGCGAAGTCGACAACGAGCAGCGTGCCGCCGGGGCGAAGTCGCTGGCATGCCACTTCAAGGGCGCTTGCCGGGTCGGCCAGAAAGTGGAGCACGTGATGCAGGATCACGACGTCTTGCGACTCATCTGGCACGTCGAGGTCGTAGATGTCGGACTGCCGTACCGAGCAGTGACTCAAGCGGGCATCATCCAGCCGGGCTCGGGCCACGTTGAGCATCTGGCGGCTGAGGTCGACGCCGAGGCCTCGGACGGTGCGATTGGCGAACACTTCGAGAATGCGGCCGGTGCCGGTACCGATATCGAGCACGCTGTCGACATATGGTGCGGCTACCGCAGCAAGCATGGCCGCTTCGACCTCGGATGTTGGAGCGTCTACTTCGCGGAGCTGGTCCCATTCGGCGGCTACCTGCGCGAAGTACTCAGCAGCCCGATCCGCTCGCCGGGTACGCACGGCGTCAAGGCGGTTCTGGTCACGCTGCAGCACAGGGCTGGTCCGGTCGACCAGCGGCGCAAGCGCGCTCAGTAGGGAACTGCTGCGCTCCAGGCCGTAGTAGGCGCTCGTGCCTTCGGCGTGGCGCTTCAAAAGCCCCGCATCGGTCAGTAGCCGGAGATGTCGGCTCACCCTGGGTTGGGTTTGGCCGAGTACATCGCAGATCTCGGTGACGGTCAGCTCGCAAGACTCCAGGGCGGCAAGAATGCGCAGCCTGGTGGGTTCGGCGACAGCCTTCAGCTGCTCAAGCATGACCTCGATGGTGATGGGATCGTCATCCATTGAGATATCACTATATCAAGATATCGTGATGTTTGTAAATCGCCTGGCTGTCAGCGCTCCAGCGGCGGCTACAACGGCGCCCTAGCGGCAGCGGAAGAGAAGCCCTACCGGTCGCGGTAGAAAAACAACGCGTTGCCGTCGGGGTCGTAGAGCCCGAACTCTCGGGTGCCCCATTCGGTGTCGGCGACGATGCGGTCGTGCAGCAGGTCGGTGTGTTCTGAAATCTCTGTCCACAGAGCGTCTGGGTCGTCGACCAAGAACCGATAGACGTTGCCGTCGACGCCTTCGGACCACTCCTGGGCGCTATGCCATTGCAGGTGAATTTCGACGTTGTCTCGCCCGATGCCGCCGTACTTCGGATCGTTGTCGTCGTCAGCAAAGAGCGGAGCGAAGCCGAGTTGGGCGTACCACCGCGCCGACTCGCGGACGTCGCGGACATTGAGCACTGGATGGACCGAAATCAACTTCGCCATCTGGTTGACGGTAGCGGCGGCCACCTTCCAAAGAGTGGAGGCCGGCCCTCAGCTGCCTAGCAGCAGGTCATAGCGGGTGGCGGCGATCTGTACGCAGGTGTCGACATCCTCGTCGACGATGTGTCGACTATCCCGGAGCGTCTCGGCCGCAACGCGGATCTTGGCCAGGTAGTCGTTCCGATCGGCGTACCGTTCGGCCAGCGAAGGTCGGGGATCTCCCGCCGCACGACGAGCCTCGGCATCTATGGCGAACGGGATCGTCGATCCGACGTACTCCAAGATCTGATCGCTCGCTCCAGTGGCCTCGTGTCGTGGGTTCCAACCGGTGTGGGTGGCAACGGGGACATCGATATCCGGCATGCGGATTCCTGCTCGTTCGTTTCCGTCGTCGTCAACCGCAGACACGGTGCAGGGGTAGGGGTCGCCGGTCGGCGCCGCAGGATAGGTCCCGATGCCCTGAGCCACGCCTGGTCCAAGGTCGAGGGGGCGGATCTCGGAAAGGCTTGCAACTTCGGGCCTCGTGCACGCGGCAACAGGCTGCAGTTGGTCGAGCACCACCGAGCGTGCGACTGCACTGTCATCATCGGCTCGCGGCACGGCGTTCGGCGGGGGCTCGATGCCGTCGACCGCCCATGCCCTGAGGTTGAGCAATGCGGCTCGCATCAGCGGCGTGTAGTCGACGATGTTGAAGTTGTTGCCGCCGCGGCTGCCGAAGATGCTCTTGGAAATCAGCATTGCCAAGCCGGGACCATGCTGCGTCGAAGAGAATAGATAGTGGCGGGTTTCATCCGGTGGCTCAATGTCGGCGCCGTCGGCAACCGCGGTGTGGGCCAGCGAAGCGTCGCCTCGCCAGTACTCCGATGCGGTATTGGTATAGAAGATCTTTGGCATGGCCCCGACCTGCCGTTGCCTTTCCAACAGACCAGCCTGGCGGCCGGTCTTGGGATCGTCCTGTGGGTCGTCGGCGAAGGGGAATTGATGGCCAAAGCTCGGTGTCGGTTGGACCGAAGGTTGACTGCCCCGATGGTTGAACTCGCCCCGCCGTCCACCGGCGATGTGGGCCAGCACGCCGTCATAGGCTGCGGCCCCGTCCTCGGATCGATTCAGACCCAATTCGAGGTAGTGGCGTAGGAAGCGTCCGCACTGTGATTGTCCGGTGGCCAGCAGATGATCGAGTTGCCCAGCGCAGGGGTTGTCTTCGCCCGGCGACCGGAGGAAGGATGCGATATCGCGCATCGCCAGCAGACCGACCCCAGCGATACGACAGGGAGCGGTTCGGTAAATGAGGTCGTAGATCGGACCGGTTTCGAAGCCACCGTCGAGCCAGACATGGCTGGCGTCGGGGCTTGGTTGGCCGCCATCATCCCGGGCGAACTGCCACGACTGTCGAGGGATCTCGACCGCCTCTCCCCAAAGACCGTCTCGTTTGAGTAGGCGAGCGTCGGGGTCGTTGATGTCGGCGGTCGGTAACGGGGCGTGCCCGCCGAGCATTCCCACGTGATGGTCGGTCAGATCGAGAGCGCGGGCCGGCTGGTGGAGTTGTAGCCGCAATTGGACATGCGTCTGCTCCGTGCCGCCGTCGGCGTTCAATACGATCGGCGCGGTCAAGCCCATTCGTTCCGGGCTGCGCGGTACGTCCCACTGCCAGCCGCACCAGGCCATGGTCCAGCCTCGCCGGAAAAGAAACCCGTCGCCGGGATCGATGTCCACCATTGGCTCGACTATCGCTGGCGCCCGGTTATACAGACTGCCTGCGGTTCGCCTGCCACGATTTGGCACCTCCACTAGAGCGGTACGGCAGCCTCGTCCCGGGTCGACCGGCCGGAGTATGGTGATATCGCCGTCAAAGCGGACAAGCCCGTCATCGCCCCGCTCAGCGAGTTTAAGATCGACTATCCCGTCGTTTCCCGGCTGCAGCGGATCGACGGCGTAGTGGGCGACAGCATCGATACGTTCGTACGCTCCGACGTCGCCAAACTCCTGGCCATCGAGATAGGGGGCTCTGGTGGTGACCTCAAAACGTTCGATGCTCATGGCTGGATTCCTTACGTTTGTTTGACCCGGTCTAAGAATTGCATGACGGCGGTTGTGAAGGCATCGTTGTCGTCCCCGGCGACCATGTGGCCGGTGCCGGCAACATCGACGAACTCGGTGCCGGGGACAGCGTCGAGGAACTGCTGTGCCGACTCCGGGGTGACCAGATCGGACTTACCTCCACGCACGAGCAGAAGGGGTGCCTCGACCTTGCGGGCTCCATTCATCATCTGCTCCGAGGCTTCAGCCATACGTTGACGCATGGCCTCTTCATCACCATCGCCGTAGCCGCGTTTCGACGTGATGTAGCTCGGGTCCCAACGCCAATGCCAGCGCCCGTCCTCATCCTGCCGCAGCACCCTCGTCAGACCGGACAGATCCTTTGGGCGGGGACGATTCGGGTTGTAGGTGGCCATGGCATCGGATGCGTCTTCGAGCGAGGCGAACCCATCGGGGTTAGCGGCCATCCAATTGACGATTCGCATCGCTCCGTCGAGGGCAAAGTTGGGGGCGATATCTACCAGCACCAGCGCCCGGAACAACGGCCCGTCTCCGAAGAGCTCCTGAGCGGCCAGCGCTGACATACCACCCATCGACGCTCCGATGACCACCGGCGGCTGCTCGAATCGTGGCAGCAGGGCCATGACATCGGCGGCGGTGTGAGTGAAGTCGTAACGTTTGGCCGTCGACCAATCGCTGTCGCCATGGCCTCTGGCATCGACGGTCAATACAAACCAGCCGTCGTTGGACAGCGCGGCTGCGGTGTTCTTCCAGGCGTGGCGGTTTTGGCCCGCCCCGTGCAGCATCAGTACCCCTGGGCCCGATCGTTCGCCCCATTCGTCAGCGGTAAGGGTGAGGTTGTCGCTGGCTTCAAGGGTGACAGTGCGCATCGCCGCGATCGTAACCCTCCTCGACGCTGGCTCTCCAGCCCGTTGGATCGCCTTGTGGTTAGTGGTGAGTTACCGTTCACGAGGTAGACGAAGCAGGGGAGTGAACATGGGGCCGTTGCAAGGACTGAAGATCGTCGAAATGTGGTGCATCGGGCCGGGCCCGTTCGCCGGCATGTTGCTGTCCGACATGGGAGCCGAGGTCATCAGGGTCGATCGGCCGGTAGAGGTCGAGTACGGCTACCCGCCGGACGAGTACCGCACGATGTGGCGGAACCGGCGAGCGGTCGCCGTCGATCTCGAAACACCGGAAGGTGTGGAGACCATGCTGCGGCTGATGGATCAGGCCGACGGCTTCATCGAGGGCAATCGCCCCGGGGTTTGCGAGAAGCTGGGCATCGGCCCCGATGTGGCGCTGGCCCGCAACCCCAGCCTGGTATACGGCCGGATGACCGGCTTCGGCCAGTACGGTCCGCTGGCCAACAAGGCCGGGTTTGATCTCAGCTTTATCTCGCTGACCGGGGTGGCGGGCGCGGTCGGCACGAAGGAGCAGCCGATGCCACCGCTGATCCTCGGCGGCGACTTCGGTGGCGGTGGGGCGTACTTAGCCATGGGAATGATGGCTGGCATCATCGAGGCCAAGCGGACCGGTCAAGGTCAGGTGGTAGACGCGGCCATGGTCGACGGGTCGGCAAACCTGATGGCCTACATGTACGGCGGCATGGCCGGCGGCGTTTGGAAGAACGAACGGCAAGCCAACAACGTCGACGGTGGTCACTGGCTCTACGGCATGTATCGCTGCCGAGACGACCGTTTCATCTCGGTGGCCTGCCTCAGCCCCAAGCTCTACCCGAACCTGGCGGCGACGCTAGGGCTCGACCCAGAGGTGTTCTCGTTCACCGCCAGACGGGCTCGGTGGCCCGAGTTACGCGAGCAGCTGGGGCTCGTCATCGCCGAACGGACCAGGGATGAATGGATGGAGCTGTTCGACGAGACCGATGCCTGCGTGCAACCGGTGCTCGATATGGAGGAGGCGCCGTCCCATCCGCACCTGGCCGCCAGAGAGACCTTTGTTGAGCACGACGGTGTTATGCAGCCAGCGCCAGCGCCTCGGTTCAGTAAATCGCCGAGCGAGATCAGCGCCCGGCCGCCGGTGAACGGGCAGGACACCGATGTTGTGCTGGCCGACTGGGGCTTTGACTCGGCCGAAATCGCCTCGCTTCGTGATGCCGGAGCGGTTGGTCTCAGGCCCGAAGGGTGAGCATTCCGATCATCAATCTGGCGCCGTTCGCCCGGAGCGGTCGCAGCGGGACAGCAGCCGAACGAGGAGCGGTCGGGCGCCAGATCGATCAGGCCTGCCGCCAGGTTGGCTTCTTCTCGGTGATCGGGCATGGCATCGCCCCCGAAATCATCGAGGAGGCCCACCGAGCGGCGCTGAGCTTCTTCGACCTTCCGTTGGCCGATCGTCTCGGCGCGGCAAAGCCGGAGCCCACCTACCCCTACGGCTACACGCCGTACTCGGCCGAGGCGCTGAACCGCTCCATCGGCGGCTCCGGCTCGCCAGACTTGAAGGAGACCTACAACGTCGGTCCTGTCGGCTCACCTCCTCGACCGCTGATCGAGATGACCGACACCGACGAGCGCGACGTATGGTCGCCGACGCTGTGGCCGCCGGCTATGCCGGAACTGCGGCCAGCCCTCGTTGCCTACTATCGAGCTATGGCCGACTTAGCGGCCACTCTCATGGACGGGTTTGCTGAGGCGCTTGGCCTCGGCCGCGGATGGTTCGAAAGTTTCATCGACGAGCACAGCTCGGCGCTGCGGCTGGCCCACTATCCCGGGCTGCCGGAGCGGCCGCCGAATGAGGCTCTGCGAGCCGGAGCACACACCGACTACGGAACGCTGACCATTCTTCGCCTCGATGGTGAGCCGGGGCTGCAGGTCCAGGGTGAGGACGGAACCTGGGCTGATGTCACGGCGCCGGAAGGGGCTCTGGTGATCAACCTGGGCGATCTGATGCAACGCTGGACGAACGATCGCTGGCGTTCGACGATGCACCGGGTCGTTGTGCCCGAGGGTCGCCACCAGCAACGGCGCCTGACGATGCCGTTCTTTCACAACGCCAACTGGGATGCTCGGGTCGAGTGCATCGTTGCCGACGGCGAGCAGGCCCGCCACCGCCCGGTCTTGGCCGGAGCTCACCTCATGTCGAAGTTCCGCTCGACCGTCGGCTAGGACAAGCCGCGGCGGCAGCTGCTTGACACAAATTGGCCCTGGTTGGCAGGATTCGCTTCATCGGTGAACGCCCAAACCGCTGGCAGAGCAAGAACACACATCGAGAACACCCGGCGAGAACACACGTCGAGAACACACGTCGAGAACTTATGGAGAAGCGATAATGCGAATTGGAACGATGTTGTCAATGCCCGGTGACGTCGTCGCCACCGGTGTGCTCGTCGAGCGGGCCATCGCCGCAGAGCAGGGTGGCTTCGCCTCGGCCTGGCTGCCACAGGTCGGCACGGTCGACGCGCTCACCGCTCTGGCCCTGGCCGGCCGTGACACCTCGCGCATAGAGCTTGGCACTGCGGTGGTGCCCACCTACCCCAGGCATCCGGTAATGCTGGCCGAGCAGGCCCTCACCGTGCAGAATGCAACCGGCAACCGACTGGCGCTCGGCATCGGGCTGAGCCATCGATTCTTTATCGAGAACAGCCTGGGACTCGATTACTCAAAGCCGATCCCCGACACCCGCGATTATCTGACCATCCTCAACGGGCTGTTGGCCGGGGAGGCGGTCGACCACAGCGGCGACGAATACCAGGTCAAGGCCCAGCTCAACGTGGTCGACGCGGCAACGCCGCCGGTTCTGGTGGCCGCACTGGGCCCGGCCATGCTTCGGCTGTGCGGGCGCATGGCCGACGGGACGATCACCTGGATGGGCGGGATCGACTATCTACGGGACCTGGCCGTCCCAACAATGAGCGCGGCTGCCGAACAGGCAGGCAGGCCCGGGCCGCGCTTCGTTGCCATGGTTCCGGTACTGCTGTCGGACGATATCGAGGCCGGGAGCGACACGATTAACGAGACGTTCCGGATGTACGGGCAGATTCCCTCCTATCGGGCGACCCTCGACCGCGGCGGCGCCGCCCAACCGGCCGATGTTGCGGTTATCGGGAGTGCCGACGACGTCGAGGCAGGCCTGGACGCCTTCGCCGACATCGGTCTCACCGATTTTGTGGCCGTCGTGCCTCCTTCGGCTCCAACCACCGAGGCCACGAAGGAACTGCTGGCGGAGCTGGCTACGAAGCGGAATCGTTAGCGGTTTCGCCGCTTGTTTGACTTCTTGTTTGTGTTGAAGGGGCTTGTTCATGTCGAAGGGCAAAGCCGCCTGAGCCCCGGCGTGAACTATCCTCAAATCGGTACCAGCGAATCGCCGTCTCACCGCGGCCGGTTGTGGCTGATCAAGACTCACGCTTCCGGAGCACAAGAATGCCAAACGTCAATGAGCACTACGAACTTCGCCAAGATCTTGCCTCGTCGGCTCGAGCCCTGCAGAAGGCCGGCTACGACCTGATCGACCTCAACGTCGGGAACCCCGGTGCCTTTGGCTTCCGGGTACCGGAAGCGATGCGCCTGGCCCTCATCGAGAACCTGCAGCACAGCGACGGCTACTGCGAGCCTGCCGGTATCTTCCCGGCCCGGGAGGCGGTGGCGGTGCAGCAGCAGGAGCGCCAGGTGGCCGGGGTGACCGCCGATCAGGTGATGATCGGCACTGGCGTGAGCGAGCTGATCGATCTAACACTGCGGGCCCTGATCGACACCGGTGACGAGATCCTCATTCCCCGGCCCGACTATCCGCTGTGGACCGCGGCGGTAGAACTCAACGGTGGCGTGGCAATGTACTACGACTGCCTGCCGGAGAACGGCTATCTTCCCGACCCGGAACAGATCGCAGAGCTGATCACCCCCAATACCCGGGGGATCGTTCTGATCAATCCGAACAACCCGACCGGTGCGGTGTATCCGGAGAGCCTGCTCAGGTCGATCGTCGCAGTGGCCGAAGAGCATGGGCTGATCCTGTTCTCAGACGAGATCTACGACGGCATTGTCTACGGCGGGGCCGAGTTCACCCCGTTGGCACCGCTGGTCAACGACACCATGTGCCTCACCTTCGGTGGGGTTTCAAAGGTGTATCGGGCCGCCGGGTATCGGGTGGGCTGGCTGGTGTGGTCGGGTGACATCGCCCCGCACGAGCGCTACCTCAAGACGATCGGCATGTTGGCCTCGCTTCGACTGTGTAGCAACGTGCCAGCGCAGTGGACGGTGCAGTCGGCGCTGGGTGGGACGCAGAGCATCGGCACGCTGACCGGCCCCGGCGGACGTCTGTATGAGTCGAGAGAGGTAGTGCTGGAGGCCATCGCTAAGTCCCCGTATTACCAACTGGAAGCGCCAAACGGGGCGATTTATGCCTTCATCAACGTTGCGGACGAGTTCGGGCCGTTCAACGATGAGGACTTTGCGCGCCACACGCTGCAGACCCAGCACATCCTGATCACTCCTGGCTCGGCCTTCAGCTTGCAGGAGTCGAGAAGTTTCCGAATCACGTTCCTGCCCGAGGCACGGACCATGGAAACGGTGATGACCCGCCTTAGCGACAGCCTGCAGAGTTACCGGGAGAGCCTGTAACCAACCGCAGCCGTCGCTCCGGCAATCCCGTTGCTCAGAACTGACTCCGGCCGCGCCTGACGCTAGAAGTCGAGCATGGAGGAACGGCCGGAGCCGGCACCTGCCACATTTGGCTGCTTCACTGTCCCAGAGCTGGCGGCCTTCCAGAACGCCCGATAGGTCGGGTACTCCAGATCCTCGACCACCCAGCCGGAGTCGACCAGTTCCTTATGTAGGCGAGGCAGGTTGCGCCACGTCACGCCCATGTCGACGTGATGGGCCAGGTGCCAGCCGGTGTTATACGGCACCATCCAGAAGCGGGCGATGGCCGACTGGCGGATCACATGGGTGGTCAAGCGCCGATCCTTCGATTGCATCAGACCGCCGTGCTCGGCGATCGACCGGGCCCGATTGGAGACCCGCCACAGGGTTGACCACGAGGCGATCCACACCACATACATCAGCGGCCGCATCACCGCGATCGATGCGCCCAGCATGACCACGTGTACGGCCACGATTTGGCGAGCCTCGATCTTGCCCTTCTTGGCCGCTCGCAGCAGGCCCCGGAAATTCTTGTATGCACTGATGCCGATGATGTCCCGGCGGAGCTTGCGTCGCCAGGAGTCGGGAGGAACGGGGTAGCCGCTGTAGAGGGGCAGGTCGGGTTCCTCGGGGCCCATCTCATCTCGGTGGTGCGCGAAGTGGGAGCGCCGGTAGGTCAGCATGGCCTGGTATGACGGGTAACCGAGGATCCATCGGCCGACAAAATCGTTAACCGGTCGGCTGGAGAACAGCAGGCGGTGAGCAGCCTCGTGGGCCAGGATGTTGCACCCGACGTGGCCGCGAGCCATTAAGAAGAAGGCCGCGAGGTAGGCCCACCAAGTGTTCAGGTAGCCGGCGAGGCCAACGACGCCGAACGATGCCACAACCGCGCCAAGGACGGTGAAGACGTTTCCGACATTGTTGATACGACGCAGCTCGTCCCTCAGGCCCTTTTTGGCCATTGCTCGTTCGTTGAGGCGATCGGTTGGCAGAACGTCGGGGAGCAGGTCTTCGGTGGGAATCATCGTGTGCGTCGAGGCGGGAGTGCTGGTGGATGCCATGTGAGTTATGATACGATATGTGATTGCCGCGAACAAATTGAGTAACACCAACACCAACACCAACACCAACACCAACACCAACACCAACACCAACACCAACACCAACACCAGTATCAGCACCATCACCGCCGACGTCGAAGCGCTGGGAATCGAGCCCCTGAGCGCTCGATCGATGATTCTTTCGGTCCTGCTTGGCAGCCATCCACCGGTACTCTCCGGTCGACGACTGATCGGCCTCGCCGAACTGTTCGACGTTCGCCCCGGGACGGTCCGGACGGCCCTGTCGCGGATGACGGCCTCCGGCGAGTTGATCTCCGACGACGGAGACTACGGACTCGGGGCTCGAATGCTGCAACGCCAGCGGCAACAGGACCAGGGAAGAAGTACCCCGGCTTCATCATGGGATGGTCATTGGTATACCGCGATCGTGGCCGCCGATCGTCGATCGGTCGGAGAACGGCGATCGTTTCGCTCAGCCATGGTCGGCGCCAGGATGGCCGAGCTGCGACCGGACATTTGGATGCGGCCGGCCAACATCGCAGAACCGGATCGTCCGGAAGACGTGCTCCTCCTGCGGGGTCAGCTCCTCGCCGACGACGCCACCGACCTTGTTGAGCAGCTGTGGCCCCTGGCCGAACTCGGGGTCCGTTCATCGGCACTGCAGACCGCCATCGAACGCCACCGGGGCTCACTGGACGGGGATGATCCGTCGGTGTTGCCAAACACCTTCGTGCTCTCGGCCGCGGTTGTCCGCTTTCTGCGCGTCGAGCCCCAACTGCCGCTCGAACTCCAGCCCGACGGGTGGGCGCCACCGGCCATCCGACCGCTGTACGACGACTTTGAAGCCGCCTTCCAACGTCTGCTGAGGCAATTCCTGTTGAGTTTGGGCTGACTGTCACCGCTACGGTTCAGGGCAGGAGGGGTGCAACCATGAGCTGGGACTTCCCGCAAGATCGGGAGTTAAAACGCCGCTATCTGCTGGACGCCGTCGAGTCGGTGCGGGCTGTGGTGCTGGCCGGGGTCGAGCAGGCCGAAGAAAAGTACACGCTGCCGCCTGCATCGTTCGATGCCCTGTACGAGGCCGGCCTGTTCTGGCTCAAGTTGCCAACGGTGCTCGGCGGGGCGGAGGCTGATCCGCTGATCCAGATCGAGGTGATCGCCGCGTTGGCCGAAATCGACGCCTCGGCGGCCTGGTCGGTCATGATCGGCTCGCAGTCGACCGGGCTCCCCGCGGCTTGGCTACCCGATGATGCGCTCGGGGTCGTGTTCGGCGACGGCCGGACCCCGGTGGCTGCGGGCTCGTTGATGCCCTCGGGCACAGCGGAGCGGGTGGACGGTGGGTACCGGGTCAGCGGCCGCTGGGCTTTTGCCAGCGGCATCGAACACTGCGAGTGGGTCAACGCCACGGTTCGCTTCGACGATCAACCAGACGGCGGCCTCCCGTCGTTCCGTCGGGTCGTCGTCCCAACTGCCGATGTGGAGATCCATCACAACTGGGATGCCGTCGGGCTGAAGGGCTCCGGGAGTTGCGATTTCTCGATCGATGATCTGTTTGTTCCCGAGTCGTTCTCCTGGGGGTTCACCGATCCCCCTCGACGGGGTGGCCCGCTCTACCTCTTGGGACTGCCGGGCTATGTTGCATACGAGCATGCCGCGGTCGCCCTGGGAATCGCCAGCGGAGCGCTTAACCTCGTCGTCGAACGAGCTGCGGGCAAGGCACGAGGTTTCGAGGGTTCCGTTGTCGGCGACCGGCCGGCCTTCCAGCGAGACCTCGGCCGTATGGACATGCAGCTCCGAGCGGTTCGGGCCATGACCTTCGAGGTGTTCGAGGAGGTCTGGTCCGGCCTCGGTCCCGGTGTTGGCCCGGAGCCGCATCAGCAGGCCATGATGCGAAGTGCGGCCTCGCTGGCCACCGAAGTCGGTTTGGATGTCGTGACCCGACTCTTCCGCTACTCAGGCGGTGAGGCGGTCTACGCATCGAGCGACATCCAGCGCCGCTGGCGCGACCTGAACACCGCAGGGCAGCACTTCCTGGTCAGCGAAAGCGCATACGAGAACCACGGCAAGTTCCTACTAGGCCGTCCGGACGCCAAACCGTTCGGCTGAACCGGGCGGCTAAGAAAACTTCAGACCCTCGTAGTCGTTCTGAGCTACCTCGGTGAGCTTGGCTCCGTACTTGGGGCCGCCGCCGTTATAGAGGTTGTAGCGGGTCTTGCCGTACTCGTGACCTTCAACGTTCGAGTTGTAGCCGGTGATCCAGCTCTTGGCCTTGCGGAGCAGGAACGGCTTGTACATGTCGACGACGTGATCGAACCACTCCTGTTCGGCGGCCGGTGTGGCCTCCATCCTGGTGTGGCCGTTCTGCCAGACGTGCTCAAGCAGCGGCGTGACCCAGTCGATCGATGTTTCGACCGCTCGGGGGAAGTTGGTCGCCGCGATCTGAGGGCCGGCCAGCATCAGCATATTCGGGAAGCCGTTGACGAACATACCGAGGTAGGTCACCGGCCCGTCGGCCCACTTGTCCTTCAGCTTCTGGCCACCGACCCCCTCGATCTCGATGTGATCAAAGGCGCCGGTGAAGGCATCGAATCCGGTGGCGTAGACGATGATGTCGAACTCGTGCTCGCCGGCTGAGGTCTGAACCCCGGTCGGGGTGATGCGCTCGATTGGCGTCTCGCTGGCATCGACAAGGTCGACATTGTCGCGGTTGTAAGTCTCGAAATAGCCGGTCTCCAACGGGACCCGCTGGATACCGAAGCCGTGGTCGGTGGGGATTAGCTTCTCAGCCAGCACCGGATCGTCGACCCGGGCTCGGATCCGGTCGGCGATGTAGTCCGAGAACTCGGCGTTGGCCTCTTCATCCATGAAGATCTCAACGAAGTTCTGCAGCCAGATACCGAATCCCGGTCCGTCGTAGAGCCGATCCCACAGTTCGAGTCGCTCCTCACGGGAGACGTTGTTGAAACCTCGACGGTCCGGGGCGTGCTCGAAGCCGCCCGGAGTCCTGGCGCAGGTTTCGAAGATCTCGTCGTAGCGGCTACGGATATCGGCCATCTCTTCTTCGCTGATCGGCGAATTGTTGAGCGGCGCAGCCCAGTTCGGCCTTCGCTGAAAGACGGTGAGGTGGGCTGCCTCCTTCGCCACCTCAGGAATCAGCTGGATGGCGGTGGCTCCAGTACCGATCACCGCCACTCGCTTACCGGCTAACTCCGGCGGATCCTGTGGCCATTCGAAGGGATGGAACGACTGGCCGGTGAAGCTCTCCATACCCTCGATGCTTGGCATGGTCGGAATGGAAAGCAGGCCGAGAGCGGTGACGATCCAGCGGGCGGTCAGCCGGCGACCATCTCGTAGCTCCAACGACCAGGTGTTGGATTCCTCGTCGAACCGCATGGCATCGACCAGACAGTTGAACTGCATGTGCCTACGAAGGTCGAACTTCTCGGCCACAAAGTTCAGGTACTTGAGCGTCTCGGGCTGAGGCGAGAAGCGCTCGGTCCAGTGCCACTCGTCGAGCACTTCCTGGCTGAACGAGTAGCCGTAGGTGAAGCTCTCGGAATCGAATCGGGCTCCGGGATAGCGGTTCTTGTACCAGGTCCCGCCGAGGTCGGCGTTGCCGTCGAGCACGGTGGCGTTGACGCCGAGGTCAACGAGCCGCTTGATCTGATAGATGCCAGCCACTCCGGCACCAATGACCACAACTTCGTAGTCTGGCTCCGGCCCTGAGCCTTCGCCTTTTGTTGTTGACATGGTCGCTTGATCGGTCATCGTGCACTCCTCGCGGGCCCGGAGAGCTGCATCGGGCGCTAAAAAGACAGTAGGCCACAAGCCTTACCTGGGACCAAGTGTCGGACTCCGGAGGCCGCTTCTCCGCCCGGTCGAGACCGAACCATTTCGCCATCGGCTCAACCTCTGGCAGAGTTGGTCGGTGCGCTACCTGCTTCTCATCGCCTCGGACGGCAACGTCGTGCTGGCCGATGCCGATAATCGGGTTCGTATGCCAATTGGTCAACCGCTGATAGCCGGACAGCAATCCCGGGTTTCCAGTGCGGTCTGGTCGCCAGGTGGGGAGTGGACGGCCTGGGCCGTCGATTCCGAAAGCCCGGATGGGGCTTGCGAACTACGGATCCACGATGAGGATACCGATCAGTCCTGGGTCCTTGCCGAGTCCGTCCGAGCGTTCTACCTCTGTTCCAGCCCCGACGGCCGCTGGCTTAGTCACCTGTCGCCGGGGCCCCTTGGGCTGGAGTTGGCTCTTTCGGAGGTTTCGACCGGCGAGGTCAAGGTCATCGAGCGAGGTCAGCCACTGTTCTGGTCGTGGTCTTCGGATGGGGCGAAGCTGGCGGTTCATGTCGAAGACCGGGTACTCATCGCTGATGTCCCGGTCGACGTCCCTGGAGATAAAGGCGGCTCCGCTCCTGAGGTCATCTGTCAGCAGGCCGACCCCTTCATCGTGCCCTGGTGGTTACCGGGAGGATCGCTCGCCTACGCCGCGGGTGGCCAGATCGTCTCCACCGGGCCAGATGGCGTGATGACGACTCTGGTCGACAGCGGTACAACCGGGCGGTTCTCTCCCGACCCTGACGGTCGACGGATCGCCCACATCGAGGTGGACGGCGAACGAACTCGCCTGGTGGTCGCCGACCTTCTCGGTGGAGAACAGCAGGTGGTGACAACAGATCCGGTCGGCTGCTTTTTCTGGTCCCGCGATGGCGGCTTGCTGGCGGCCCTGGTCGGAGCCGACGGCGGTGGGGTGCAATGGCTGGTCTTCGACGGCTCGAAGTCGTGGACGCTGCCGTCGTTCCGTCCGAGCAGAAGTTGGGCCGCCACCGTGCTGCCGTTCTTCGAGCAGTATGCCCAGAGCCATTCCCACTGGTCGCCGGACGGTCGGCAGCTGATCGCCCCTGCGGTCGACGCAGACGGCCTCAGCGGGGCGCTGATCCAGGACATCGACCCGTCCGTCCCCACGCAGTGGATGCCGGATGCCGAGTTGGCGTGGTGGGCATGAGCAGCGCATCGCCGGGCCGAAGAATCTGCATCTGTGGCTCGATGGCGGTCATCGAGCCCATCGAGGCCCTGGCCTCGACCTTGCGTCGGGCCGGGCACCAGGTCGTGACGCCGAGCAGACAGCCCATGGATGATCAGTGGGGCGAGCTCTCGCTGCGGGACCAGGTTGCGGCCAAGAGGCCGCTCATATCCGCCCATCTCGATGAGATTAGGCAGGCCGACGCGGTACTGATCGCCAACTTCGCCGCCAAAGGCGTCGAGGGCTACGTTGGCTCAAACACACTCATGGAAGTGGCGTTTGCAAGAGCGCTGGGGATCCCGGTTCACCTACTAAACCAACCGGGTCCGCAACCGTGTCAGGTCGAGGTGCTGGCGGTGGCGACATCGATATTGGATTCGGACCCGCTGCGGATCACCGATGGTCGGAGATAAGGTCGGCGGCCGCTGGTGCGTGACGTCGTCGCGGCGCTCATTGTTGCTCCGAGGGAACCTGCGTTAGCTTTTCGATAGCTACCAGGGGGCAGACATGTTCGACTATGTGATTAAGGGCGGAACGATCGTCGACGGTACCGGCGGCGAGTCCAGCACCGGAGACATCGCCATCAAGGATGGGGTGATCGTCGAAGTCGGAGGATCTATCTCCGGCGCCGCGGCCGAAACCATCGATGCCGACGGGGCACTCGTCACACCGGGCTGGGTTGACGTTCACACCCACTACGACGGTCAGGTCAGCTGGGATGACGAGATGGCACCGTCGTCCCACAACGGGGTGACCACCATCGTCATGGGTAACTGTGGCGTCGGCTTCGCTCCGGTCGCCCCAGGCAGGGAGAAAGAGCTGATCGAGCTGATGGAGGGCGTCGAGGACATCCCCGGCTCGGCCCTGCATGAGGGCATGGACTGGGGCTCGTGGCAGAGCTTTCCCGAGTACATGGACTACATAGACAGTCGCCGCTACGCCCTCGACGTCGGGGCTCAGATCGCTCACGGCGCAGTGCGATTCCATGCCATGGGCGAACGAGGCCGAGTCAACGAGGACGCGACGGCCGAGGACATCGCGACCATGGGTCGCATCGTGGCCGAGGCGGTTGAGGCCGGCGCGGTCGGTTTCAGCACGTCGCGGACGATCGGTCACCGAGCGTTGTGGGGTGAGCCAGTGCCGGGAACCTTCGCCCCGGAGGAAGAACTGCTTGGCATTGCCGCGGCGATGGGCCGAGTGGGCAAAGGCGTGTTCGAGATGATCCCGGCTGGAACCGTCGGCAAGTTGGAGAGCCTCGGTGGCGAGAAGACGACCCAGGAGGCCGAACACGAGCTGATGCGGCGGTTCTCCCTGGAATCCGGCCGTCCGGTCACCTTCACCCTCGTGCAGTCGCCGGACTACGACCCGAACCTGTGGCGAGACATCCTCCGCATGACCGATGAAGCCAACGCCGGAGGGGCTCAGCTATTCCCCCAGGTTTCCTCGCGACCGATCGGCTTCCTGACCGGGCTCAGCGCATATCACGCCTTCATGCGCAAGCCGACCTACCTGGAGAAGCTGGCCGACCTTCCGCTGGCCGAGCGGGCAGAGGCAATGCGAGACCCAGAGATTCGCCGAGCGCTGATGACCGAATCCAGTGTGCGACCGGATGCCCCCGGTTCGATGGAGAACGTCTATGGCCTGTTTACCCGGGCCGCGCCGGTGATGTTCCCGCTGAGCGATCCGGTCGACTACGAGCCAGGCGTCGATCAGACCCTCGGGGCACAGGCGGCCGAACTCGGACGGGAGCCCATGGATGTCATGTACGACTATCTCCTGGAAGACGGTGGCACCCGGTTCGCCTCGCTGAGCACGGTCGACACCCAGGCCAGGATGGAGGTGTTGCGGGAGATGCTGCTGCACCCGGCGACGGTGACCGGTCTCAGCGACGCCGGCGCCCACGTCACGCTGATCTGCGATGGCACGATGCCGACAACCCAGCTCACTCACTGGACCCGCGATCGTACGAAGGGGGAGCAGATCCCCATCGAGTTCCTGGTGCACAAACAGTCGGCCAGAAACGCCGAGCTGTACGGCTTCACCGATCGGGGCAGCCTCGAAGTTGGCAAGCGAGCCGACATCAACGTCATCGACCACGCCAACCTGAACGTCGCGCCGCCGGTGGCCCACCATGATCTGCCGGCAGGCGGCACCAGGCTGATGCAGCCGGTACAGGGTTACCTGGCCACCCTGTGCGCCGGCCAAGTGACCCGGCGCAACGACGAAGACACCGGCGCCCGACCCGGCCGCCTGGTCCGCAGCTGAAGACAGGCATTACATGAAGACAGGCACAACATGAGCATTGGCAGAGCCACCGGATACACGGTCACCGAACACATCATCGAGCACCGGAATATCGAGAGCGAGGGTCACACGACCTTCTATCGAGCATCCGGCCCGGAGGACGGTACACCGCTCGTCTTCGTGCATGGATGGCCGGAGTTGAGCCTCAGCTGGCGCCACCAGCTGCAGGCCTTCGGGGCCCTTGGTTTCCGCTGTATCGCCCCCGACCTGCGGGGTTACGGCCGATCGAGCGTCTACCCCGAGCACGCGGACTACGCACTGGAACAGGTGGTCGGCGACCTGCTCGGCCTGGCCGACGAGCTGGGCATCGAACGGGCGGTCTGGATCGGCCATGACTGGGGGAGTCCCGTCGTGTGGTCGATCGCCAGCCATCACCCGTCCCGCTGCCACGGCGTTGCCAGCCTGTGCGTGCCATACCGAACGCTAGACCTCGGCCTTGAGCCGGTGCTGGAGCTGGTTAACCGCGACCGCTACCCGGAAGAGACCTACCCCGCCGGGCAGTGGGAATACATGCGGTTCTACGAGGAGAACTTCGACGACGCCCGCCGCTCGTTCGAGGCCAATCCGTACAACACCGCAAAACTACTGTTCCGCAAAGGCAACCCCGAAGGGTTTGGCCAGCGGGCCAATACCGCCAGCACGCGGATCAACGGCGGCTGGTTCGGCGACGCCGGCGAGGCCCCGGACCTGCCCCGCGATGGCGACGTCGTAACCGAGGATGACCTTGCCGAATACGCCAAGTATCTGAAGCAGAACGGCTTCTTTGGGCCCGACTCCTACTACATGAACCACGAGCGAAACGCGGCATACGGGGCGACGGTGGAGAACCCGGTACTCGACATGCCGGTGCTGTTTGTTGCGGCCCAGTACGACTACGTCTGTGACGCCGTTACCTCCGACCTGGCGGTCCCGATGCGCGAAAACTGCACCGATCTGACCGAGGAACTGGTGTATTCGGGGCACTGGATGGCCCAGGAACGCCCCTGGGATCTGAATGCCATTCTCGGCCGTTGGCTGGCCGTCAAGTTCTCGTCGCTCTGGCGCAACTCAACACCGGATTAGGGGTCCACGGCCTAGGGGCGACGGACGGGGCCGGGAGTGCCGTAGGTTATTGAGTCAAGCTGGCCTTTCGGCCGCGAGACCAGAGGTCCTCTTGATGCAGACTCCAACTGACCATCCGATGATTGCGCTCGTCGAAGCTTGGGCCGCTCACTTTGGCTACTACGACGGCAAGATCAAACTCAAGCAGGGTGATCTAGGCTCCTTCACGACACCCGATTGCAGGCTCACCGCCCATGCCCCGCTGTGGCAGACAAAGCCCGGCCAGGAGGTCGCGGTGCCGGTCGCCACCGTGCGGATGCGACTGGCCAAGATGCAGCGGATGGCAAAGGTGGCCCGCCATGATATGCACCTAGCGCTCCACCCAAACGGAGATGCGTTGTGTCTCTACTTTGTGGTCAAGGGTCGCCTGATCTTTGTGCCCTTCACGATGATGACCGTGCCGGTGGCGTTTGTGGTTCAGGCGATCGAAACCGAGGATGGGCTACGGATCAGCGAGATTCATGAGTGGCGGGCACCAAACCCCAAAGCGGCGAGCAAAGTCTTGGTAAATGAGCACAACTGGCCCACCGGCACCCCGATGGAACCCTACGAGGGTTTCGGAGCGGTGTCTTAAGGCCTCGTGGCGGTGTCTGGCTGCCACCTCGGAGCTGAGAAATCAGATCTGTCGCTCGATCGCCGGGTGTCAAGGCACTAGCGTCGTTGCACCCGGTACTTGATCTTGGAGGATTTTGATGGCAGGTGCGTTGGACGGCGTGAAGGTACTCGATTTGTCGACCCTGGTTCAGGGGCCGCAGGCCGCAGCCCTGCTCCACGACCTTGGCGCCGACGTGATCAAAGTAGAACTGCCGGAGATCGGCGATCTTGGTCGCCACATCGGCATGCTCGAAAGCATCGGCATTTCGCCTGTCTACATCGCCTGCAACCGTGGCAAGCGCAGCCTCACCCTCGACCTGCGCGTTCCCGAAGGTAAGGCTGTTCTCGAGAAACTCTGCGAGTCCGCTGATGTGGTTCTCTCGAACTTCCAGCCCGGCACGCTGGACGAATGGGGTCTTGGCTACGAGCACCTCAAGACCATCAACCCTCGCCTTATCTGGGCAGCCGGGTCGTTCCTCGGGCCCTTCGGTGAAGAGGCGACCCGTGAGGGGGCCGACATGGTTGGGCAGGCATACGGAGGGATGATGGCCAACAACGGCAGCGACGAGGGTGGCATCACCCCGGCTGGCGGTCTGGTCGCCGACCACTGCGGCTCTCTCAACCTCACTGCTGGCATCTTGGCCGCCCTGTACGCCAGGGAAAGAACTGGCGAAGGCCAGCGGGTCGATGTCTCGCTGGTCGGAGGACAGATCTGGGCCCAGGCTTCGGAGTTCACCCACTACTTCCACAGCGGTGAGACAGCGGGGCGGGCAAACGGTGGTCACCCGTTGGTCCATGCGCTATACGGCGTGTTCGAAACCAAGGATGGACACCTGGCGTTCGCCGGCTGCCCCGAACACCTGTGGCCAAAGCTTGTCGAGGCAGTCGAACACCCCGAGCTGCTCGACAATCCACGATTCGGCACCTACGTTTCGACGCCCGAGATCAAGAAGGAACTGTTCGAGACCTTCGAACCGATCATGAAGGAGCGCACCACGGCCGAGTGGAACGAGCGGTTGTCGAAATACGAACAGCGCTTCGCTCCGGTCCGAACCCACGATGAAGTAGCGGCCGACCCCCAGGTATTGGTGAACAACTACATCGTGGAAGTGGAACACGAAGAACTCGGCAAGGTGAAGATGATCGGCACACCGATCAACATGACCGGCACCCCAACCCGTTGGGGCACGGAGTGGGCCGAGCTTGGCCAGCACACCGAAGAGGTCCTGCTGGAGCACGGCTACGACTGGGAGCAGATCACCGAACTCCGCGACGCCGGCGCACTTTAGGCGACGCTAACGGTCGCGTTTGGTTCGCTGCAGGTTCAGCTCGATGCTCACGCCGCGGCTCTTCCGTTGGCCCTTTTTTGGTTTGTCGGTTTTGCCGAATCGTTTGTGTGCCGCTTGACGGGAGATGCCGAGCCGCTGGGCGATCGCTTCCCACGACAGCCCCTGGGCCCGAGCCGCTTCGATTCGATCGGCTATGAGCGCCTCGGTCGCATCTTCGATGGCAGGGATCTCGCCTACAAGCTCAAGAGGGGTGCGGTCGCCATCGATTGCTGCCAGCGCAGCGACGATCGCAGCTTGGATTTCCGTCTCGCGGTCCACGCAATTCATCGTACCAGATCCGTCAACTTCGAGTTGACAGAACGGCCCGTGTCAACTAAAAGTTGACAACAGGCTAAAAGTTGACAACAAGGTTGACGCTAGTAGTTGATACCGGAAGTTGATGTGAAAAGTTGAAACATGTGGTCGAAGGAAGGAGCTGCCAATGGTTGGTAGCGACGAACCAGTAGTTCATAGCGAGTCGCTGTGGCAGACCGTGAAGAACGACTTCTCCCAAGCCACCGGCTTTCGGCTCGTGGGCGTCGTCTGCGTGTTTGCCTGGATGGCGTTCCAGTGGGGCTGGGGCAACGACATTCTGCTTCCGCCGATCGTGGCTCGCTCATTCGAAGCGGTCGACGACGGTGAGACGTGGGGGTCGGCCGTTGCCGCCGTTGCCGCTGGAACCGGCGCTGGTGGTCTGTTCTGGGGCCTCACGCAAACGCTTGATGGTCTTGTCGTACTTAGCGGCTTGCGACTCGTGCCGGGGATTACCGCCCGCATCTCGAATTTCTTGACCGGTCGCGGCTGGGTGAAGCCGTTTGGCGAGCTCTCCTTCGGCACACGGTTTCTTATCGCCTACGCCTCTGGGGCTTCGGCGTTGTGCCTCATCGATGTGTTCGCCACCGGACGGCAAGGCCTACGGACGAGACTTGGCATGTTGGCCCAGGCCGTTGCCCTTTCGGTCGCCGGTGTGGCACTTGCGGTATTCGTCGTCGTCACGGTTACGGCGATCGGGGTTCGGGTACCGGCCACCGAAGGAGCGGCCGAGGTCGTGGTTCGTTACGCCAGGAACCCGCTGACCTGGCTTGTCATCTACGGCTCACTCGTCGCCATTTCGGCAGTCGGGTCCAAACTGAGGCCCGACACTGACACTGACAGAAGCGCTGACAATGACCCCGCTGACAACAACCCCGCTGACAGTGACCCCGCCGACGACTGAGTCTCGGCGCAGCCGTTTCGGTCAGCCGACCATGGCCATCGCCGCATACAGGCCGACGCCGTTGTACAGCGCTGATTCGTTTACCCGCATGTAGTTGGAGTGGTTTGGCTCTGCGGTGGCAGGGCTCTCGTCATCGGGGCAAACGCCGAGCATGGCCATCGCCCCCGGGACCTGGTTGAGCACGTAGCTGAAGTCCTCGGCGGCAAACGCAGGCTTTGGTGCCTCAAAGAAGCCTTCACCGCCCAGCAGCGCCGTTGCTACATCGCCGGTTAGTGCGGCTTGCTCGTCGTTGTTGAAGGTCACCGGGTAGCCGGGAACGATCTCGGTCGAGCAGCTACAGCCGTGCGACGCTGAAGTTCCGTTGGCCACTCGCCTGACCGACTCATGCATCTGCGATCGCACGTCTTCGTCGAATGTTCGGATGGTGCCTTCGAGGAAGGCCGAAGCAGGGATGATGTTGTTTGTCGTGCCTGCTGCAATGTGGCCAACGGTTAGCACCGCTGACTGGGATGGGTCGAGGTCTCGACTGATGATGCTGTGCAAGCCGCCGACCATGGCTGCGGCGGGAGGAATCGGGTCAACACACTGATGAGGTGCAGATGCGTGACCGCCTCGCCCTTCCACGGTGATGTGGAAGGTGTCGGCGCTAGCCAACAGCGCGCCGCCCCTTGTCGAGATCAGACCATTTGGCATATTGGTCACCACGTGGATGGCAAAGGCCCGATCGACGCCTTCGAGCACTCCTTCTTCGATCATGTACTTGGCACCGTGGTAGCCCTCTTCGCCTGGCTGGAACATGAACCGAACCTTGCCGGTGAACTCGTTCTTGTTCTCGCTGAGCAACCGTGCCGCCGAGGCCAGCATCGCAACGTGGGTGTCGTGCCCACAGGCGTGCATGGCCCCTTCGACCTTGGACTGGAACTCACTCTCGTAGTCTTCGGTCAGCGGCAACGCATCCATGTCGCCTCGAAGCAGCACCGTTGGTCCTGGCTTGCCGGTATCGAGGTCTGCGACCACCGAGGTCGTTGACTGGCCAAGGGTGATGTCCAGCCCGAGCCCGGTCAGCGACTCGACAATCTTTGTTTGTGTTTCCGGAAGTTGCAGGCCGATCTCCGGCTCGGCGTGAATCGAACGACGGAGTTCGATCGTCTCTTCGTGGAGATTGCGGGCCGCTTCGAGCAGATCTGGGCCGATGGAGGCAAGGTCGGTCATAGACCGAGTGTGGCCTGCCTGTACCAACTCCAGCAACCGCTCGGCGGTTCGGCAGACGATGCTGCGTCAGTCGGTCGCGGTGAGTACGCCGCTGAGTAACTGGATGGCCTCGCCAAGTCGACTGGGGTCGTTGTCCATTGTCGGGGCGAGGGCGATCTCGTCAACGCCGGTGTTCTCGAACGCCTGCAGCTTCTGTCGACACTCTTGCGGCGTGCCAAACACCACGAACGCCGAAACGAGTTCGTCGGTGAGGTGGGGCCGGATCACGTCGGGGGAGGCTCCTAGAAGCGGCTCGACAACATCCCAATACCCGCTGCGGCTCATCGATGAAGACAGATAGCCGGCCTGCAGTCGACCCATGACGATGTTGCGGGCAGCATTGGCCGCAACGTCTGAATCCTCATGCACGCTGGTGTGGAGATAGAGCGCTGTTGGGTACGGGCCGTCCTTCTGCAGGATGGTCAGAGCCCACTTGAGATAGGCCTCGGTGGAAAACGCCGAGAAGACCACCCCATCTGCACACTCACGAGCCAGGGCCAGCATTTGAGGACCCTCAGCGGCGAGCCAGGTCGGAGCGGCGGTATCTGCGGGGTACTGCAGAGTCGCCTCGGTTACCGTGTCGAATTCGTCGGCCCAGTTGGTCGGTTCGCCGGTGAGCAGGTCGGCGATCACCGCCAGACGATCACGGGTGGAGCTGATCACCGAAGCGGGCATTCGCCCCGACCCACGAAGCGCCCGGGGGCTACCGAGCCCCAGTCCGGCCTCGAAGCGATTGCCATACATACGATGCAGCGTGGCGATCTCCATAGCCAGTGCCGTTGGGTGCCGCATGTACAGCGACGTGACCCCGAGAGCGACCGTCAGCTCGGTTGTCGAGCCCAATACCGCCCCGCACGATGCGAAGCCAGCCTTGCGGTAGTAGTCCTCGGTGAGCCAGAGACGCGAAAATCCGGCGTCCTCGGCCAGCCGGGCCAGCCCAACCGTTTCCTCCGGTGGAACCTGGCTGCTGAGCATGAGAGCGAACTGCGTATTGACCATGACTCCCTGGAGTTTCGCCGAGTTGGGCTATCGAGACGGCCCCGCCTAATCTACAGCCGTGAAGCCAGCGGCCTTCAAATATCACCGCCCTCGCTCCGTCGACGAAGCGTTGGCAATGCACGCGGCGGGGGAGGATGCGCGTTTCATCGCCGGGGGGCAGAGCCTGGTGCCGATGATGTCGCTCCGGCTTGCAGCACCATCGGATCTGATCGATCTGAACACCGTCGAAGAGCTCGCGGGGATCTCCCACTCGGCTACCGACATTCGTATCGGGGCGATGACCAGGCAGGAAGATCTTGCCAGCGACGCCGCCCTCTGCGCTCAGGTTCCGGTGATGAAAGCGGTCGTCGACAGCGTGGGACATCCCGGAACCAGAACAAGAGGGACCATCGGCGGCAGCCTGTGTCACGCTGATCCCTCGGCGGAGTTGCCGGCGCTACTGCTGGCGCTCGACGCCGAAGTTTTCGTCGCATCGGCAGGCGGAGCAACACGACAGGTCGCCATCGAAGACTTCTTCGGCGGCTACTTCGAGACCACCATCGGTCCCGACGAGGTGCTTACCGAGATACGAATACCCGTTGCCGCTCAGCGCCGGATGGGCTTTCACGAGATAACGCTGCGCAGCGCCGACTTCGCCGTTGCTGGAGCCATCGCCAGTGCGCATCTCGATGCCGATGGGTCAATTGGTTGGGTCCGTGTCGTTACATTCGCCCTCGGAGACCGCCCGCAACGACTGCGGGAGGTCGAGGCCGCCGTCGTGCAGGCTCTTGGCGACCCCGCGGCGATCCGCTCGGCGGCACAACTGACCGAGCAACTGGTCTCGCCGCCAGACGAAGCCCACCTGTCTGCGACCTATCGTCGCCAACTTGGTGTAACAGTCGTCCGCCGGGCGCTTGAGGGCGCACTCTCTACGGAAGAACGATGAGCTAGTACATGAAGACCAGAACATGAGGGCTCAGCCATGAGCGGTGTCGAAATGCACCGCGTGTCGCTGTCGGTCAACGGCCGCCGGCTCGACCTGCATGTCGAGCCCCGCAACACCTTGGCTGAGGCCCTCCGAGAACAGTGCGGTCTGACCGGGACCAAGCTCGGTTGCGAACAGGGCTCATGTGGAGCCTGCACGGTCATCCATGACGGAAAGCAGATTCGATCCTGTCTGATGTTCGCCGTCCAGGCGGAAGATGCCGACGTGTGGACGATCGAGGGGTTGAGCCGCCCGCCCACCGACTCCCAGGTCTCGGAGCTCACGTCGGAACTGCCGCTCCCAAAACTGGCCGACCTAGCCAACGCGTTTAAACGTAATCACGGACTGCAATGTGGGTTTTGCACGCCCGGAATGTTGATTACAGGAGCGGCCATGGGACACGCGGCCAGCGGTGACCTCAACGACGATGAGATCAGGGAGGGTCTCTCCGGAAACATCTGCCGCTGCACCGGCTACCAGGGAATTGTTAAGTCCATCGCAGAGACGTTTGGCGGCGAGGGTGTGGATGTCGAGCTATCGAGCCCGCAGATAGGGGAGGAGTCGCAGTGAGCGCTGGTGGCGATACATCCAAGCGCATACTTCGGACCGAGGATGATGGTCTACTCGATGGATCGCGCACCTTCATCGATGACATGGAACCCCGCGGCACGCTGCACCTGGCCATGGTGCGCAGTTCCGTCGCTCACGCTCATATTCTTTCGATCGATACCGCCGATGCCCGCTCCATGCCCGGTGTTCACGCAGTGCTGACCGGCGATGACCTGGCCAAGCACACGTCACCGACCCCAATCGGCTGGGAACACATCCCCGGACAGCGGCAGACAGGAAGCCTGGCCATGGCAACCGACAAGGCCCGCTATGTCGGTCACATCATCGCCGCGGTGGTTGCCGACGGACGGGCGGCTGCCGAGGATGCCGCCGAAGCCGTGGTGATCGAGTACGACGTGCTGCCCGCGGTTATGGACCTCGCCGCAGCCCAGAGCGACGACGCTCCACTTATCCACGACTCCTGGCCAGACAACGTGCTGGCCGTCGACCGGCATAGTTCCGGCGATGGCCGTGCCGCGCTCGAAACAGCCGACACCGTCGTCGACCTTCAGCTCAACATCGGGCGGGCCTTCGGCTGTCCATTGGAGACCAGGGGCATGATCGCCGACTGGGGTCTGGCTAGCCAGACAAACGGCAGCCGCTCCGGGTCCGTTGGACGATTGGTCATCGACATCAACTCCCAGTCCCCGAACCGTGTGCGTGAATTTCTAGCCCAGGTTCTCGGCGTCAGCATTTCCGACATCCTGATACGGGTGCCTGCCATCGGCGGTGGCTTCGGAGCTAAAGCCAACTACTACGGCGAGGAAGTCATCGCCGCCATCGCCTCCAAGGTCTGCGGTCGGCCCGTCAAGTACATCGAGGATCGTTTCGAAAGCTTCGTCGCCACCTCGCATGCTCGGGAGGCGCAGATGTCGGTTGCCATCGGAGCCGACAGCGACGGAACCGTTGTGGCCTACCGAAACGATTTGATCGGCACGCTTGGTGGCGAGGTAAGCAGCGTTGGTATGGGCCCGGTCTGGGTCTCCACCAGGGCCGGGACCGGTTCCTATCAGGTCCCGAACGCCGAGATCACCACCACCGGCGTCATGACGAACCGGACACCGTTCGGTTCCTATCGGGGGTGGGGGAGCCCGATCGCCAACTTCGGCA
>JBOEHD010000128.1:0-15491 GCA_050633745.1 Acidimicrobiales bacterium
CCTGGAACTTCGACCACTTCTATCCACTGGCCGGCGACGTCGAGGGGCCATGTATGGAGGGCTGGGTCACACTCGCGGCCCTAGCCCAGGCCACGAGCCGAATCCGCGTCGGCTGCATGGTGAACGGCATCCACTACCGCCACCCGGCGGTGCTGGCCAACATGGCAGCTTCGCTCGACATCGTGTCCGGCGGTCGCCTCGATCTCGGCCTCGGAGCAGGCTGGCATGAAGACGAGTCGAACGCCTACGGCATCGATCTCGGCACGCTGACCGAACGTTTCGACCGCTTCGACGAAGGCGTCGAGGTGATCGACAGCCTGCTGACCAACAAGAAGACCACCTTCGATGGCAAGTACTTCCAGCTCACCGATGCGCTGTGTGAGCCCAAGCCGGTGCAGGGCCCGAGGCCACCGATCGTCATCGGCGGCGGCGGCGAGAAACGAACCCTGCGAACCGTTGCCCGCTGGGCTCAGCACTGGAACTTGCCATTCGCCAAGCCGGAACAGTTCGCCAAGAAACACGACGTCCTGCTCGGCCACTGCCAGGACGTCGGTCGTGACCCGGCTGAGATCACCAAGTCGGTCCAGATCGCCCTCACCGCAGATCAAGATCCGAATGAAGCGGTGGCTCAGGCCCAGGCGTTGGCCGAGGTAGGCGTCGATGTCGTGGTGTTCACCATGAGGACCCCATACCGGGTAGCCACCGTTGAGTCGTTAACCGAAGCAATCTCAGGAGCAAACGTATGAAGGCCATTCAGGTAGAGGGCGACCAGCTGGTTTGGGGAGAGGCTCCCAGCCCGTCCATGGGCGACGAAGATGTGCGGATCGCGGCCAAGGCCACCGCCGTAAACCGGGCTGATCTGGCGCAGAAGGCCGGTGGCTATCCGCCGCCTCCGGGAGCGAGCGATATTCTGGGCCTCGAATGCGCCGGCGTCGTCGACTCGGTCGGCGCCGCGGTGACCGGCTTCAAACCGGGCGACGAAGTCTGTGCCCTATTGTCCGGCGGCGGCCACGCCGAGGAAGTAGTCGTGCCCGCCGGGCAGGTGTTGCCGATACCGCAGGGTCTCTCGTTTGTTGAAGCGGCGGCGCTGCCCGAGGTGTTCGCCACCGCCTATCTGAACATCTTCATGGAGGCCGCGGCGGCTCCTGGCGAAACCGTGCTGCTTCACGCAGGAGCCAGCGGTGTAGGAACCGCTGGTATCCAGCTGTGTAAGAGCTTCGGCAACCCTTCCTTTGTCACCGCAGGTGCCGACGACAAGATCGAACGTTGCCTCGCGCTCGGCGCATCCGGCGGCTCGAACCGCCACAGCGGTAGCTTCACCGAACATGTCGAGGAGTGGACCGGCGGCAAGGGTTTCGACGTGATCCTGGACCCGGTTGGGGCCGCGTATCTCGAAGACAATCTGGCCAGCCTGAACCTCGACGGGCGGTTGGTCCTGATCGGTCTCATGGGCGGCATCGAAGCCGACCTCAAGCTGGCCCGCATGTTGATGAAGCGGCTGCGGATTATCGGATCCACGCTGCGAGCCCGCTCCGTGCCAGCCAAAACAGCGGTAATGGAAGCGCTGCAGGAGAAGGTCTGGCCGCTGATCGAATCCGGCCAGATCAAACCGATTGTCGAAGAGGTTATCCCGATCGCTGAGGCCCAGCGGGCCCACGAGTTGATTGCCAGTGACAGCACCTTCGGCAAAGTGGTTCTGGAGATCGGCTAGAGATCGCTGCGCTGAACCAGCGGCCCGCTCGCTACTCCCCTAGCGACTGGTCTCTGGACCCAAATACGAAGAGGCGATCGAGGAGCGGCGTTGGGTCAGCAGACCAATCCAACGCCGCTACTTCGGCTGGAGAACGCCGTCCGAGTCTGAACCGCATCACTTCGAACGGGGTGGCGCTGAGCTGAATCACCGCAGGCTCGGCGCCCTTGCCGGGGGCCGTGGTCTCCCCATCAGCGGCGCCGCTGACCGATCGGACCTTCGAGCCATCGGGAAACACCACTTCGATCACTTCGGGCCTGAGATCAAGCCCAGCTATCACATAGTTGGCAACCAGCACGATCCCTGCGTCATCGCGGTGGCCCGGCTTCTCGAGCGCGGTGCGTATGTCCTGCTCGTGGGACAAGATGTCGATCAGGCCTGGAGCCAACTCAAGAGCGGCAATCAACTCGGCAAACTCGGCGGCGCCTGCCGCCCAGAGGTCGAGCACGTCGCCGATAGGTCGGCCCCGATGCCGCGCAACCTGTACCGCCGCCTGCTCGTCGGTCGGCGGCCCGCTCAACCGCCCGGCGAGCGCGTCCTCGACGATGCCGGTGCAATGTCCAACGACGTCTGCGACGCTCCAACCCGGGCAGGCATCGGCCGATCTCGCCAGCTCCTCGTCGGACAGGTGACGGACCAACTCATCGATCCGAGTATGAGCCCTGAGGTAATGACTGCCTATCTCGGAGATGTTCATGGCTGGCAGTGTAGGAGCGGATGGTTCAGCGGTGGCTGGTCAAGGTAGAAGCGATCTCACCACTCGCTCTGCTGCACAGAGGGCCCCCTCGATGTGGCCCGGGGCCTCGGTCGCGGTCTCGGTGGAAGACCAGAACAATCGCCCATCCCACTGGGGACGCTGAAAGACCGGGGCTCCGAACAGTTCATAGCGAGCGCTGTTCGGGCCGCCGCTTGGAGTGGTGAACGTTTCAGCGCTCCAGTCGAACGAGTGCAGTTCCAGCGGCTCGGCCGCTGCCGCTCCAAAAACAGACACCAGTTGCGCAGCGAACATTTCACCGGTCAGCGGAGGCCCAGAGGGGTGGGCCTGACCAAAGCCGAACAGCATCGCCGGTGAACCGTCAGGCCCGCTCATGTCATGGACCTCGTGAAACGGTCCGCCAGGCACGCTCATCATGCCCGACAGCCCCTCGTCTCGCCAGAACGGCGACTCATAGACAGCGACCGCCTTGGCGATCGCTCCCATCCACACCGGTATATCCGCCGCGACCGCGGCGGTCTCGGCATCCAGGTCTGCCGCGTCGACGAGCTGTTGATCGATCACTAAAGACGGCGGCAAAGCCAGGACCACGGCTCCGGCGTTCACCTGCTCGGCTTTGGCGTGGATCACCACTCGGTCAGCGTTGCCTTCCACCCGAGAGACCGGACAATCGAGCGTTACCGTTCCTGCGGGGAGACGCTCCGCCAGCCCGTCGACAAGGCTCTGCACCCCGCGGCTAAAGCGAAATGCTGGGGGCGCGGCGTAACCCCCGAGTCGTCGCGCCGAGCCATCGGCAACCAGCAACGCGTCACCGGTTGTCCACTGGTCATACACGTCCAGGCCGAGCTCAGCGACCAGGGCGATCACTCGATGCTCACCAGGCCAGAACCAAGTTGGACCAAGGTCGGCGTGGCCGCCCGCGACCGGAACCGACTTGATGCGTCCACCGAGCTGCGGGCGCGCTTCGAAGAGGCGAACCCGCTTGCCGGCGCGGGCCAGGCTGTCGGCCACCACCAGTCCGCTGATGCCACCACCGACGATGGCAACATCAAGCTCAACTTCACTACCGTTCATCTACACCGGTTCCATGGCATTTACTAGCGCTCTGCGGTGCCACTCCGTTTACTGGCTACGTGGCTGCGCCACTCCGTGGAAAGGGCGGCCGGCTTTGGTGTATTCGGCGGCGAGTGCGAAGAACTCTTCGCCGAAGGGGTCTTGGCCTCGCAGCGGCATCATGGCTCGACGGATTGTCCAGTCATGGGGTGCTAACTCCCCCGCTTGATCGAAGTTGCGGTCGGCGCCAGCCTCGTCGCCCAGCGCCCGAAGGTGGTTGGCGATGCGGAAGTGCAGCCGAGCCTGTTCTTCGGCCGGAGAGAGATCGCCAACAGCGACCTTGGCGTCTTCGCTCGACATCATCGGCGTTCCGTCGATCACCCAACGGCGGATCGCTTCGACATGATCGGCCGATTCGATACCGGTGTAGTCCTTAAAAGTGTTGGTGGCGTAGGCGTTCCAGTTCGGCTGAACGATGCGGTCGTGCTCGTCGATCAGCAGTACCGACGGCACATTGGAAATGGCATACAGCTCGGTGAGAAGATGCTCGGTATCCATGAGCACCGGATAGGTGATGCCATCCATAAACTCTCTGACCTTTTCGACATTCTCGTCGATGGCCACGGCGATCACCTGGAAGTTGTGATCGACCAATTCATCCTGCAGAGCCTGCCAACCTGGCAGGTCGAAGATGCAACCTCACCAGCTGGAGAAGGCGACGAGCAGCTTCTTCTTGGAGCGGTGATCCGCCAGTGAGTGATAGGTGCCGTCGAGGTCTGGCAACACAAAGTCTGGGGCCTGCAGGTCATCGAGAGCACTACGACGGCGTTGGCGGGGTGCGCCTACCGCAGCGACACCCGACGGGCCATCAACAAGCGCAGGCCGATCAAGAAGTCCGGCAACGGCCAGCACATCGACCTTGCCATCGCGTTCAAGCGCCGATCGGTCGGGCACCAGCACACAAACTTCGTCCTGGCATAGCCCCTCAGGCTTGAGGGTCCAACCGAGAGCAGCCTCAAGCTGGTCGGCATCGATCAAAGGGCCATCGGCCAGCAGCACCAACTCGTTGTTCATGGCGCAACCGTACTCGCCGCGCCGGCCCCTGTCAGGTACGACCGGTGGCCCACCCCGAGAGGCCTCAGCCGGAGAGAACCTCATGCGAATGTTCACCAAGGCGAGGCGCCCGGCTGGTTTTCCACCAGTCGCTGTTGGTCCGGAAGGGGGCGCCAGGAACGGTGACCGATCCCCCGGCAGGCAGCTCCGACTGGTCCCAGTAATCGACCGCTTCCAGATGAGGATCGACCAACAGGGTGGCCACCGTGTTCACCGGAGTGATCGGGATTCCGCGACGCTGGCCTTCCTGAAAGAACTCGAGTGCAGTCATCGACTGAGTGAGTTCTTCCACCCAGCTGTCGACCAACTCCATGGTCTGTCCCCGCACGGTCATGTCGGCGAACACCGGATCGATGATCGATTCGTTGTCGCACACCTCGTGTACCCATTCGGCCATCGACTCCCAGTGGCGGGGCATCAGGACCAGGATCGACACGTATCCGTCGCTGCAGGGGTAGATCCCGAATGGGCGACTGAGCGTGCGACGATTGCCAGCCCGAACCCGGTGGACCTGATCGTCGAGAAATACCGGAACCCCGGTCTCGGGAGCGAAAGCCAGGCATGCCTCGGCCAGGGAGAGGTCGACCAGCTGGCCCGTGCCGTTCAGGCGGCGACCCCGCAGACCGAGCACCGCTCCAACCGCGGCGTTCAGCGACGTTGCGTGTAGACCCATTTGGGCCGGGCCACCGGGCACGACAGGAGGCTGGTCGTCGAAGCCGGTTGTGTATAGAACGCCAGAAGCGGCCCAGGCCACCAGGTTCGAAGACTTCCAACCCCGCTTCGGACCCTTCGAGCCAAATGGTGAGATGGAGACCCACACGACACCGGGGTTTTTCGACTTGATCGCCTCGTAGCCGACGCCGTAACCGTCGAGAACGTCGGGGCCATGGTCATCGACCACCATGTCGGCCTCGCTCAGCAGCGTTGCCAACTCCGCCCGTTGCCCGTCGTCGTCGATATCGATCACGACGCTGCGGGTGCCCATCGCCAGATAGGCCCACCA
The DNA here is from genome assembly GCA_050633745.1 of Acidimicrobiales bacterium. GTDB lineage: Bacteria > Actinomycetota > Acidimicrobiia > Acidimicrobiales > SZUA-35 > JAHELU01. The sequence goes on from JBOEHD010000128.1 coordinate 5,635, forward strand.
CAGGGAAGCCTCGCTCTCCGGAGCGCCATCGATGAACGGCGCCATGCGGCGGAGCGGGCTGCCGCTCGGAGGCTCGACCTTGACGACGTCGGCGCCCATCGAGGCGAATAGCCGGGTGGCGTATGCACCGACCACTCCAGAGAGGTCGACTACCTTCACACCTTCGAATGGTTGACTGCCGATTCCTAATGGCTGACTCATGATTCACCGCCTGAGCTGTTGAGTTCTTCTTCGAGGTCTCGACTGTCGATGGCATCTCGGGGAAAGAGAACGTGTAGCCACTGCTCGTATGGTCTGTCGATCTTGAGATCCGGTCGGTCCATGGTGAATGCCAGCTTGTCGTCGATCAGTTTCTGCGTTTCCTCCGCAGTCAGGCCGGCGACCTCGGTCAGCACCTGTTCGGTGTGCTCGCCGGTGCTTGGCCCGGCCTTATCCCAGCTCCCCGGTGTTTCGCTCATAGAGAAAGGAAACCCGGAGGCCAGATCTCGAGTGAAACGAGCGCCTGGCAGCGCGTTAAACCAGCCACTGTTCATGACATGGGGATCCTGCAGTATGTCTTCGTTTGTTGACACGATGTGAGCGGCAACACCAGCTGACTGCAATCGTTCTGCTAGGTCGGTGTTCTCGAACCCCGCGGTCCAGCTGGCGACCGCCTCATCGAGGACCTCGACGTTTGTCATGCGAGCGTCGTTGTCGGCAAAGCGTTCATCACTGGCCCACGCTTCGGGGCCGATGGAGAGCAAACCCTGCCAGGCCGCGTCATCCTCGACGCTGATGGCGATCCATCGCTCCTCTCCCTGACAGGGATAGACCCCCTCCGGGGCGTACCACGGCGAACGGTTTCCTATCCGCGACTGGAGGTTGCCGGTCAGCGCGTGGTCCATCACATAGGGGCCGAGCAGCAGCGACACCGTCGTCTCGAATTGTGCAATGTCGACATGCACACCCTCACCGGTGCGGTCTCGCTGCTCAAGACCGGTGATAACGCAGAACGCACCATGCAGCGAGCTGAGGTAGTCCGGCGGGGCGACGGTGGCGATGCCTGCCGGCTCCCGACCCGCGTGTCCGGTGAGATCGTCGATGCCAACGAGAGGCGCCTGGTTCGGTCCCCAGGCGACATAGGAGTAGTACGGCGATTCGGTGTCGACGCCGAAGCCTGGCAGATGCACGTAGACGATGTCGGGCCGAATCTTCTTCACCGACTCGTAGTCCATACCGAGTTCAGCCAACGCCCGAGCGCCGTAGTTGGCCAGGAACACGTCGCACTCCGCCAACAGCCGAAGTGCGGCTTCCCTAGCCTCCGGTTGTTTTAGATCGAGCGCCACACTCTTCTTGCCGGCGTTCATCTCCGACACATAGGGGCTGGAATCGGGCGCCACCGGGGCCAGGTCCTCGTTGTCCCGCAACCAGGCGCTACCGATCAATCGCACGATGTCAGGGCTGGTCGGCGACTCGACTTTGTACACCTCGGCACCGTGGTGAGCCAACAACTTTCCGGCATTGGGAGAGGCGATAGCGATCCCCAATTCGAATACCTTCACACCGTCTAACAGTCGAGCCATCAGAGAGATGTAGCACGGATCGTGCGGCGTGGCACTTTGAACCGTCTCAGCGGTCGATCCAGGCGCTTCGATTCGGCCTGGCATCTGCTATTTCTCAACCACCGACGGTGCCTATCTAGGCCGCGACGGGGGCATAAACCTCTTCTGCTACGCTCGATTTGGTGAGCGGCACTCCGACTGGCGTGGGACCTGATTGGGCTCCAGCTGCGTCGTCCTCGGGTATCCCGGCTCCAGCTCCGGTTTCGGAAGCGACTGGCGGGGCGGGGTTCGAAACCATCGTCTTGGGTCTAATCATCGCCGTCGTCGATCTGCGTATCGATGGCTTCGATCTGTTCGTCGACGTTGTTGGCTTTGCGCTGATCGCTCATGGTTCGTTAGCTCTGAGCGACGGCTCTGTGTCAATGCCAAAGCGCGCATCGGTGGCGTTTCGAGTGGTGCTCTGGGCCTCGGTCATCTCAGCCGGTTTCGCCATGAACTCGATCGTTGCTAGTGGCGCCCACCGGGCAGATGGGTTCGAGGTTTGGTCCGCACCTGCTCAGATGTCGGGGTTGAGCGCGCTGGCGGCGTCAGCAGCAGAGCTGGCCGTGGTCTGGTACCTGCTGTCGGCGATCATGCTGGCCGCTGCGGCGCAGGAGGCTGCGGGCCTCTACACCAAGGCATCGCAGGTACGTCGCACCTTCACGGTGATCTACCTGCTGGGGACCGTGTTAGTCGCATTGCTTGGCGTCGATCTCGGGCCGTTTGCGTTACTACTTCTCATGGCGTTCTTCTGGATCGGTTTTCGGCTGTTCCAAACGATCTTCGATGCGAGAGCTCAACTTTCGCTCCCGGTCTATACGATCCCCGACCAATCCAACCCATCCCGGCTCTCCCCGGTCCACCGTATTGTCTTTGGTCTAGCCGTTGTCATCGTCGCCTGGTCGTTACTGAACCCACCACAGTCGTCCCACCTTGAAGACCAGCTAGCAGCACCAGCAGATTTCTTGGAGGCTGGCGCCAATCCGCTGAGCGGACCCACCCCGGTTGATCTTGCGGTCGAGCGCCAACCGCCGGTGCTGGTACAGCCGCCCGCTGCTCTCTCGCCAACTACCGGCTCGCAGAGTGCATGCGAGGCTCTAGCTCGGCCGCTGCTCGTGGCCCTCGACATCGCATCGGGTGAGCGCCTTTGGGAGCTGCAGATCCCGAGCATAGAGCAGCCCCCGGCATTAGCCGACGACGAAACAGTGCTGGTGACCGACCCTCGGCTCGACGAGCTGCTGCCCAGCGTCAGCGCCATCAGCATCGAGACCGGCGCCGTACGCTGGCAGCGCTACATCGAAGGCCTAGAGATCTCGCCCTGGGGATCAGCCGACGGCAAAGCGACCTACGAGGTATCGAACCCATGGGCGCCCGAGGGAGTCGCTCGTCTGACGACCCTGGACGCTGGCGGTGGCATCTTTGAAGAGACTGCCTCCGGGGTCGGCGAGTGGTCGGACCTGCCCGACTCACGGTTTTTTCAGGGTGCTGAAACGGTGAAGGTGTCAGTCGGCGATGGCTCCGGCTACCAGCCGCACCTCTGGCTTCGGCGGGCCGATGGGTCGCTCCTTCAGGGCGACCGAGTTCCGCTCGACAATGTCTACAACAGGCTCGGCAATCGCAACTCTCTCGGCGACGAGATACAGCTCGGCCACCAAACAACGTTGGTGGTCCTCGGATCCAGCACCGGACCGAACAGTAAAGTAGTGGCCTACGACAATTCGACTGGCCGCCAGCTCTGGTCGAAAGAGCACCTGCGATCGGCGGCGGTGGCAACGCTCAACGGGAGAGACGTCGTCGTCTACGACCGACGCAACACGAAGTCGTCCGACGCGCCGAGTACCCGACACCTGTATGTGGCTGAGGCCACCGATCCTGACGATGTGCTGTGGTCTGCTGAGCTGTCGGTAAATGACGATGGCGGCAACGGCTTCCTCGGCTCCACTGGGCAAGCACTGGTGTTCGCCACCCCTCGCGAAGGCGCTTTCTCTGGGGAGCCCGCCGTACGCTTCGCCGTGATTGCCCGGGAGCTGGATGCCCCCGAGTATCTCAGCGCGGCCGAAGGCTACGGTGGTGGCCCCTCATCTCGCCACTACGTCTCTGGTGAGTTGGTGATGGCTGCGGTCGGCGAGCAGGTGTTGATCCAGCGATCCGACGGGTCACATACGGTGCTCGACCTCGACGCTCCTGTTCACCATCTGTCGTTGTCCGGCAGTGCCTTGTTGGCGGTCACCGGGCAACCGGCCGGCTACTGCAGCTAATGCAGCCGCGGCCGATCGCCCAATCGGCAAACGGATCTCAGCCGATATCAAGTTCCGCTATATCCAGAACCATGGTGGTGATGTTGTCGCTCCCGCCATGATCTTTGGCGAGAGACACCAACGCGGAGGCCGCCTCGGCCGGGTCACCCACCGAGGTCAGCACACCGGTGATCTGCTCGGCGGTTAGTTCGTTGAACAGACCGTCGCTGCACAGCAGCAAACGATCGCCTGCAACGGGGATCGAGTATGCAACAAACGGTTCGACAACAGGTTCAACACCGAGGGCCTGTGTCAACCTGTGCCGCTCGGGGTGGCTGAACGCTTCGGCCTCGCTGATCTCACCGGCCCGAACCAAGTCCGCCACAACGCTGTGGTCGGAACTGAGCCGCTCAAGACTGCCCGCTCGCAGCAGATAGACCCGAGAGTCACCGACGTTTACCACCGCAAGCTTCTGTTGCCCCTGCTCCACGACCGCTGCAACCGCAGCGATAGTTGTTCCCATGCCCTGGAGCTCGGGGTCTGTGTCGGCTCGGTTGATTACCGCGGAATTCGCCCGACCTACCGCAGCTAGCAACCCGTCGCCGGTGGGGTCGGATTCGAATCCGACTTGCAGGGTCTCGGTGGCGAGTCGGCTAGCCGCTTCGCCACGGCCCTGGCCTCCCATGCCGTCGGCGACGACAAACAGGTCACCAGTGGCTAGAAGGTGGTCTTCGTTGGTCGGCCTGACATTCCCGATATCGGTGACGCCAGCCGGATTGATTTCATAGGTGCGCATTTGCAACTCCTCTGTTCGGAGGAGGTGCCGAAGGGCAGCTGTATAGGATTCGCCGGTCTTTGCCGCTCTGGCTCGTACACGCTGTTTGCGTTTCCGGTTCGCTGTCATCGGTCCTCCATGCTCCCGGCAACGATTCCCCAGCAACCTTGCAGAAAGCGGATGACCAATACCAACGTGAGGACTCGAATCCCCTTTGCCTCCGACGATTTGATCAGTCCCGCTGGGGAGGACCGGTGGAGGTGAGGCGCACGTTTCGCCAGACCCAACGGTAGAGAGCGACCTGCATGAAGTCAAGGCACCCCAGCGGGAGATCGCTGTCCTACTGGCCCCGTGAGGTGGGATCGACGCGTGCTGCGGTCAGCAGGTCGGTCATAGCAAAGTGACCGCGGCCGCCCCCGGACGGGAGATGCGGTCGCCAGTTCGGCTCGGCAGCGAGATACGACGTCGGATCCATCTCGAGGAGGCCTATAAAGACCTCAGCGACGATGCGTCCACCGGTCGGACCGAGGTGATGGCCCTCGGCCATGAGTTCGGCCTCGCGCAGAATGTAGAGCCAGAGGGGCGTCGAGCGATCGAGCCTGGCGCCGAACTGACCGAAGTCGGCCAGGTCGGAGCGCGACAGCCTCTCAACACCCATTCGCCGGGCGATGCTCTGACCGGACGGCAACTGCCAGGTGATTTGACGCAACAGATTTCTGGTGGCCAGTGAGGTCGGGCCGAGGTCCGAGCCGCGGGCTCGGTCGATGGTCATCGACGGGAGTCGGAACAGAGGGGTCGAGATCGTGGTGTCGATCTTCTTGTTTGGCTTGACCTCGCCGTCACCGAAGTCAAAGAACGTCTGCCAGCCGATGAACCGACGCGGTGCACGACGCCCGCCGGTCATATCGTCGGGATCGGGCTCTCCAAGCTCGTTCGCATCGAAAACCATGCCGAAGAACGGCTTTCCGTTGTCACCCGCCATGTTGGCCCGGTAAGACGGTCGAACCATTGAATGGCCGAACCGATAACAGGCGCCCTGAAACTCAACAGGCATCCGAGCCGAGCGGTCCCGGTAGTACCGACGACCGTTGGCCATGACGTCGTCGACCATCTCTTGCCCGACGATGAGCGGCAGAAACTCGTGCACGATCAGCCACTGCCAGTGCCAGCGCACGATTCTCTGGGCATGGTCGAAGAGTTGCTGATCGACCAGACCTGTTGTGTGCCGGGCGTAGTCGAGCACGGCGTTGTGGAACTTAAGCATCGCGACTTGGATGCCGGAGATCATCAGGTTCTCGTCGTTGCGGGGCTCCGCGATGATGGCGGTTCCCGAGGAGTCGCGAGGCAAGTCTTCAAACAGCCCACCCGACTCGACCTTGAAGCGCAGCGGATCGTGATCCTCGTACAGTTCTGGCATCTCAGAAGGCCCGCCGCCATACACCGAGTCCAGGTCGAATCTGGCGGTGCGAAGGTTCAGACTGCGACGCAGCGATTGCGGACGGCCCAGAACCGAGTTGGCATCGCGAGTGATGTCGTGGTCGAGGAACTGCCCGATGAAGGTAGTGCCCGCAGTATGGGTTGGATTGTTTGGGTTGTTGACCGAGTGGGTCGGGTTGACGATCAGTTCAACCGGTCCAGCTTCTAGATCGTCGTTTGCGTCGAGAATGCCGCCGGGACGCGACAGTTCGACGAGCGCTTCGCTCAACTCATCGGATGGCTCAGCGAATGGCCGAGCGTAAAAGATGCGGGTGAACTTATCGGGGCCGGGTTCGGCGTGGTGGCCGCCTGGCCAGCCTCGCCAATCCTCGCCAAACGCGGCCGCTGGACTCCCCGAACCAGCGACGATGGCTCCCGCCCCGCCGCCGATTAGTCCGAGCGCCTTGCGACGCGAGACCACCGGTCTGCTCTGTTCGGGAATGCCGTCGCCAATCTTTTCCTGGCCTTCTGTCACTTGCGCCGCCTTGGTAGTAGGTGCTGGTAGTTCGTGGTAGTCAAATTGCGAACTCACCATATAACTTAGTTACTGGGCGCGACTGGCAAAGCCGGAAACGGATCTGGGCAAACTTGCCCGCGTGAGAACAACAAAGTTATTCGGGCTGTTGAAGGCGAACCTTAGGACTATCTAGCGGTCGGAGCTACCAGCCCGAAGTGCCGGGGTCGCCCTTGAATGGGCCCACTACGTCGTCGGTGATCCATCCGCCGTAGAAGCCGCCGGCCTGCGGTCGGACGAGCTCTCCGTCGACCCGACATTGCACCCGATCGGGGTAAAACGACACCCAGTCGGTGTAGGGCTCAAATTCAGGGAACGGCTTCCGGTAGCGCCAGGCCACCGGGCGCCCATCTTTGGAAAGCGCCAGGTACTCCGCAGACCCTTTCCATTCGCACATCGACGAGCCGACGGTGGGCACCAGCCGTCCGGGCTCGATCGAATCCGGTGGCAGATAGAACGACGGCGGATGTGACGTCTCCAGTATCCGGAGGCTGGAGCTACTCCTTGCGATCAGCCCATTGGCGTCGCTAACTTCCACCGTCCGTTGGTCGGTAACCACTGCCGGAGGGCGGGGGTAATCCCACACCGACTCCTGATCTGGCCTCGGCGTTAGGGCGAAATCCGGTCGACTATCGCCGCGGTTAACCCACGATTCTCGAGCCGACTGCAACCAACTGGCGACCTCGTTTGCCATCGCCCAATGTTATGGGCGGTAACCAAACGATGAAGGACCGAGCGGGATTGAACGCTGTACTAGCTCGGCCCACTCGCACAGCAGCGGGCGAGTGTCACGAGGATCGATGATCTCTTCGATCTCGAAGAACTCCGCCGACCGGTGTGGCGACCGGACCAGGTTGAGGCGGTCGCGGATCTCATCCAGAAGAGCGTCGGGGTCGTCGCTATCGGCTAGGTCTTGCTTGTAGGCGACCTCGATGCCACCCTCGATCGGGAGAGAACCCCAGTCGCCAGACGGCCACGAGTAGCGGAAGCTGTGCATCCCAGGCTGATTGTTGGCTGCGCCGGCGACACCGAAAGCTTTGCGGATCACAACGCAGGCAAACGGGGTGGTCAACTGTCCCAGGGCGGCCAGGGCCTGACTGCCGTAGCGGATCGTTGCGTTCTCTTCGCTTTCCTTGCCGATCAGGAAGCCGGGGCAGTCCTCGAGATGGATCACCGGGAGGTGGAAGGTCGATGCCATATCGAGCAGGCGGATCAGCTTCCGGCAACCATCGGCGGTCCACGCACCGCCATAGACGTACGGGTCTTCGGCGAACACCGCAACCGGGTAACCGTTCAGTCTGGCCAGACCGGTAATGATCGACCTACCCCAATCCTTCCCGATCTCAAAGAAGCCGCCGTCGCCCTCCCTCGCCGTATCGGACGATGGACTCTCGACCGGCTGGTCAAACACCGTCTTGATGATCTCCCGCATCTTGTAGACCCGGCGCGGTTGTTTCGGCACGATCGAAATCAACGACTCGTCTCGGCGATTGCGATCGTCTGATGGCTCAAGCCTCGGCGCATGCTCATCGATGTTGGTCGGCAGGTACGACAGGAACTGCTTCGCTCGGGCGAATGCCTCGGCCTCGGAGTCGACGGCGTCGTCAATCGCACCGTTTGCGGTGTGAATGTCGGCGTGGCCAAGTTCCTCTTTGCCGTGATCACCAAGCGACGCCTGCTCGACCAGAGCCGGACCGGCGATCATCATCTGGGCGGTGTCTCGCACGATCACCGAATAGTGAGCGGTAGCCACCCGTGCGGCTCCGATGCCAGCCACCGAGCCGAGTGCCAGAGCTACCGAGGGGGCAACCGACAGGTGGTTTACGATCGTCTCCCAGCCCCTGAGCTGCGGGATGTAGGTTCGACCGGCCATCTCGATGGTTTTGACCGAGCCGCCACCACCCATGCCATCGACGAGACGAACGTGGGGCAGCCGCAGCTCCATCGCCATTCCCTCGGCGGTGTTTCGTTTCTCGGGAATGGTGGCATCGGCTGAGCCGCCCCTGACGGTGAAGTCGTCGCCGGAGAGAATCACCGGTCGATCGTCGATCTTGGCCACGCCGAACAGGAAGTTCGACGGAGTCAGATGCAGCAGGTTGCCTTTGTCGTCGTACTCGGCGACACCGGCGGTCTTGCCGATCTCGTGGAACGAACCCTTATCGGCCACGAGATCGATACGTTCACGGATCGTCAGCTTTCCGAAGTGGTGCTGCCGCTCCACCTTGTCGGGGCCACCAAGCTGTTCTGCTAGGGCCTCCCGACGACGCAGCTCCTCGATTTCCGGTTCCCAGCTCATGTGGCTCCTCGACGGCGATGTTGGTTCGACAGCAAAGAGACTAGGTGGTCCAGCATCTGAGCACGAGATGAGCGAGGGCGGCTGAGGAGCCGCAGCGATTGGCTAGTTGCGAACGAGGCGGAACACCGGGATCTCTCGCCCAGCTTCGGTGGCCTTCGTCTCATAGTCACTGAACTGAGGCATCTGGGCGGCCTGCGCATCGTAGAGCCGTTTGCGCTCGTCACCTTCGGCCAGTTTCGCCGTGGCTTCCCACTTGTCGGTACCGACCTCAACCGTGACGGTCGGGTTAGCTACCAGGTTGTAGTACCAATTGGGGTGCTCGGGAGCACCGGCCTTCGAAGCGATGATGACAACATCGTCGCCGTCGGATGAGTAGACAAGCGGTGAGCAGAGTTCACGGCCTGACTTGGCGCCGGTCATGGTGATCAGCACCATTGGCGCTCCTTCGAACGGTCCGCCGCACACGCCGTCGTTGGCTCGGAACTCTTCGATCACATTCTTGTTGAATTCGAGAAAATCCATGTTTTTCCTACCAGTTCACTAGTCGAGTTTGAAGTTATTGAAGTTGTTCTTCGAGGTCGCGGAGCACTTCGTAGCAGGGCAACACCTGAGCCACACTTGAGTTGGGTTCACGACCCTCGGCGATGGCGGCGAAGAACTCACGGTCTTGTAGTTCGATGCCGTTCATCGAAACATCGACTTTACTGACATCGATCACCTCATCGCGGCCGGTGATGAGATCGTCATAGCGGGCCAGGTAGGTGCCGTTGTCGCAGATGTAGCGAAAGAAGGTACCGAAGGGGCCATCGTTATTGAACGACAGCGACAGCGTGCACAGTGCTCCGGACTCCGTCTTGAGCTGGATCGACATGTCCATAGCGATGCCCAGATTAGGGTGATGCGGACCCTCCATGACGTTCGCTGCAACCACTCGCTCACCGGTCTGGTACTGGAACAGGTCGACGGTGTGGGCCGCGTG
>JBOEHD010000129.1:0-14277 GCA_050633745.1 Acidimicrobiales bacterium
CGTGGTGGAACAGGATCGGCGGGGTCTGGCGGTCGACCTCCAGGACAAAGCCTGGACGAGGGTTGGTATCCGGTTTCTTATTCATCTTCGACATTCTCTAGAACAACTCATCTCGGACGATTCATCTCGTACAGGGTGACTCTTCATTTTCGTTTGGCTTGCGACTTCGGCGCTCACTTGCGACTTCGTCGGAGGGCTGGGAGAGGACCGAGGGGGAGCAACTTGTCGGTTCCTCCGCCCGCTTTTGACCAGTATTCAATCAGCCAACCGCGCTTGATGGCCATTGAAGCCAATCTCGTCTCAGGATTGACCGCCACCGGGAACCCGACAGCGTCGAGCAACGGTAGATCTGAGGATGAGTCGGCGTATGCCACAGACTCGGCTAGGTCGAAGCCGTTCGCATCGGCGTAATCTCGCAGTGCCTGGGCTCGTACCTCGCCGGTCGGAGGCACCGACAGCAGTTCTCCGGTGTAGCGACCGTCGCGCTGCGACATCTCGGCGCAGATCACATCATCGAACAGCGGCCCGAGGGGCTCGACGACGATGTTGAGGGCTCCGGTGATCAGGACGGTGCGATGCCCCAACCGGCGATGCTCTCGAACTCGCCGGAGAGCGGCGGGGAATGCCTTCGTCAGAATGTGATCGGCCAGCAGCTCTCCGCCAAGCCGGTCCATTTCGGCCACCGACGCGCCTTCGTAGCGGCGGTAGAAGTGACGCAGGAAATCGGTGCGGTCCCGTTGGTCGAGCGCCAGCAGGCTCGGCGCCTCCGTCAGCGTCTTCATGGTGAACCGCATGCGGTCACGGGGGGTCAGGTTTCGGGTTGCCAGCCAGGCGTAACTGAAGACCACGTTGCTGGCGATGATCGTATTTTCGAGGTCGAAAGCCGCCAGATGGCGTTCGGGGGCCAGCACCCGGGTGCGCAGCCGTCCGGTCCTGGCATCGGGGTCGGACCGGGTGCCGGTGGTCTTGACCCTGGCATGATCGACAACCGACGGCAGATGGATGCTGCGCACGTAGTGCGTCCAGTCGACGACCGCTGGATCGCAGCAGAAGTCGATCTGGTCCGACTCGCTGAGCGAGTCATGCAATGCGACGAGGTTGTCAACACTGTAGAGGGCCTCGCACTCGGCGTAGGCGCCGTAGATCTTTACATAGCCGACCGCTCGTTCGACCTGCTCCCGCTTGTCCTCGACGTCGGCGTTGATCATCGCCTGGCGGCCCCGCAGCGGCAGCACCTTGAGCGCTTTGTCGGCTCGTTCGAGGTTCTTCTGGGCTCGTTCCAGCTGGCGTTCCACCGCGCCACGGCCGGGGAATGACCACTCTGGCACTGCGATGGGCTGACCTTTTCGGTCATACAGGGGGTTTTCGGTGAACCAGTTGCTGACCAGATCGACGAGCTGTCGATACCGCAGCGGGTTGCGGGTTCCCGACGCCACCTGAGTGACGTCGACCGATCCATCTTCGTTGTGGCCACGGGCCGCGACGTTGATGATGGCTGCGACCACGAGGTCGATAGGAATAACGTCGATCACGCCTTCAGGCACGCCGGGGAATGCCTTGAGTAGGCCTCTGGCGTAGCTGAGGATGATCGGCTCGGCCATGCGGAAGCCTTTGATCCAGCCCGGTTTCGGCTCGGCCCATGCCGACTCGATGATGGCCGGTCTGACGATCGATACCGGGATCTGGCCCTTGGTCTCGTCGAGTGCCCGCTCACCCAGTGCCTTGGTGTAGGGGTAGACGTCTGGCCAGCCAAGCGAAACCGCTCTCGCTCGGCCTGCTTCGACGAGTTGTTCATGAACCCAGCGCTGGCGGAGCTGTTCGGTCTTTGCCGACAGCAGCGGGGTACCCGCGGCCCCCAGTTCGTGGCGTGCCTGCTTGCGGAAACGCTGAAGGCGCTCCGCAGCTCGTGACTCGGCATCAAAATCGGCTCGGGAGCGTCGTGCTGCCTTGACCTCTGACCGCCAGTCGACGTCGATGTGGAATGGGCTGTCGCTCAGCAGTTGCTCGGAAGCGCTGCCCCGCCGGTTGCCCGCTACATAGCAGGTCGAGACGGCGATGAAGTGAGGGGTGACGCCGAGGTCGTTCAGGGTTTCGGCGATTCTTGGAGGGCCGAGCAGGTTAACTTCGACCGCGCCGTCGATGGGAGCGTCGAAGCTAACGGCGGCAGCGCAGTGAATAATGATGTCGCAGTCGGCGAAGGCCGCTCGACCGTGCTCATCGAGCCCAAGGCCGTCCTGGCCTACATCGCCAGCAACAACGTCGACACGATCGTCGACCTCGGCCCAGAAAGCCTCTTTACCGCGATCTTCGAGCAGTCGATCGAATGCATCGTTGCGGAAAATCTCACGCCGCGCCCGCTCTTTTGGGCTCGAACGTTTGCCTGGGCGAACCAGCAGCACCATGCGACAATCGGGCACTCCGCGAAGGAGCCGCTCCACGAGGGCGGTTCCAAGGAATCCGGTGGATCCGGTGATGGCGATGCGTTTCCCGGCGAGTTGGTCAGCGATCATCGATTTACCGTCATCATCAGTAACTAGTCACGGTTCTCTGCGGTGCCCTTCCCAGCAAGCGTCCACGATTGCAGCGGAGGCCGGAGACATGCCCAGACCCGGTCCGCTCTACCATTTGGTCAGGATACCGGCCGCAGCCGGTTTAGATCACGTAGCCGCCATCGAGACACACCGAGAGGAAGCCGACGAGGATCGTGGCATCGATGGTTTCGCCGCTGTCGGCCTCGTTTAGGGCTTCAGACCAGCTCTGGATGCCTGCGAGCTCGGATTGCTCTGCTCGTTCTGCGGCGGTAGAGATGTTGGCGGTGGCGGCTTCGAGGTCGCCCTCATCGACTGCGCCCAGCGCGATCTCAACGTTGGCACAGGCCAGGCTGGCCAATTCGTCCAACACGATGAGCTTGCCGTTTGGGGTTCGGCTGTGTCCGTCGCCGAAGTTGGCCAGATCTTCAGCGGTCGGGGCCGGTGTTGATAGATCGGCAGCGTCGAGGATGGCAACATCTGGGGAGTCAGCAGCCGCCTGTACCGCGTCACCGACGTCGGCTTTGAGCTTCGGCAGTAGATCGTCGGGCTCGGCTAGATCCGGTGCTGAGACCTCGGGCAGTTCATCTGTGGTGACCGGCGGATCGATTCTGCTGTTGCCGGGGTCGTCACCGCCGGCGCTGCCGGGTTCGGTATCGCCGGATTCGGTGTCGCCGAAACCGAGCGTTCCGTCTGCCCCATCAGCATCGGTCGACTGATTGTCGCTCGCCTCTTCGCCGGCCATCAAGCCATCGTCGGCTGGGACCTCATCTTCGGTCATCGCTTCGGAGATGTCTTCACCCGTATTGCCGCACGACGCCAACAGCAGGACAGAGGCCAGTGCTAGTGCCAATGCCACGATCGGGCGTGGTCCGAAGCGAAGGGGCGGTGCGGATCGAGGTTCCGTCGTTGGCTGGATCATCGGCAAGCGGTCCTTGTTAGGGGGAAGGGGTGCCACGATCTGCTAGTCGGCCGATAGTGGCCCAACATGATGTTTCAGCTCGGATCGAACGCTGAATGGCTACCGACTACCCCCGTATAAAGACCCCACTGTTACGATTCAATTGTGGCGACCAAAGACCGAGCAATTCGCGCCGCCACCGTGGCCTTCGCAGGCAAAGGTGTTGCGGGGACGTCGCTCGATGGGTTGGCGGCGGAACTCGGGATCACCAAGCAGACGATTTTGTACCATTTTGGGTCTAAGGATGGCCTGATCGCCGCGGTGCTGACCGATGCCGCCGAGCAACTGCTGGTTGAGCTGCAATCGGCCGTCGACCAAAGCGAACCCGGTTGGGATCGGGTGGAAACCACCGTCCGGGCCAGTTTTGCGCTCGCCTTACAACGACCCGAGCTTCTGGGTTTGCTGCGTGAGGTGAACCGGCTCGGGTCGCCATGGTCGGAGAAGATGCTCGATCTGCTGCAACCGTTGGTCGACCGAGCGATTGGCGACCTGACCAACGGCATGGAGGTAGGTCGATTCCAGCCCGGCGATCCTCAGATGGTGCTGGTCTCGGCATACGCGGTAGTGACCGGGGTGGTGTCCGATGTCGAGGTCTTGCGTGCGGTTGGCTTGGAGCTCGATCTACGGGTGGCAGCTCGGCTCCGTCGGACCTTGTTATCGTTCCTGGAAGCTGTGTTGATGGTGCAACAGGCTGAATCCACCGATGTGTTGGGCGACGTACTAAGAGGACAATGACAGCTGTAAGACCAGACCGATCAAAAACGCTGCGCACTTCTGGGAGGGCCAGCGTCTGGCGACCGCTCGCCACATGCTTTTTCGCGACCTCGGTGGTCTGTCTTTCGGTGCTGCTGCCAGTCAACCCGCTGGCCGCTCAAGAGGCGTTCGCCGTCCAGGACCCGCTCGATTGTGATGAGGCCGTCGTCGACACCAGCGGCGCTGTCGACGTTGACCTGGTGCGTTCGGCGCTCGACCTGATCGACCCGCAGGCCACACTCGTCGTTCGTAGTTTCGATCAGGTGCCGAACGCTGACCTGGTCGCGGCCATCGATGAGATCGTGGTCTCCTGTTATGGCGATGAGACCCTCGGGGTGCGTTCCGAGGTGATCGTTCTCGGCCTATCGGTAGGAGATCGCCTGTCAGATGTCCTGGTTGGCGCTCGCTGGGGGGCCGCGGTTTCCGACCCCGATGGTCTCCGGGCCGATGTGATGGGTACCCGGTTCGGCGAAGGCGACTTTACCGGCGGCTTGATCGCCGGGATCGAGGAGATCGCCGACGGCATCGATCGACAACTGGGCTCGTCAAACCAAGCGGCTGAGCAAGATACCGACGAAGACGCCGATCCAGGACTTGCCACCGAAACCGATGCCGAGCCGCTCGACGAGACAAGCGAACCGGCCGAGCAGTCCGGTGACGCCAGCGACCCGGTCGGCGGCGGCCAGTCTCCCTGGGCCATCGGCGGCGGCTTGGTTGGCCTCGGGGCATGTGGCGGCGTGTTCTTCCTGGTTAGCCGCCAGCGTCGGCTGGCTTCGGCCCGGGCCGACTTTGAGCGGTCGAGCGCCGCGCCGATCATCAGGGTTGGTGTACTGCGCGAGCGCGATAGTCGCCTCACCGCCCAGGCCGACGTGTGGTCAAAGACCACCGCCGGAAGAACTCTGGTTGCGCTGCGAGGTCTGCTGCGTGAGACGGACGCCGGCCGCTCGGCAGCCGGGGGAGCGAGCGCCCTGCTTACCCAGGCCATTCCCGACGGGGTGGGGGGCGCCGATGAAGCGTCGATCGCTCGGGCTCAGGATCGCCTGATCGAACTCTCCCGAGCACTCGATCTACAGGACGAGTCACTCGATCGTCTGGCGGCCTTCGGAGCCCATATCGACCATCTGCGGGTGGCGCTCCCGGCCAAGGCCGAACTGCTAGACGAAGAGGTCGACGAGGCACTGGAGATGGCCGATCAGCGAGAGTCCGAAGGGTGGTCAGTCGAGTCTCAGCAACGCGACCTCAACGGCATCGGCGACGTAATCGATGGACTCGACCTCGTCCGGCTCGAGCTCGATCTGCTGGCGCTGTCCGATCAGATCGAAGCCGCGGAAGCTCGATTGTTCGCCACCAATCACTACCTTCAGGCACTGCCATCACGGGTGAACTCGCTGAAGAAGTGGAACGCTGGGCTCGAAGCGGCTGCCGACCTCGAGCTGCGACGGATCGAAGACCTCCGTCGACAGTTCGCCCTAGTTGCCGGCAACCATGCCAGCGATTCCTGGCACTGGGCCGCCGACTATCCCGAGCAGGCCCGTGAGGAACTCGAAGCGGCGGAAGAAATGCAGGACGTGGCGATTTCGGAGATGATCGCCCGCCAACGACTGGATGAGGCGGGAGAGCAGCTCGACGCCGCTGGCCTGCAGCTGATGGTCGCCGACGATCTGCTCGATCAGTGTGATGACCTGCTCGTCGATCTCGATCGGGCGATGGCCGAATCGCCGGGCATCGTTGAGCAGTCGGCCGAGGTTCTCGGAGACTTGATCAGCTACATCGAACAGCACCGGAGCGACCTCGACTCCGACCTGGTTGCCGCGCCACGCGACCTTGCCTCAGCCGTCGATGGGCTCAGGTCTGAGCTGCGGCAAAAGAAGCCCAACTATCTCCGGGTGGCCGAAACCGGCGACAGAATCAATCGCCAGATCGACGGCTTGCTCGGCGAGGCCGCCGACCAGCACCTGCGGATGGAGGCTCTGCGACGCGAGCTGAGTAGAGAGGTGGCCCGAGCGCAACGCTCGGTGGCCCGAGCTCGCCGCTCCCTCGGTTGGGAGTTGTTCAGCTCTAGCGACGGACGGGCACTCGACGGTCTTGAAGCATCGCTGCAACACTTGCCGACAGATCTCCCCGACGCCATCGCCGAAGCGGCAGACGTCGCTGACGATGCTCTGCGAGTACAGGAGCGGATCATCGCTCGCCGCAGGCGCAGCAGCGTGTGGGTGACCACCGGCGGCGGCGGATGGCGATCCGGTGGCGGCGGCTGGAGCTCCGGCGGCTCGGGATCATCCGGTGGTTCGTTCGGCGGATCCTCGTCCGGTGGCCGGTCGTTCGGCGGCGGCTCTTCCTCTGGCGGTCGCTCGTTCGGCGGCGGCCGCAGCAGCGGTAGTTTCTAGAGGTAGCGGCGGCGTCGGCCGCCAGGGAGTGCCCTCGAGGGCGTTGGCCTATGAAACGGCTGCTTAGTCTTGGCGAGCGGTGTGGGTGGTCAGCCGTTTGCCCGCCCGTCGACGGTGGCGGTCGATCGCCAGGTCGACCAGTCGATCGATGAGCGCTGAGTACGAGAGGCCGGATGCCTGCCACAACTTCGGGTACATCGAGATGGGGGTGAATCCGGGAATGGTGTTTAGCTCGTTCACCAGTAACCCTCGACCATGCTCTTCGTAGAGGAAGTCGGCCCTGGCCATACCTTCCACCCGCAGCGCCCGATAGGCATCGACCGCTAGTTCGTGGACCCGCTCGGCCACCGCTTCACCGAGCTCAGCTGGGATGACCAACCGGGCGTTTCCGTCGACGTATTTGTCTTCGTAGTCGTAGAAGTCGGCACCGGGGATGACTTCACCGGGAACCGACAGTTCGAGCTCTTCGTTCCCCAGCACCGCCACTTCGATCTCGCGGCCGATGACCGCTTCTTCGATGACCAGCCACTCGTCGTATTTGAGAGCCTCGGCCATCGCTTCGACCAGTTCGTCTTCGGTAGTGGCCTTGCCGACGCCAACCGACGAGCCCATATTGGCCGGTTTCACGAAGCACGGAAGTCCTAGCTCGGCGGCTGCTTTCTTCGCCGAGGCCCGTAGGTCGCCAATGATTTGGCTTTCCTGGAACGCTAGCCACGCGGTCTGGGGAATGCCGTGGGCTCCCAGCACGGTCTTGGCCATGACCTTGTCCATGGCGGTTGCCGAACCGAGCACGCCTGCGCCGACGTAGGCCACGTTGGCCAGCTCGCACAGGCCCTGGACCGTTCCATCCTCACCCAGCGGCCCGTGCAGTAACGGCAGCACAACAACCTGTCCATCGGTGGCCAACTCGGCGACCGATGACATCAACTCGGTGCCGGGCCCGACAGGCTCCAGCGCTTGGATGGCAGCACCAGCTCCGCCTGGCAGCAGGGCCGCGGCGTCGCCAGCTCGGACGAAGGCTCCGTCTCGGGTGATGCCGATCGGCTCTATTTGATAGCGGTCGGCGTCGGCGGCAGCTAGTACATGGGCCGCGGTTGTGCATGAAACATCGTGTTCAGCGGATTGGCCACCGAAGAGCACGACCAATCGGATCTTGTCATCGGGGTGAGAGGTCACCGATTCAGCGTAATCGGCTGACCGGTCACCCGAGGTGCACCCTGCGTCGCAACTGGGCGATAAGTGAGGTTCGTTGCAACTGAAGGCTGGTCGGGTAGACCTTTATGGTGCAGTTTCTCCTCTCCGAGCTAGCGACAGCGATTGACGGCAGACTCCTTGGGCTTGAAACGTCCGCCCCAGGGGTCGACACAGCTGTGTCGGTGACCGATCTGTCGATCGACAGCCGTTCGGTTACCGCTGGTCAGCTGTTCGTGCCGATCGTGGCCGAGCGCGACGGCCACGAGTTCATCGACTCTGCGGTAGCAAACGGTGCCGGCGCCTACCTCACGTCCGGGCCGATGATGAGCACGTCGAGCGCAACCGGCGGATCGGTGCCTGCGGTCTTGGTGGCCGACACCATGACCGCTCTGACAGCGATCGGGAAACTCGCTCGCTCCCGGATGACCGGCGCCGTCATCGGCATCACCGGCAGCGTTGGCAAGACCTCGGTAAAGGATCTGACCCTGGCTGCCTGCCGATCCGGCGGCTCGGTTTCGGCGAGCCTGGCATCATTCAACAACGAGATGGGCGTGCCGCTCACGCTGGCGAACGCCGCCGACGGCGTGGATATCGCCATTGTCGAAATGGGAGCCCGGGGTATCGGCCACATCGCCGAGTTGGCCGAGGTTGCGGCCCCGACCATCGGTGTCGTCACCTGTGTCGCCCTGGCTCACTCCGAGCTGTTCGGAAACCTCGAAGGTGTGGCCCAGGCAAAGGGTGAGTTGGTCGAGGCGCTGCCAGCATCAGGCGTAGCAGTGCTGAACGGCGACGATCCTCTCGTGGCGGCCATGGCGTCGCGAACCGCGGCCACAGCGATCACCTTTGGAACCGGTGCGGTTGACGTTCGAGCCACCGGGATCTCGGTCGACCGTGAACTGAAACCAACCTTCACCATCGAGTCAGACTGGGGAACCGCGCAGCTGACCCTGCAGGTCAGAGGCGCCCACATGGCCCAAAACGCTGCAGCCGCGGTTGCCGCTGCGGTGTCGGCCGGCATTGATTTTTCCCAGGCCATCGAAGGCCTTCGCTCGGCCGAGCTGTCGCCATGGCGGATGAGCGTGGCAGAAACCGAAGGCGGACTGGTCGTTGTGAACGATGCCTACAACGCCAACCCAACATCGATGCGGGCGGCCATCCAGGCTCTGCTGGACGTGCCAGCTCAACATCGGGTTGCGGTGCTGGGCGTCATGGCCGAATTGGGGATCGAAGGCCCGGAGGAGCATCTCGCCGTTGCCCGGGAGGCAACCGCTGCGGGCATCCGAGTGATCGCCGTCGACGCCGAAGACTACGGCCGAGACGTCGAACATGTAGTCGATCGCCACGAGGCCTACGAGCTCCTCGGTTCGGTAGGGGCTGGCGACGCTGTGTTGGTGAAGGGCTCCCGCGTTGCAGGGCTCGAACTGCTGGCAGAACAGCTTTTAGATCGCTGATTCTCGCGAAGCGGGGCAATCCGTCGTACAGTTTGGCTATGGCGCAAGTACAGCCGGGATCGGTCGGCCCCCAGACAGTCGCGTGCTCCGTTCCGGAGTACCAATGTCCACAGGAATATTCAAGACACGCAGTGTTTCAGGACTGCCCACAGTGCGGTGGTGATATGGCCCCGGAGCATGCCCACTTCCGGTGCCAGGGTTGCGGTTGGCGCGACTCCTGCTGTGACTGATGCGGTTACAAAGTCGGTACCGCTAAGTACCTGGCTTGCCGGGGCCAGGCCTCGAACGCTGCCGGCGGCGGTGGTACCGGTCGCCGTCGGTACTGCAGCGATCGATGGCACGCCGATCTGGTGGCGAGCGCTGGCGGCACTCGTCGTTTCGCTGGCCCTGCAGATCGGCACGAACTACGTCAACGACTATGCCGATGGGGTACGGGGGACCGACGATGGTCGGGTCGGCCCGGTTCGTCTCGTCGGTGGAAATCTAGCCACCGCCAAGCAGGTCAAGGTCGCCGCCGCTGCCAGTTTCGGCGTGGCCGCGGTGGTCGGTGCGGCGCTGGCGTTGGCCGCCGGTCCGGAACTGTTCATCGTTGGGGCGGCGTCCATCATCGCTGGTTGGGCCTACACCGGGGGACCGAAACCCTACGGTTACTACGGAATGGGCGAGGTATTCGTCTTCGTATTCTTCGGCCTGGTAGCAACGGTCGGCTCGGCCTACGTCCACATCGAAGAGATCGCCAGCCTGGCGGTAGTGGCGGCCATACCTGTTGGGCTGCTGGCTGTCGCTCTGTTGGTCATCAACAATCTGCGAGACATCCCCGGTGACACCGAGTCGGGCAAGCGCACCCTGGCGGTCCGGCTCGGCGACCGTCGCACCCGTTACCTCTACGTATTGCTGCTGGTTGGCGCCGGGGTGGGAGTGGTGGCATGTGGCTTTGCCCGGCCCGCTGCCCTGTTGGGCCTGATCGGTTTGGTCCGAGGGGTGCAGCCAGCCCGCTCGGTGCTGGCCGGCGCAAAAGGTAAGGATCTGATCCCCACCCTCGGCGCCACCGGACAGACCCAGTTGCTGACCGGCCTGCTGCTGGCTCTTGGCCTAGCGATCGGCTGAGGATCCACCTGATCAGTCTCGCTCCGGTCATCGCTAGGATTTCGGTTCGATGAACCTGGCGTAGAGGCTCAAGCCGGTCGCTCGCTGGCCGAAGTCTTAATCGTGGCAAGCGCAGGCGCGATGGTGGGACGATCGATATCCGATGAGTGGGTGGCCCGGTATAGCTGTTCCACTGTGATGCGGCTGATGTGTCTGGCGTGGTTACTTCCCGCGGTCTCGATGATTTGGCTCGGCCTGGTGTCGATCGGCTCGAGATCGGCGGACCCTGCCAGTATCAATTTGGCCCTTGGCCGGATCCAAGCGGCGGTCATGCTGCTTGCGATATTCGGTCTTGTGCTCGGCCTGATCTGGGCGCTGCGGGTGTGGGCCTATCTGCCTGCGATCAATCGCATCGGCGCTTCTCGCTCGCGGTGGCTCGGGCCGGTATCGCATCTTGTGGCAGCGCTGGTTGCCCTGTCGTCGGCTTTGGCTGCACTGTCGCTGAACACCAGCTCATCGTCTGGGTCAGAGTTCGAATCAGCGCCGCCGGTTCTGCTGGCGGTCGCCGCCATCAGCGGCTTCTATGCCTGTTCGTTGGCCGGGCGTTGGGTGCTGCATGCCCCGATCACCGCCGCGTTCCAGCTGGCCATGCTGGTGTTTGGGGCATCGTTTCAAGCAACGGTCGGCTGGCTCCATCGGGCTAACCCGACCGGCGCGCTGGCGCCCGTGCTCGTCGTCGAAGGTTTAGTTCTAGCCTGGATGTCGGTCAGCGCTGGCAGGGCGGTTGCCCAGGTAGTAGCGGTCGCCGACTCCGCTGTGCAGCCGGTGGCAGGCACCTCCGGGGCAGAGCAGGCCGACCCTTCGAGCAATCCGGCCGTCGAGGTTCTGCAGACGATCAGCCAAGCACCAGCTCAGCCGCAGCTTCTAGAACCTGCGGTGGGCCACTAATCACCAGGGTGTTCACTACCGAGTCACGCCAGGCATCGAGATCTTCAGCGATCTTGGACGCTGGGCCGACCAGGGCGACGGCTTCGACCATCGAAGTTGGCACCGCGGCGATCGCCGCTCGTTTATCGCCAGCCAGGTAGAGCTCCTGGACCTTGACGCAGACGTCTTCGTAGCCCATGCGGCCGAAGACATCGAGGTGGAAGTTGGCATCCTTGGCCCCCATACCTCCGGCGTAGAGCGCCAGCATCGGACGGATAGCGTCCGCCGCCGCTTCGACGTCATCGTTGATTACCAGTGGCACAACCGCGGCCACGTCGAAGTCGTCGATCGTCTTGCGGGCGCCGGGGCGGGCAAAACCTTCGTTAAGGGCGTTCAGGTAGAAGTCGTTGTCTTTGGGAGCGAAGAACAGCGGCAGCCAGCCGTCGGCGATCTCGGCGGTCATCGCCACGTTCTTTGGCCCCTCGGCGCCGAGGTAGATGGGAATCTCGGTCCGCAGCGGGTGAACCGTTGACATCAGCGGCTTGCCGAGCCCGGTTCCGCCGTCGATCGGCATTTGGTAGTGATTGCCGTCGTAGATCACCGGCTCGTCTCGAGCGATGATCTTACGCACGATGTCGACGTATTCACGGGTCCTGGCCAGCGGCTTGGAGTACGGCTCGCCGTACCAACCCTCGACCACCTGGGGGCCGGACGCGCCAAGCCCCAGCCGGAAACGCCCATCGGACAGATGATCCATGGTCATGGCGGCCATAGCCATGGCGGCCGGTGATCGGGCCGAAAGCTGACAAATCGAGGTGCCGAGCGCGATTTCGGAGGTGGCCGCTCCCCACCAAGCCAGTGGGGTCAGGGCGTCGCTACCGTAGGCCTCAGCGGTCCAGACGCAGTCGAATCCCAGCCGTTCAGCGGTGGCAATCTGCTCGGCGGCCCCAGCGGGGGGACCCGACGACCAGTAGCCCATACCCAAACCCAGCCGCATCGTGACGCTCCTTGTCGATCATTTCGTTCCGGTTCTCATCGACGCTACTCGAACCCGGATCTGGGATCGATATCACAACCGAGGCCCCGAGGGCTCTACGATTGGGGGAGTAGGTCGTCAGTGGGAACAGTTCGTTGGCTAGTGGCAAAACATATACGCACTATGAGATCTTGGGCGTCACTCGCCAATCGGATCATGACCAGATTCGCCGCGCCTATCTTTCAGCCGCTCGTCGCTGGCACCCCGACCGTCACAGCGGCAAGCCGGTTGACGAGGCCGACAAGGCTGAAAAGGCCATGCAGCGGGTCAATCAGGCCTGGTCGGTGCTCGGTGACAAGGCCAACCGTGAGGCCTACGATCGCCAGCTTGTGCCGTTTCAGGCGGGCAGCCAACCCGGCTCAACCGGATCGACTGGCATCCGAACCGACGACGGGGTCACAAGAATCGACCCCCGCCTGCTCGATCCGGAGTTCCTGGCGTCGCGACGCAACGCCCAGCTGACCGAGATTTCGGCTCGCAGTTCCTACATTCTCCGCATGGTCCCAATCGTTGCCGTCATTGGATTCATGGCGGCCATTTTCGTGTTCACCGCCTACGCCCGAGATAACGGCGAGCAAACGACGGTCACAACGGTGCCAGGCCCGAACCTTGGTGCAGGTATCGCAGCCAACGACTGTGTGGTTATCACCAGCGGGCCGGCCCTGATCAAGGTGCCGTGTACCTCGACCGCCGCCGGTCGGGTGATCGGCGCAACCCTCGACGGGGTCGATTGCCCGCTCGGGACCGACCGTCAACAGGTTCTCAGCAACGGCACAACCGTTTGCCTCGACAGTATTAGCTAGTCGACCGCCTGCGGGGCGATGAAAGTAACGCCGAGGGGCGGCAGGGTTACCTCGATCGATTGGCTGTATCCGTGTGACTCGATGGCCTGGTCGGCCAGCGGCTGGGCGTTGACGTTGCCCGAACCGCCGAAGCTAGCGTCGTCGCTATTGAGCAGCTCGATCCACGGCCCGGCGAGGGGCACACCGACCCGGTAGTTCTCACGGGTGACCGGTGTGAAGTTGATCAACACCACCACCGGCCGATGATCGGGGGCCAGCCGCAGAAAGCCCATGACCGCATTGTCGTGATCGTCGACTACCCAGGCGAATCCCTCGGGAGCGAAGTCGACCAGGTGCAGTGCGCCTTCGCTCTGCTGCAGCCTGTTTAGGGCTGTGATGAGGTCTTTTACGCCACTGTGCTCGGGGTACTGCAGGAGGCTCCAGTCGAGTTCCCGTTCATGGTTCCACTCGTCGGAAACGGCGAATTCCGATCCCATGAACAGCAGCGGCTTGCCCGGCATCGCCCACTGGTAGCAGTACAGCGATCGTAGGCCTGCGAGTTGCTGCCACCGGTCGCCGGGCATCTTGGCCACGATCGAACCCTTACCGTGGACCACCTCGTCGTGCGATAGCGGCATCACAAAGTTCTCGGTGAAGGCGTAGATCATGCGGAACGTTGCTTCGGCCAGGTGATGGCGTCGATGGATCGGGTCTCGGTCCATGAATTGCAGCGTGTCGTGCATCCAGCCCATGTCCCACTTCATGCCGAACCCAAGGCCACCACCATCGGTCGGTCGGGACACCCCTCCCCACGAGGTCGACTCCTCGGCGATCATCTGAATGTCGGGATGCCGGTTGTAGACCGCGGCGTTCAGCTGTTGAAGGAACGACACCGCTCCGTAGTTCTCCCGGCCGCCGTCTTCGTTCGGAATCCACTCGCCTTCGTTGCGGGAATAGTCGCGGTAGAGCATCGATGCCACCGCATCGACCCGTATGCCGTCGGCGTGGTACTCGTCGAGCCAGAACATGGCGCTCGACATCAGGAAACTGCGAACCTCGTGGCGGTCATAGTTGAAGATGCCGCTCTTCCAGTCGGGATGGAAACCCATGCGAGGGTCTTCATGTTCGTACAGCGAGGTGCCGTCGAACTCGGCCAGGCCGGACGGGTCGAG
>JBOEHD010000130.1:0-2080 GCA_050633745.1 Acidimicrobiales bacterium
CCGCGACTGGTGAACGTAGCCACGGCCACGGGTGACGCTCGACGATGGCCAATCGTTGGGCGCGAGTCTGCCAACCAGGCACCGGGGTGAACGTTGCGGCCAACGGTCGATCGGCCAAGATCGAAACCGGATCGCCGAGGTAGAGCTCAACCGGTCGTTGAACGGCCAACTCCGAAAGCGTCTCGACGAGAAACACCAGGCGTTTGGATGAGAGCTGCAGCTTGGCTAGCAACGGTCGATCAAAAACGAATACCGCTGGCAGNNGTGTTCGGCCGAGACCGGACCGCGCCGCGCTGCCACATCGGGGTCGGCAACGATGAGCGGGTTGGAGTCGACTCGGACCAGCGGCGGTTCGTCTGGCCATTGATCAACCGGGCAGGCCGCGGCTAGCTCGCAGGATGCGCATAGGCCTGGGGCCCGCTTTTCCACCTGCCAGCGGGAGAAGCCATAGGCCCGATTCGATCCAAGGCCGGTCGTCCACTGCCAACCGAGACGGTTGGCGGCACGCGAACCGTCNNTCGTCCTCGAGTTCGCCGATCGTCAATTCGACGCAGGCCATGTCGAGATCCCACGGTTCAGCGGTCGGAGCCGACTCGGCCGGACCGTTCACCCAGAGGCCATTTTCCCAGCGTCCCGATGTGATCCCGGGCTTGGAGTAGTCATTGCGAATCGGTGCTGCGGTCGCCGAGCCGAGGCGGGCGTACCAGTGCCTGGCGTATTCCTGCCAAAGCAGCTCGTCATGAAACTTCTTAACATCGGCCGCGGGCGGCGAACCGCCATTTCCAGTCCCCGGCTCCAGCGCTGCGTCCCACATTCTCGGCAGCGGCAGCAGACCGTGGCGTATATAAGGTGAAAGCCCAGAGGCCCCTCGGTCACGAGCCGGGTAGGCCTCGTTCCGTTTGGCCGCGTAACCGGTGATATCGAAGTGGTCGAGAGCCCAATCGGCCGCAGACTGTCCGCCTCGGAATCGAGGAGACGAAGCTACCTCTTCCTCCAGGAACAACCCGGCCAGGTGGCGGGCAACAAACCGCTCCGCGGACTGGCGGCCTGGTTCGGGGTTTGGCAGCAAACCCAGGCCGGGCCGCGACGCCACACCGGATAGAGACCCCGCCGCCTGGCGTGACCCCGAAACGGGCAGCATCTCCGCAGCCACATCATCGACCGTAGTTTCTTCGCTCACCCTCTAAGAATCGGCGTAAACGGGCGGCACCTGAATAGCTGGTCAAATGAAGCCGAATGACCGGCCGAACAAGCGAAATGGCTGACTATTCGTGCCCCACCAGCGGTCGGCGGCATGTACCATTTCCTGCATGACCGTGCAAGATTCACAATCGACCGCTCCCACGAGCCAGGTGCTCGACACTCCCGAGGCCAGGGCCTACCAAGCCGCTCTCGATGTGATCGGTGCAGTCGAGCCCGATGTGGCATCCCACATCCGTGGCGAGTTAGAGAATCAGCGCAGTCAGCTGAAACTAATCGCCTCTGAGAACTACGCCAGCCCGGCCGTTCTGTTGGCCATGGGCAACTGGTTCAGCGACAAGTACGCCGAGGGCACCCCCGGCCACCGTTTCTACGCAGGCTGCGAGTACGTCGACAAGGTCGAGCGGCTGGCCGCCGACCACGCCAAGGCTCTCTTCGGCGCCGACTACGCGTATGTGCAGCCACACTCCGGCATCGACGCCAACCTGGTCGCCTTCTGGTCGATTCTGGCCCACCGGGTCGAGGCCCCATTCCTCACCGATCACAGCGCCAAGCACGTCAACGATCTCTCCGACGCCGACTGGGAAGAGCTGCGGAAGTCCTTCGGTAACCAGCGCATGATCGGCATGGCGCTCGACGCTGGCGGTCACCTCACCCACGGTTTCCGGCCCAATATCTCGGGCAAGCTCTTCGATCAGCGGTCATACACCGTGAATCGTGAAACCGAGATGCTCGACTACGACCAGGTCGCTGCTACCGCTCGGGAGTTCCAGCCGCTGGTAATCGTTGCTGGCTATTCGGCATACCCCCGGAAGGTCAACTTCGCCAAGATGCGGGAAATCGCAGACGAGGTCGGCGCCACGCTGATGGTCGACATGGC
>JBOEHD010000131.1:0-24742 GCA_050633745.1 Acidimicrobiales bacterium
CCCACTTCCTCAAGGAGGGTCGGGGCAAGCTCGACGTGTACTTCAGCCGGGTCTACAACCCGATCTGGACCAATCCCGATGGCTTCACCTGGATGGAAGCGCTGAAGGACGAGTCGATGGTCAATTGCCACGTTGCGTTGACCCCCACATGGTCCGAGACCGCCTGGTTCGCCGATTATGTGCTGCCGATGGGTGTGTCGGCCGAACGTCACGACATCACCTCATATGAGACCCACGCCGCACGGTGGATCTCGTTCCGCCAGTCGGTGTTCCGCCGCTACGCCGAAATCAAAGACCAGCAGGCAGGCGGCGACGGCAAGCTCGGCCCCGACGCCCGCAGCCACGAATACAACCCTGGCGAAGTGTGGGAAGAAAACGAGTTCTGGATCGACCTTTCATGGAAGATCGACCCCGACGGTTCCATGGGTATCCGCAAGTGGTTCGAGAGCGAACTGCACCCCGGGAAGCCGCTGACCATCGATGAGTACTACGGCAAAATGTTCGAGGAGAAGGTTCCAGGACTGGCCGAGGCCGCGGCCGAAGCTGGCCAGACGCCGCTCGAATTCATGCGTGATCGTTCGGCGTTCGAGGTGCCTACCGATCCCTATGAGCCATACGAGCGAGGGGTCGACGCTGGCGATCTCGAAGGGGCCACAAAGGGCGACGATGGCGTCTATCGCAAGCCCGGTACCGCAGCCTCGTGGTCAGGCGATCTCGATGAGCTAGCCGACATCAAGCTCGACCCTCTCGGTGAGGGTTCGCCGGCAGTGGAGATCAAGGGCGAAGCGAAAGAGGGCTTCCCGACCCCATCGAAGAAGCTTGAGTTCTACTCCAGCACCCTGGCTGACTGGGGCTGGGGCGATGTCGCAACTCCAAAGTGGATTCCGTCGCAGGTGCACTGGGAAGACCTCGACATGGAGCCTGCCGCCGACGGCTCCGGTGGTCTGGAACGAATTCTCCTGCCGACCTTCCGCATCCCGACTCTGATCCACACTCGTTCGGCCAACTCAAAGTGGTTGAACGAGATCAGCCACCGGCACCCACTGTGGCTCCACCCTTCCGATGCCGAGAAGTTGAACATCGAAGAAAACGGACTGGTGCGCATCACAACCAGAATCGGACACTTCGTCATCAGCTCATGGCGTACCGAGGGCATCCGCCCCGGCATCGTCGCCGCCTCCCACCACATGGGTCGCTGGCGGCTTGAAGAGGGCGAAGCCCGTTCCTGGGGCGCCGGTAAGGCCAAGGTCACAAACGACGGCAGCAAGTGGAAGCTGGAACGAGAGCACGGCAACGAGCCATACGACTCGACCGATCCCGACACCGGCCGTATCTGGTGGACCGATACCGGCGTGCATCAGAACGCCACGTTCTCGGTGCAGCCCGACCCGGTTTCCGGCATGCAGTGCTGGCATCAGCGGGTTCAGGTCACCCCGGCTGAGCCCGGCGATGTCTACGGCGACGTGGTCGTCGACACCGACAAATCGCGTGAGGCATACCTGGACTGGCTGACCAAGACCCGTCCTGCAGGTACAAACGACACCGGTTTGCGGCGGCCGCTTTGGTACGCCCGTCCGATGAAGCCTGCTGCCACCGCATACCGACTGCCACCGGAGTAGCCGGACGGAAGTAGCCGAGCGAAATCTGCCGTCGGCCTGCGGTTCTAGAGGATGACCCGCAGCTCGATTCGACGATTTTGTGAGAGCGCTTCAGCATCGTCCTCGTTGAGTTGCCGCAGTACTGCTTCGCCGCGGCCAACGGGGACCAACTCGTTCAGCACGCCGCGTTGCTCCAGCTCGAACACCACGGTCTCAGCCCGCTGTTCGCTGAGGAGCAGGTTGTCGGCTTCAGAGCCTCGCGAGTCGGCGTGGCCTGCAACCTCTACGAGGGAACCGGCGTTAGCTTTAAGTAGGCTGGCGACGGTATCGAGAACCGCCTCGGAGTCACCGGTTAGGTCAGTGGTTCCCGGTTCGAAGGTGATCGGACCGAGCACCGTGAGTTCATAGGCCAGCGACTCAACCGCTTCGGACTGAGCCTGAAGATCTTCCTCGGTCGGCTCGGCGCCGCAAAGCTCGACCATCGCTTTCCTCGGAACCTCGCCGTCTTCCAGTGGCTGTGGCGTCATGCTGAGCCCCTCGATTCGCCAGTCTGTGCCGTCGGATTGGATCTCCAAGCCGTTTATGCACTGCAGCACCGGCTGCCAGGTGGCCACAGACTCGATAGCGGCGAGAATCTCAGGCTCGCCCGACTCCGGCTCAATCTCGTCGAAGCTCTCCGGAGCTTGTTCAGCTTTCTCGGGTTCGGTTAACTCGTCGGTCTCCTGGACCACGGTTGTGGAGCTCGAATCGCCGAGCGGTTGAGAGCCTGTCTCGCTCGGCGTTTGAGCGACTTCATCGTCGTCGGAGCCGCTGCCATCGGTTGATGTTGAGAGGATGGTGATTGCGACACCGGCTACGAGAAGTGCCAATACACCAAAACCGACCAGCCAACCTTTGTGCTTTGTCACAGCCCTCCAAGCAGAGTCCCGACATACGGCGGATCATCGTACTGTGCTGCGTTGGCTCTCTCGCAAACAGTGAGCTTTTTTGCCCAATGTTAATCGTCGTTGGTTGGCCGTATTGTGGCGATCACTGTGTTTGGAATCGAACAGCTGTAAGTCGGCATCAACCACCTGGTACCGGCGCATATTTACCACCCAACCACTCAGCGCCCCCGAGGGAGCGAACAAACATGTCGCGGCGGACTTTATTCATATTTGGACTATTTGTTGCTGTTTTCGCGGCGCTGTTCCTGTCCTCGACTTCGGTTATTTCGGCGGCGTCAGCGCAGGCCGACGATCCCGGTGCAGACACCTCGGGCACCGTTGTAGTGAGAGCCCGGGGCGCGGCAGGCGGCGAGTTGATGGCGGTTGAGCTCAACGGTGCGGTGCTCGATCAGTTCGTCGTCACCCAGCAGTGGCAAACGTTCGCGATCTCGGTGGCTGGCCCGGTCCAGGTCGACAAGCTGCGGGTGTTGTACCTGAACGATGCGCCCCGGTTGAACTTGGTTGTCGACTACATCGAGTTGGACGGGGTTCGATTCGAATCCGAGGCGGGCTCGGTTCGGTCTTCGGGCATTTGGGATCAGGCTTCCGGCTGCGCCATCGGCTTCAAACGCGAAGAGACCATCGCCTGCAACGGCTGGCTCGAGTACCAAGCTGCCGTCGGCTCGATGCTCGGTACCCCGCCACCCACAACCACCACGACAACGAGCCCAACGACGACTAGCTCGACCACGACCACTTCAACCACACAGCCACCGAGCGTGTCCGGTTCGATATCTGTTCGGGCCCGAGGGGCTGCGGGTGGAGAGTTGATGGGGGTTGCCCTCAACGGAGCCTCCCTGGGGCAATTCACGGTGACCCAGCAATGGCAGATCTTTTCTCTGGTGGTTGACGGGCCGGTGCAGGTAGACCGTCTACGGGTGCTGTACCTGAACGATGCGCCTCGACTCAACCTGGTCGTCGACTACATCGAGTTGGACGGGGTTCGATTCGAGTCGGAGGCCGACACAGTCCTGTCGTCGGGCATCTGGGACAGGGCCTCCGGCTGCGGCATCGGCTACAAGCGGGAGGAGACGATCGCCTGTAACGGTTGGCTCGAATACCAGTCCGCAGTCGGCTCGACCATCGGCGCCCCCTCGTCGACCACAACGACCCAGCCACCATCATCCACGACCACGAACCCGCCGTCGTCGACCACGACGCGCAACCCGACTACGACACGTCCTTCGACTACGACAACTCGCCCTCCAACGACCCCTCCGCCGACCACAGCGCCATCGACCACAGCGCCATCGACTACAGCGCCATCTACTACGGCTCCGCCAACCACCGTGCCGAGCACGTCGACCACCCGCTCGACGATCGACAATAACTACGAGGCCCATCTGGCGTTGATCCGGGCCCAGACCGGCCGCAACACCAACCACGACAACAGCGCGTCCCGTGATGTGCCACAGGACGGCCTCGACATCGGTGACGGCAGCCCGCAAATCGGATCCCGTAACGCGTATCTCGGCAATCCCAACGGCAACCCCGAGCAGTCGTTCCCGGTCTCGTCCGGCGGTCAGTTCCGAGTCTCCTGCGAGTTTTCGCACTTCGCATACGACGACCCGGTGTTGCTGCCCGGCGAGATCGCAAAGTCTCATCTCCACATGTTCTTCGGCAACACCGACGCCAACGCCCTATCGACATACGAGACGCTGAAGGACTCGGGATCGAGCACCTGCAATGGCCAAGAGTTGAACCGGAGCGGCTACTGGGCTCCAGCCATGATCGATGGACAAGGCTATGTGCGAGTTCCCGAACGAGTGGTTGTGTACTACAAGGCTGCAGGCACCGGTCGGGGCCAGACCCAACCGTATGAACCGGGCATGGCCAACGTGGCCCCGATGCCGCTCTCGGTTCCAGAGGTGCCAACGTTCGACGGAGGCGATGCCGGTGAAGTGAACTACAAGTGCTCGAACAACTTCAGCGGCTTCCCGTTCGCCACCGGAATCAATGGGATCCCCAACTGCAGCGGCGACTATTGGTTCAACACCTACGGCGCCCCATTCCCGACGACTCGCACCGTGTTGGAGATGGAGATCAAGTTCTGGCACTGCTACGAGCCGAACGGGCAATTCGGAGACTGGCGTCGCTGGCAACCGTCGGGCAAGACCCGCGGCTCGTGGTTCTACGGCAACTGCGACGGACGGGGCGGACAGGGCACCGGCTCCCCGCCTCTCGACGACAAAGACTTCTACCCGGCCGTCGTCTACTACGTGAACTACGTGGTCGAGCCGGGCGAAAATACCAGCGGCTGGTTTTTGGCCTCCGACGTGGACGCCGGTTCGGTTTTATCGCCGGGTGGTGCGAGATTGCTGGGGGAGCGAGGAGCCATGCACCATGCCGATTGGTGGGGCGCTTGGCATCCGGCCATCAATCAGGAATTCCTCAACAACTGCACGAACTTCGCTACCTCGGCGCCCTCCGGTTGCGGTTTCGGCTACCTGAGCGATGGCGGACCGAACAGTAGCTCCCCCATGCAGGGCCGGGCCTTGCGTTACCGTCCGCAGTATGACCGGGTCGGCGACACCAGCACCTACAAGATCCCACTATCGGCGGTGTTTCAAGAGCTCTGCGAGCCCTTTAACCCTCGCCACCGCTACACGACCCCGGCTTCAGGGGCGTACTGCCTGCCCTAGTGGCGGTACATATGCCACTCGGACTATTCGTTCCGCCATCTGCCTAGGTCATCGCCCGTCGAGTTCCTACCCCCCTGTGTTAGCGTTAGTTAGGCGCAAAAAGGGTTCGGTGGGAGATTGTTGAAGTGATGGCGCGGCGAGAGGGCGGCCAGTCATTGGTCTCCATCTGCGTACCCGCGTACATGGCCGAATCGTATTTGGCGGCGACGATCGACAGCGTGCTGGCTCAGACCCACCAGAACTGGGAACTGCACGTTCTCGACAACAACTCGTCGGATCGAACAGGGGACATCGCCCGCTCCTACACCGACCCGAGAATCACCGTTCACCGCAATCCGGCCACCCTGAGCTTGGCCGACAATTGGAACGCCGCAGTTGCGCTGGCTACCGCTCCCTATGTGAAGCTGCTGTGCGCCGATGATCTGCTCCATCCCGATTGCCTTACCGAGGAACTCGCGGTCCTGACCGCAGACAGCGACCTGGCGCTGGTGGCCGGTCGGCGTCATTTCATCGACGCCGCGGGCGAAGTTGTGCTGCGAGACCGCGGGCTGGTCGGATTGATCGGCCGACGTGAATCGCGCCCCGCCGTGCAGGCGGTGGTGAAGTCGGGGATAAATCCCATCGGTTGTCCGTCCGCCATGATGTTTCGGCGCGATGCGTTTGCCCTGGCCGGAGGTTTCGAGGGGCGCTGGGAATACACGCTTGACCTTGAGCTGGCCTTTCGGCTGTTGGAGCACGGAGCGTTTTATGGCATCGAGCGCTCGCTGTCTTCGTTCAGGATCAGCCCGACGTCGGCCAGCTCCGTGATGGCCAGTTTCGGCGCTCAGCATCGCACGATGCTGCGCCGCGTTGCCGCCAACCCAAAATGGCGAGTCGGCTTCTATCCGCTGACCCGCGGCATGTTCTTCTCGAAGGTCGAGTCGGTGAGAAAGTGGATGCTGTTCAGAGCGGTCAACTCAAGACACCGCTTAGTACGGCGACTGCCCGGCATGATGCTGCCCGGCAACTCACAGGACGACGACGGGGCCGACGCCACAGAGCGCTCTAACACGCTGTGACATCCGCCCCGAGGTCTTAGCTAGCCGGCGTTGATGACAAGGTCATCGATCGCCGCTTCGACCAAGCTGCCGTTGGAGTTGTCCGCCGCCTCGATCAGGATCTGGACGCTCTGTCCGGAGAAGGCGTTCAAAGAGCCGGAGAATGCAGCCCAAACGGCATCGTCGTCGTTGTTGGCTCCCAGCTCCTCAAAGATGACCTGACTGCCGCTCGATCCGATGACCGTGACCCGCAGGAAATCGGCTGTCGATGAGTTGCTGCGGTGCGAGAAGTAGTACTGGAACGACAGGTCGAGATTCCCGCTCGCCGGGAGGTTGATCTGCGGTGAGCGAATGCTGGTCAGGCCCCGGTCCACGTCGTACCGCCCAGCCGAGCCACCTCGACCGTCGGTGACCAACGCATTGACCCCGCTGGTGGTGTCGTTGAGCTGCTTCGGGCCGCTCGACGAAGTTGCTCTCGGGTTGCTCCGCTCCCAAAGACCACGACTGGCCCCATCGGTACCGGACGGATTGGTGACCCAACCGTTTGCCGACTCGAAGTCATCGCTGAACACCACCCCACCGCCGACCTCAGTGACCGTGATCGTGACGGTGGCCTGGTCGCTCAGTGAGCCATCGCTGACCTGGTAGACGAAGCTATCGGTGCCGGTGAATCCGCTGGCTGGGGTGTAGGTCCGCGACGAACCCGAACCGCTCAGCGTTCCGTTGGTGGGGCCGCTGACGATCGAATAGCTGAGCGTGGAGCCCTCGGGGTCAGACCCGACAAGCCCGATAGAGACCGGCACATCTTCGCTGGTCGAAGCGTCGACTGCCGATGCGGTCGGCGGGTCGTTCACCGGTGTGACGGTGATCGAGACGGTAGCCGGGGCCGAGTTCTCGATGCCGTCGTTCGCTACGAAGCTGAAGCTGTCGGAGCCGCTGTAGTCAGCGTCCGGCGAGTAGGTCAGGTTCGGCGCGGTGCCAGACAGGGTGCCATTGTTCGGGCCACCGACGACGCTGAAGGTGATTGGGTCGTCGTCGGGATCCGAACCGGTAAGCACCACGCTGGTCGAGCTGTCTTCTGCGGTGCTGACGCTTTGGTTATCGGCCACCGGCGGATCGTTGTCCACGATCGGGGTGGCATCGATCGACAGGGTGTCGATCGCCGCTTCGACGATGCTTCCGTTGGAAGCGTCGGCCGCTTCAAGGAGTAGGCGCACGGTCTGCCCGGCATACGCGCTGAGGTCGATAGTGGCCCGCTGCCAGGCCGCATCGTCATCGTTGCCGGCGCCAAGTTCCGACAGCACCACTTGAGAGTTGTTGCCAACCACCGACACCCGGAAGAAGTCAGCGGTCGAGGAGTTGCTGGTGTGAGCCATGTAGTAGTCGAACGACAACTCAAGGGTCACCCCGTTTGGTAACGCGACAGCCGGCGACTGCACACTGGTGACGCCGTTGTCGATGTCGTATGTGCCGACGCTGTTGCCTGCCCTTCCGTCGGTAACCATGGCGTTTGAGCCACTGGTGGTCTGGTCGAGCTGCTTTGGACCATTCGAGTTGGTCTGCTGAGGGTTGCCCCGGGCCCATTGGCCGGTGGTGGCCTGGTCGGTGCCTGCCGGGTTGGTCTGCCATCCCTTGTTGGTTTCGAAGTCGTCTTCGAATATCGGGCCTGCTAGCGGATCGATCACCGTGATGGCGATTGTGCCGGGGGCTGAGCTGAGGGTGCCGTCGTTGGCGGTGAAGGTAAAGCTGTCGCTGCCGACGTAGCCGCTGTTCGGCGTATAGGTCAGGTTCGGAGCGCTGCCGCTAAGCGACCCGTTGCTCGGACCGCCTGCGACGCTGAATGACAGTGGTTGTCCTTCGGGGTCTGAGCCCGAAAGGGTCACTGCCAGCGGCACATCGATGTTGGTCGACAGGCTCTGGTCATCGGCCACCGGCGGGTCGTCCACCGGGGTTGTGACGGTGAACGAGGTTGCGGTGACCGGCCCCCAGAATCCGCCAGCGTTACGACCCCGGACAAACAGCGTGTGTTCACCGATCGAGAGTCCGGTGGTGGGAACTGACGCTTGCGCTGTCTCGGTCGTCTGATTGAAGGAGCCGTCAGCGGCGCTCATCGCCACCGCATTTGTGTTGCCCTGGAGGGGACTGACGTCGAGGTAGTACTCGGCTGCGGTCACGTTGCGGGCCGACGGTCGGTTGATGCTGCCGTTTGCATTGCCAAAAGCGTTATCGTCGATCACTGCGCTCAGGGCCAGAGGCGTTCCGGCATCGACCGTCGGGGCTGAGCCGGCCGAGGTGGTGGTTGGCCCCTGAGGCGTCATATATGGAGAGCCTGCAACCTTGACCGAATAGAGCAGAGCGTCGCGATTCAGTGGCCAAAGCACCGAATCGATACAGCTGTAGGCCGGTGTGAAGCCGGAGCAGCTGCCGCTTGTGGGGCTGATCTCGTAGGTGAAGCTGGCGACACCGAGTGTGTAATAGGTGTAGTCATCGGTGGTGCCGGTGGTCCCGTAGAGGATCTCCGGACCGGTGCCGGTCACGTAGCCGTTGTAGTGGCTCATGCGGAAGCCCAGAGCTCGAAGCTCGGTGTCGTTGGGGGTTACGCCACCTTCGCCCGGGGGTAGTAGCACGAGGTTGCCGTAGCTGTGGAGCGTAAGGAACGTACCGGTTGCGTTGCTGGCCACCGGTGTGGCCGGGCTGCCCTTTTGATCGGGCCACAGCTGGCTGAAGAGGGTCTGCAACGCGGCCTGCTCGGGCTCGGAAGCGGGTCCGGAGCCCCGGTAGGTCTGGGCGCAGGGATTTGTGGTTGTGCCGATGCCGCCGTAGTTGAAGCTGCCGGCGTTTCGGTTGAGGTCGACGCCATGCTGATTGCTCGATGACGGAGGTCTTGAGCAGTTGCCGAGGCTGTCGTTTGCGTTCTTGCGTTGCAGATATGGGCTGTTGCCGCCGCTTTCGACGATCTCACGTCCGTCGGGATTGGCCACCGGGACGACCCAGATTTCGGTGGTGTCCATCATGTGGGTGATGTCGGCGTCGCTGCCGTAGTTCTGGGTCAGCTCATCGATCAGGCGCCACGCCACCTCGGAGGTCTGCAGCTCACGAGCGTGGATGGCAGCCTGGATGACCGCTCGGGGTTTCGCCGAGTTCGGGTTGAGGGCGCAATCGCCGGCCTGGATGTTGGTTAGGCAGATCGCTTGGAGATCGTTGGGGTTGGCCCGGCCGTTCACCTTCAGCCACGAATCGCCGTAGTCATAAACCTTGGCCAGGTTCGGGTAGTTCGCTTCGACCGATGCCATGTGGGCGTAGTGCTCATCGACGGTGCGGTAGCCGCCGTAGTAGTCGGCGGCGATCACGGTGACTTCGCCGTCAGCATCGATGGTTCTAGACACGCCGGTCAACGGACTCAGATCACGATCTCGGGTCACCTGCAGGCCCGCTTGACGGAGGCTGAGCGCGGTTGCGTTCTCGCCGAGCACTAGCAGATAGCCGTCGCCCCGGCCCTCGAGCAGGTCGTAGTCGCCGGAGTTGAGAACTTCGACGTCTTCAGGGCCATCGACAAACACCCGCCAGATGGTCAATTGCTCTGGTTGCGTTTCCGCTTCGCCGGGTAACGGCGATAAGGCTCCGATCAGAGCGACTGAAATGGCTGCAACGGCCGCCAGCAGTTTTCGCACAGAAGACTTCGGTGAAGACACGGACATACTCCTCGGCGCTTGCGTCGGTGGTCTGCCTCGCGCCCGACCGGAGCTTAGTTGCCTATCGGCCGATGGTCCTAGGAACAATCAAGATTCATCACGATTCATCGTGATTCTGGGTCCTACTGATATATCGGTTGATTAGATCGACTAATGCGCCATCGCCTCGGCCGACCGGGGCGGCCTCATAATTCTGGAAATGGGTGCGCATCTCGGCGATGCCTTTGCCGATCGCCGGATCGAACATCGCTTGCTCAACCGCAGCCTCGATATCTGCCGGAGTGTCGCCATCCTTATTGCCCATGAGCCCAAGTCGATGCTGTTGGACTCGCCGAGCGTTTCCGTTCTGGTCGACGAAGCCGGTTGAGTACGTCACCACCGGCACCCCCAACAGAACTGCCTCGGTCAGAGACTTGACCCCTCCATGGGTGATGAAACAATCGGCATTGGCCAAAATCTTCAGCTGCGGCGCCCAATCGAGAATCAAGACATTCGGCGATACTGTTCCCAGCTTCGATTGGCGATCAGAGGCCGGGGTTGAGTCAGAGTTAGGGGTGGGGCTGCCGAGGGTCAGGACGAGGTTCCAATCTCGCCGCCGGTCGAACACCTCAAGCACCCGTTGCAGAAAACCGTGATCGGTCGACCAGACCGTGCCGAGCGAGCAATAGACGATCGGCGCAGAGTCTTCCTCGGCCCTTCGCTGGGCCACCATCTCCTGCCACCGGGAGTTGGCCTCGGCCGCCAGTTCCTGCTCGACTCGGTCGGTGCTGACCATCGGGCCAACGTAGGACAGCTGCTCGGCCACCCGGTGCGGTAGGTCCATCTCCGCCGCGGTGTACGACAGCAGTGGAACGTCTCGATAGACCTGGGGCCGCAGCCACTGCGAGCGGTCGGTTCGTGCTCCGAGGTCAACACCGAGGGCCTTGGCTAGCTGCTTGAGATCCAAAAGGTCGACGGTGTCGGAACGGATTGGGCTAACAAGCGTTGCCAGTCCGGCTGGGCTGCAGCGATGGCGCAGCCGTCCGTAGATCGCCGCACCCCGAACCCACCACCAGGCGGCCCGGACCTTGATGCGCTCGGTCGGGTTTGTCGGACTTGGCATGGTCATGCTGAGTGGCGGCAGGTCCGGCCCTCGGAAGATCGAAAAGAAGTTGGTTGTGGCCAGCCGGGGGATTCCAAGCGTTTCGGTGGCGATCATCGCAGTGTGGGTTTCGGCGTTGATCAAAAGCAGATCGGGAGCCAACGATGTGATGATCTCCACCAGCTCAACCGAGGCCAGCGACTCGGCCCGGACTTGCCTGCGGCGACGCACCCAAGCAATGACGGCAGCCGGGTTGCCCAGCGGCGGTCTTGGGTCGGCGGCAACGCGCTCGGCGAATAACTCATCGTGGTGCAGCACAACGACCTGTTCGCCCTCGGCGGTGATCGGTTCGGCCAGGTTCTCGGTGCAGACGAAGGTGGTCTGGATACCTGCGGCGCGAAGCCGTTTGCTCGCTCCAAGACTGGTGTTCAGCAAGCTCGGTAGTCGGTTGACGACCAGTACTACGTGTGTCACCTGCCGACTCCTTTTTCGTCCGACTCGTTCGGGTAGAGCGGCTCATGCCAATCTATATGGCGAGGCTACAATGACGTCGTTGGATCGTGATGGCCAACGACTTGTCAGAGGTATTTGAGGCGGCGGATGGTGGAGAGACAAATGGCGGCTACAGCCATGGAATCACTGCAGTTTGAGCGCCCTGATCTGCTGCGATTCGAAGGTAAACCTGTCGACCTGTCGACGGTTGCCCTAGGTGGGATGACCTCATCGATCGACCTGGTCGACAACCCAGCCGAACTGAGGGCTCGATTCGACCGTGATGGGTATCTTTTCCTGCCCGGCCTGCTCGACTCTGAACTGGTTATCGAAGCCAGACAAGAGCTGCTGTTGAAGTACGCCATGCTAGGCGAGGTCGATGATCGTGAACCGCTGCTCGACGCCGTCGCAGGCGACCGGGGCGGCTTGGCCACAGCCAACCTGAGAGCGTTCAGCGAGTCGCTACGCACCGGCGCCCACTACGAAGCGGTCATCCTCCATGAGCGGCTTGTTTCGGTGGTTGGAGCGGTGCTCGATGGCCCGGTGCAGCCATACGACTTCCGTTGGCCTCGCCTTGCCCGGCCGGGCGAAGGATGCGGCCTGCACTGCGATGGTCCCTACATGAGTCGGGGCACCGACCGGCACCTATCGACCTGGATCCCGTTCGGTTCTGTCGCTCCGCACGAGGGCGGTCTCATGCTGCTCGAAGGCAGCACCCATAGCCAAGCGCTGGCCGACGGCTATCTGAAAATGGATGCCGACCGAGACGGTCTGGTCTGGCTCGATGATGATCTACTGGCGATTCAGCGTCAGTACGGCACCCGCTGGGTAACCACCCACTACCAGCCTGGCGATGTGCTGATGTTCAGCATGAAGATGATGCATGGCGCCCTGGAAAACTGTTCCCCGGAACAGCGCTGCAGGCTATCCACCGACAGCCGTTACCTGGTAGCGGGTGAGATCGCCGACCCCCGCTGGAATGGCGAGAACCTGAACCCCCACGGACCTGGCCGGGTGTTTTACCCTGGCCTGGGTCAGTGGCAGAACGAAGATTTTCAAGACGAATGGAAATACGTGGACGGGCAAGGACGCCTGCTGCTGAAAGGGAAAAAGGAATGACCGTAGGAAACACAGGTAGCCAGCCCGTCTCCAACCGACGGGCTCAACCGCTGAGACGGTCGCTGATGGCCCTGTTTGCGCTGGCCATCTTGGTACTCAGCACGATGTGGGCACTGCCTGCCTCGGCCCACCGTGGTAATCAGTCCTATCTCTACCTCGATGTTGGGCCTACCGATCTCAACGGTCGGGTTGAGCTGCCATACACCGACGTACGGGAAGCCTTCGGTCTCGTTCTGGAACAGCCTGTCGAGGTGTTGCTGGCCGAGTTGGAAGCCAACCTGGACATGCTGCACGACTACGTAAGCGCTCACTCTTCGGTCGGGGCCGACGGCCAGGTCTGGAACATGACGTTCGAAGGCGTCGAACTGCTCGGTGACGGCACCGAAGACGGCGACGAGCCAGGCTACGTAATCTTTCCATTCGAAGTTGATGTACCGGGCGCCGAAGTTCCTCGTCAGCTCGATGTCACGTTCGACCCGTTCTTCGATGAGATCGACAATCGCGACGCCATCGTCTTGATAGCCAACGACTGGCAGCGAGGGGTATTTGAGGAAGAGGCCAACGAGCTGTTGGTCACCGTTCCAAACAACCGAAGTGGCACTCTCGACCTTGGTGACCCCAGCCAATGGCTGAACTTCACCGGGAGTATCGACCTCGGCATCAACCACATCCGCACCGGCCCAGACCACGTCTTCTTTGTACTAGTGCTTCTGCTGCCATCGGCACTGGTGTTCGCTGCGGCCTGGCGTCCGGCGCCCAGTTTCGGCTCCGCTCTATGGCGTGTGCTGAAGATCGTGTCGATGTTCACGCTGGCCCACTCGATCACCTTCACCCTGGCTGGCCTTGACATAATCCCGTTGCCGCCATCGAAGCTGGTGGAGACGATCATCGCCGTCTCCATCGTCGCCGCGGCGCTACACAACCTTCGGCCCATCTTCCATAACCGGGAATGGCTCATGGCTTTCGCCTTCGGCCTTTTCCACGGTCTTGGCTTCGCCTCGCTCGTCGAGGCCCTCGACACCAGTCGGACCACCCAGCTGATCTCGCTTCTGGGTCGTAACGTCGGTATCGAGATCGGACACGCCGTGGTGATTCTGCTGACCTTCCCCGCTCTGTTCTTGCTGCGCCGGACCCGTTACTATCGGCCGCTATTCGTTGTCGGATCGATCATGCTGGCCCTGATCAGCATCGTTTGGGCCGCTGAGCGAATCTTCGAATTCGACCTCGGAACTACCGACCTGGTGGTCCTGGCTATCAAGTGGCCTCGCTCCCTGATCGTCATGGTGTTGGCCACAGTGGTCGCCGGGCTCGTGTTTAAGGTTGAGGAGTCGGCAGGGCGTTTAGAGCCCATTGCCGAAACCGATTCCGTCTCAGCGGAACCAGTCACCGTCTAGCCAAGCTCCGGCAACTTACATGGGGCAGATCCCAGCCGTGTTGCTGGCAAGATAGCCAGATGAGCACCTCGTTGGAGAACTTACGTTTCGACACCGAGCGGCTCACCGTGAGCGACTGGCACCATGCTGGCGAACGGCAATCTGCTGGCCAAAGGCAATCTGCTGATGAGGACCGTCTCGATCTAGCGAGGTCGGTGGCTCAACTGATGACGCCCCGCACTACACAAGCGCTACCGGAGTCTTGGCGCGGAGACTATTCCCTCGACCGTGCTGAGCGGTGGATTGCCGAGCGGGACGCCGAGTCGCCGACGTTCTTGGTCACCGGTAGACAGACCGCCGAAGCGCTCGGTCTGCTCATTGTGTTCTTCGATCCATCTGGCGCTGAGGAAACCGGCATTGAAGGTCACGGCGGCGGCGACCTACGAATCGGGTACCTGCTGAGTGAGCGCGTGTGGGGCCAGGGGCTGGCATCGGAGCTGGTTGCTGGTCTGGTCCGTTGGACGACGGCCGACCCCGGTATCGCTACGTTGACCGCTGGTGTCGAGGCCTCGAACGATGCGTCGCGACAGGTCTTACTGAAGAACGGCTTCCAGCGGTTTGGCGCTGAGTGCGAAGGTGAGCTGACCTATCGCCTCGCTGTAAACCGAGGCTAAACCTTGGCTAGACCGAGGTGCTGACTAGCTTGCCGTCTGTCAGGTGAAGTACCCGATCGGCGCCGTCGAAGAAGCCGTCGTCGTGGCTGATCACGACGACCAGTTTGCCGCGACGGCGTAGTTCGGGAAGTAGCGTGCGGTAGAAGACCCGCTTGAAGACCGGGTCCTGGTTGGCCGCCCACTCATCGAAGGCGTAGACCGGCTTGTCGCTGACGAAAGCCCCGAGCAGCGCGAGTCGCCGCCGCTCACCGGTCGACAGCTTGGCGGTTGACAGCTGGCCCCGATCGACCGAGACCTTTTCGGTCAGATCGAGTTCGGCCAGCAGCTGGTTTGCCAGCTCGGTGCCTGCTTGGCTGGTGTCGCTAAGGCCGATGAGTTCTTCGAACAGGTAGCTGTCGGCAAACAGAACCGACAGCTGGTCGCGGTATGCGTTGCGGTCATCCAGGCTGGAAACCGCCTCGCCGTTGTAGGTCAGCGTGCCACCGGTTGGCTCGTACAGCGCGCACAGCAACTTCATGAGTGTGGTTTTGCCGCTGCCGTTACCGCCGGTGATGAAGATCAGTTCGCCGGAGCGGAGTTCGAAGTCGACCGGGCCAAGCTCGAAGTTGTATGCGCCTTCGCCTGCCGGGTAGGTGAACGTCAGGTCTTTCCCGACGATCACGACATCTTGGTTCTCGGTGGCTGTTTCGTGGCGGGGTGAATCGCTGCCTGAATCGGCTGCGGGGTCGAGTCCCGGGGTGGCGGGTACTTCGCCCGATGGGTTGGGGTCGTCGGCCAGCCCGATCGACTCGATCCGGCCCAGCGCTTCGTTGGCCTGGGTCCACACCGGGATCACCGCGGTCAGCTGCATCATTGCGCTGCGCACATAGAGCGCGATGAGGGCGTACGCGCCGAGAATGTCGCTTTCAACGACCTCGCCGCGGATGAGGACCAGGAGGGCAAAGACGAAGATGAAGTAGGCGGTTTGGCTCCAGGAGTTGGCCACCTCATGGGCCATGATGACCGACTCTTGACTATGGCGGAACTCCTCGCCCTTGTCCGTCATGTCTCGGTTGAGGAAGCGCTCCCGGAGTTTGCCGTTGACCTGCAGTTCCTTGGCTCCCTCGGTCAGAGCTTGGTACTGCTGGTAGCGTTCGTCGCGCAGGCTGAAGAAGCGCTTCAGTAGCCGCAGAACCCGTCCGTGGAAGCGCCGGTACAGCAGGATCACCGGGATGGCCACGGCGAACAGCACCGAAACGGCCACCGGTGACAACCAGCTCAGATAGGCGAAGCTGCCGACGATAAGGGCGCTCGAAATGATGAGATCGGGGATCCGCATCATGGCGTCGGAAACCGCTCGAGCGTCGTCGGTCAGAACGGCAAACAGCCGGGCGGTGCCGGTCTTTTCGATAGTCGGCAGATCGGTGGCAACCAGCCGTCTGGCTAGCTCCATCTGCAGACCCAGAGTTCTTCGGCCGACCAGGCGGACCAGAATCCAGCGGGCGGTCAGGCCAGCGGCTAGCGAGAACACCATAAGGGCCAGGAACCCCACGACCTCCAGTGGGCCGATCAGGTCCTGACGGACGAACTGTCCGCCGATGAAGCCCATGAGCCCTGCGCTGGCGAAGCCTGCAGCCAGGCTCGCCACCGTCGCCAGCAGGAGGGGCCCACGGTCGTTACGGAGGACGAAGGCGACGATCCTCATGTCTTCGGCCCGTCATCCGACTTGTCGAAGTCGGCAAGGGCCACGTTCATCAGTTTTGTCATTCGTTTGACTTCAGATGCCATGCCGGTCATCAACCCATCATGGCTGGTTTCGGGCACAACGATTGGAGTGAGGTCGTCGCCAGCCAGGATTCGCCACTGTTCGCGGAAGCGCGGCTGAGTTTCTGCAAGCTCTGAGCTCTGTAGCCAAATGATCGGCACCTGCAGCCGGTCGGCGACATAGCCAAGCTGAGCTCGATAGTGAATCTTGCCAATGCGTTCAAAGCGGCTGCGTCGCCACACAGCCCGGACGGCCGACAGCACCTTGCGCTCGGCCACGATCTCCCACACCGAGCGAATGAGCTCGGTCGGAGAGCGCTGGTCTGGGTGCTGATAGGACCAGCCGGGGCCGCTATGGGGCGGACCGGGGTCGAGGAAGACCAACAACTCGGCCGGGGTGCCGGCCTCATCAAGACGCTGAGCCATCTCCCAAGCCACGATCGCTCCGAGGCAGCTACCAGCTAGCCGGAAACGACCATCGGGCTGAGCGACCCGTAACTCTTCCAGGTAATGCTCGGCCATGGCCTCCACGGTGTCGTGAGGCTCGTGTTTGCCGTCGTTGCCGAGCGGTTCGAAGCAGTACAGAGGCTGGTCGGGGTCGGCGTTGACCACCAGTTCCCGGAAGGTCAGCGCGGTACCCGCGGCCGGAGGTATCAAATACAGCGGAACCCGATCGCCGGTCTCTCGTAGCGGAACCAGGGTGCGGCCATCGACGGGGGTGGTGTCGCTTGAGGTGGCCTTGGCCAGAGCAGCGATGGTCGGCGTATCGAGCAGCGATGCCAGCGGCAGATCGACACCGGTCTCCCGCCGAATTCGTTCAACAAGCGACACCGCCAGCAGCGAGTGGCCGCCGACATCGAAGAAATCGTCATCGGCGCCGAAGCTCACACCGGGGAGCAGTTCAC
Source organism: Acidimicrobiales bacterium (assembly GCA_050633745.1). Classification (GTDB taxonomy): domain Bacteria; phylum Actinomycetota; class Acidimicrobiia; order Acidimicrobiales; family SZUA-35; genus JAHELU01. Next base: position 17,343 of record JBOEHD010000131.1, read on the forward strand.
TCCAGATGGTGGCGATCTTGCGCTCGGCATCGGTGTTTGGCTTTCGCCTGGCCTGGCCTGAGAGCTCAGCCTCGATCACCGGAAGAGCGGACCGGTCGACCTTGCCGTTCGGCAGCCGTTCCAACGAATCGACGATCAGAACTCGCGACGGAACAAAGACATCAGGGAGCCGGTCTTTCAACGAGGCTCGAACGGCGGTCTCACTCAGCGCTGTTACCGGAGATGAAGCTTCGAGAAAGGCCACGAGTTGGGCGCCGCTCGGACTTCCAGCATTGATGACCTCGGCGACCACTTCGCCGACACCCGATAGGGAACGCACCGCGGCTTCGACCTCCCCGAGTTCAACTCGGAAGCCTCGGATCTTTACCTGCGAATCGGCTCGGCCCCCAAAGTAAATGAGGCCGTTTGCTTCAACGGTTCCTACGTCACGGGTTCGGAACCAGGTTCGACCATCGATCTCCACGAAACGTTCATCGGTCAGCTCCGGCCGGTTGTGATAGCCGCTAGCAACGCCTGGGCCAGCGACGTAAATCTCACCCGGCACGCCAATGCCAGCGAACCGACCGGTCTTGTCGAGCACGGTCACGGTTGCTCCGGGGATTGGCGAACCGATTGGCACCGAGCCGTCGTCGTTGGCCGAGCAGCGGTGCACGGTGCACCACACGGTTGCTTCGGTCGGTCCGTACTCGTTGTAGAGCTCGGTGGAAGTCAGGGTCGAGAAGTGGGAGGTCACCAGCTCCGCGGGGCAGGCCTCGCCCGCCACGATGACCGTCTTCAGCGACCGCAGCGCCGACACCGGGGCCGCTTCGAGTAGCAGTCGATAGAGCGACGGTAGGGCCAAGGTGTGCGATACCGAATGGCGCTCGATCAGGTCGGTCAGGATCCGCAGGTCGAGTTCTTCGCCGCTGCGGGGCAGCACCAGCTTGCCGCCGGTTGCCAGCGTCCAGAAGATCCCGACCACCGAGCTGTCGAACGAGAACGATGAAAGCAACAGGAATGCGTCGGGCTGCGTTTCATAGGCCGAGAATCGGGCCGCGGTTGAAACCGCCAAATTGTGGTGGCTAATCGCCACCCCGTTTGGCTGCCCCGTCGAACCGGAGGTGTAGATCAGGTAGGCCAGATCGTGGGCGCGGGCGCCTGCACCGGCCTCGGTCGTGTTCTGGCCGTCCGGGACCGACAGCTGAGCCTGATGTTCGGTTGGGGTGATCGTGAGACCGTCGCCGATTACCAGCGGGGCCCGAGCATCATCGAGCATGAACTGCAGCCGTTGCTGCGGGTAGGACGGGTCGAGCGGCAGATAGGCGCCACCGGCGGCCATGACGCCGACGATCGCCACCACCATTTCTAGCGACCGCTCAAGCTTGACCCCGACGAACACATCGGGACCGACACCGGCCGCTCGTAGCCGGTCTGCCAGCTCAGAGGAATCGGCCAGCAGCTGGGCGTAGGTCAGCTGCTCATCACCGCAGACCGCGGCGATCTGATCTGGGTTGTGTTGCCCCTGGCTGCGAATCATGTCCGGCAGCAGGGTTGGGGGGATGGCTGGTAGGCGGCCTGGTACGTCGGTGTCGAGGGCCGGTCCGGAGCTCCAGAGGTCGAGCTGTTCTGCTTCCAGGCGATCGGTAAAGCTGACGTCATCGAGCACCGCCGGTTGGGCCGAAACCAGCATGTGAATCGTGTTTTCGACCCGGCTTAGTATCTCGTCGATCTTTGCTGCGCTGAAGCGATCGGGGTCGTATACCGCCTTGATGGTCAGCTCAGGGCCGGGCAGCACGATGAGGCTGAGCGGGTAGTTGCTCTGCACCCGGTATGCCCTCGACTCGATAGCCAGAGCATCGTCGGACTCTGGCGGCTGGTAGTCGGGGAAGTTCTCGATCACCAGGATCGAGTTGAACAACGACTGGTTCGCCCCGAGTTCGCTCCAACGCTGCACATCAACGAGCGAGGCGTACTCGAAATCCCGCCCCGCTAGCTGGCTGTCCTGGATGGTTCGTAGCCAGGCACCGGGCTCGCTGTCACCGGAAATCCTGATTCGGGACGGCAGGGTAGTGACCATCATCCCGACCATCGATTCGGCGCCGGGCAGGGTCGCTGGCCGTCCGGATGTGGTCAACCCGAAGACCACGTCATCGGAACCCTCGTAGCGGCTGAGAACAAGGCCCCAGGCTCCCTGCAGCAGGGTGCTGAGGGTGACTCGCTGGTCTCTGCCGTATGACAGCAGCGATTGGGTTTGACCGGCAGACAGTTGCCGTTGGGTCGCCGCATAGGGACGACCGTCGGTTGTTACCTGACCGCTCGATCCTGTCGCCGCAACCGGCGATCCTGGCAGAGCGGTCGGTGCCGCAAAGTCGGCAAGCTCGGTGCGCCAGAACGCTTCGGCGCCGGCAGGATCCTGTTGCCCTAGCCAGTCGACGTACTGGGCGAACGGCTGGCGGCTCGATGGTGACCAGGGCCGACCATCGACAGCGGCCTGGTATGAGTCGAGCAACTCGTTCATGGCTAAGCCGATCGACCAGCCATCGAGGGCGATGTGATGGAACGACCAGACGAGCACATGTCCGTTCGCAAGTCGCAGCAGGGTCAGGCGCGAGGCTGGCGTCGTTTGCAGATCGAAGCCGAGTGCCCGATCTTCAGCGAGGAAGTCTTCGAGCAGCTGCTGCGGGGGCTCGCCAAGCAGTTCTCGGTAGCTGAACGACGGGGTCCCAGTCTCGGTGAATCCCGGTTCGAGGATCCGCTGTTCGGCCTTGTCGACACCTTCCCAACCGAACACGGTGCGAAGCGCTGGAGTTCTGTCGATCAATTCTCGCCACGATCGCTCCAGGGCGCTGCGGTCGACCTCACCCCGAAGGTGATGGGCGATCTGGCCCTCGTACATGCCGGGTTCGGTCAGCGTGTGGAACAGCATGCCGCTCTGAGTCGGCGTGAGTTCGAATACTGTGGGGGTCTTGTCTTGATCCGAAGCGGTACCCGCACCGACCCAGGTTGCCACCGTGGCCACTCCGGCCAGGGTTTGGGCTTCGAACATCTGTCGAGGGGTGATCGTCAGGCCGGCGGAGGCCGCACGATCTACGATCTGGATCGCGGTGATCGAGTCGCCGCCGAGACCGAAGAAGTTGTCTCCAAGGGCGATCTCCTGGCCGAAAATTTCGCCCCAGATAGCGCCGAGTCGACGGGCTGCCTCTTCGTGTTCCGGCTCGATGGTGGTGACGTTGGCGCTGCTGCGGTCATCGCCTCTACCGGTGCTGACGAGCAGAGCCCGGTCGATCTTGCCGTTCCTGGTCAGCGGCAACAGCTGGTGGTGAACGAAGCTGGTCGGCACCATGTAGTCGGGTAGGGACGTGGCGAGGGCACTGCGGAGGTCAGCGTCTGCAATCTCTGCTGGAGCCTGATAGTGCGCCACCAGTTGGGTGGTTTGACGCTGCTCGGGCGGTGGTTTCGGCTTGTAGCCAATCTCCACCAGCACCTCGTTGACATAGTCCATGTCGATGTCATCATCGAGTTCATCGAGCGCCGCGTCTCGCTGTTTGTGGCCTAGCCGCACGTCCCAGCTATATGGCAGGGCGTAGTTGTGGAAGCCACGTTCGCGGTTGTGCACGTGGATGCCGACGTCGTTGATCAAACAGTTAGTGGAGCGCCCGGTGTCTTCAGGGCGGGCCCACGGCGTCTGCTCGGCGAGGAATGACATAACCTCATCGAGGGCGATATCGGCATAGCGGTAGAAGTCGACGAAGGTGATCTCGTCGTAGATCTTGCCGTCGACAAAGGCGCTGACATCGAGATGTTTGGTAACCGCGTCGTCGATGTTGTGGTACGCCTTGCGGGCATCGAGCACGTACTGATCGATCTTGTCGACATCGAAGATCTGATGGTTGTACATGTCTGAAAGGCGGGTTTCGAACAGCTGACCTCGGGCGAGTCCGGTCACGATGTAGTCGAGGCCATGCTCTCGGGCCAGGTTCATGCTGAGGGTGTAGATCGTCTTGAAGCAGCCGTTGCAAACGTTGGAGAACCGATCGAGGCTGTCGCGGAAGATCTCGTTCATGTGTTCGGTCTCGCCGACGTGGAGGGTGACCCCGAGGTGATCACAAACCCGGCGACAGTTGGCCAGCGCCGACGGGGAGATAAAGCCGTTGTCTAGCGTGAAGACCAGCGGCTGTAATCCGAGTGCCGCCACCTGATACAGCATGTAGGTGCTGTCTTTGCCGCCAGATAGCAGCACGACACAGTCGTAGTCTTCGGCGCCGAAGTCGGCCGGGCGTTTGGCCTTGATCTGATCGGTGACTTCACGAAGCTCGTCCAGATTGCCGAAGTAGTCGTCGACCTTGCCGCGATAGGTTTCGTAGTCACGGCACAGCGAGCAAACATCGTCGACGAACGTTGCATCGGGAAAGTTCGACGGCAGGCCGCACCGAACGCAGTGCACGATCTCGCCTTCGGCGTGCACAATCTCGCCTTCGGTGCTGGTTGTGGGGCTGGCCGGATTGGGGTTGGCCATCAGACCAGCGCCGATGGTCTCGGAAACCACTACCACCGCAGCGCTTTCGATCGCCTGGTGGGTGGTGAGCTTGGCCTCGATCTCGCCCAACTCGATGCGATAGCCCCGCAGTTTGACCTGGTTGTCGGCTCGGCCCAAGAATTCCAGCTGCGGTGCGCCGTCGCCGAAGCGCCAGCGACCGAGGTCGCCGCTGCGATAGAGAACAGGGGAGCGATCTAGTTGAGGAAGGGTTTCCGGTCGGGGGACAAAGCGTTCGGCGGTAATCTCCGGCTGTTGCAGGTAGCCGCCGGTCACACCGGGACCGCCAATGTAGATCTCGCCGATCACGCCCCTGGGGACTGGAAGGCAATGCTCATCGAGGAGCAGAATTTCGGCGTTCGCCGCTGGAGACCCAATTGGTACCGACGCCCAGCGATCAGTGTCACGGTCGAAGCGGTGGATCATGCAGCCGACCACCGTTTCGGTCGGCCCGTACTCGTTATATATGGCCAGCCCGGGATGCTGATCCTGAATGGCTCCCGCAAGGTCGGTTGTGAAGTCTTCGCCGCCGACGATCAGAGCCTTCAGTCGGCCTGAGACCAGTCCGAGCTGGCGAACGATAGCGAGATGAGAGGGGGTGGCCTTGACCACGTCGGCGGTGTTGTCACGCCAGACCTGAACCACCGAAGGGTTACCGCTGTCGGTGTCGTCGGGGTAGGTGATGATCGAGCCGCCCGAAGTCAGCGGTACGAAGATCGAGGTAATGGTCAGGTCGAAAGCCAGAGACGTGAACAGGGCGAAGACCCGGGCTTGGTTGCCGGTGTCTTCCGACTTGTCGCCGGTGTATTGTCTCCTGCCCCAGCTGATGTAGTTGTTTAGTCCACCGTGGTGGACCGACACACCCTTCGGTCTGCCGGTCGAGCCGGAGGTGAAGATCACATACGCCGGATGCTCAGCACTGCGCTCGATGGTGGGGTTGGTATCGGGAGCGTCGGCATCGTCGGCGAGTAAGTCGCCGACAATTAGGGGAGCGGAGCCAGCAGCTGCGACCACATCGACATCACCCCGCTCGGTGAACACGAGTTTCGCTCCGGTGTCACGCAGCATCTGGGTCAGGCGCGACTGCGGGGTACCGGGTTCCATCGGCAGATAGGCCGCGCCCGCTTTCAGAATGCCAAGGATGCACACGATGGCTTCCGGGCTGCGGGGTAACAGCACGCCGACGTAGTCGCCGGGTCCGATGTTCCGGCCTGCGAGGTGATGAGCGACTCGGTTGGCTTTCCGATTCAGCTCGCCATAGCTCAGTGCATCATCACTCGGTGCATCTTCATCGCCGCGACCTTTGACCGCGTCGGCGGTCGGTTGCTCTGCGGCCAGCCGTTCGAAGTCATCGACGACGGTGGTCGAGGTGACCTCTGGCCCGGTCGCCACGTTGAATTGTTCCACCAGCTGGCTTTGTCCGCCGGAGTCGAGCAACGACAGTGCGTGTACCGGCACATCGGCGTCGTCTAGCCAGTGATCGATGATGCTCAGGAAATGCTGGACCAGCGCCTGGCGAGCAGGCTCGTCGAACAACGCGGTCTTTACGTCGAAGAAGAGTCGGAAGGACCCATCGTCGCCCTGCCTGCGGATCTGCAGTCGCAGGCTGTGGCCTCGATCGCCAGCGCCGGGGTGTACCCATCGGTCGTCGACGGCGTGTTCGCCGAACGTTTCGTATGGAATGTGGAGGTAGTTCAGAACGACCTCGAATGCGCCGGCCTGCTCGGAGACCGCCGTGGGGTAACGGGCGTGCTGCATGCCGTCGAAGATCTCGGCGCCGACCTTGGCCGCCAGGTCGGTCATGGTTTCGTTGTCTTCGATGGTGGCAGAAACCGGGAACAGGTTCATGAACAGACCGATGGTCTGCTTCGTTTGCCGCTTCGCTCGGTTGTGGAACGGCGTGCCGACCACAACCCGTTCGTTGCCGCTTACCCGGTGCAGGTAGGCGAACAGCACGGTGTGAAAGAAGCGCAGCGCTGTCAGTTCAGGCGACAGTGCAGCGATCTTCGGGTCTTTCAGGAAACCAGCCAGCCGAGTTGCTCGCTCGCCGTCAATTTCGGCTGCGACGCGGATCGTCTCGGTGCCGAGATCTTCCGGCCGGTGACCGTAGAACGAGATCGGCTCGGACTGTTCGACCAGATTTTCCGACCAGTACGCCAGCGCACGTTTGTGGCCCTTCGATCCGATGTCGTCGACTTCGGCTTGCAGGAAGTCGGCGTATGCCGACTGAGGGTCGGCCTCGGCCAGTCGACCGTCGAGCGCTAGCTCATACAGCTCGCTTTGCCGGCGCAGCATCAGCGATACCGACCAGGCATCGGTCACGATGTGATGCTGGTTCAGGTACCAGACATAGCGAGCATCTCCGGTCCGTAGCAAGACCGAGTCGTAGAGTTTCGCAGCGAGGTCGAACCGAAGCTGAGCTCGGGCCTCGACCCATTCGTTGACCACTTTTTCGGAGTCTTCACTGCTTCGCAGGTCGATCAACGGGAGTTCGGGTTGTGTTGGCGGCAATACCCTTTGCACCGGTGTTCCGGCGGCGCTCTCGATGACCGTGCGGAGAGCGTCGCTGCCATCTACCAGTGCTGCGAATGCCTGGTTAAAGGCATCGATATCAAGCTCGATGTCGATCGTGAACGCGTGCGCCATGTTGTAGAGCGGCACATCGGGATCGAGCGCTTGGCCGGTCCAAATCATGGACTGTCGGTGGGTAAGGGGACGCGTCTGGTCGCCTAGTTCAGAGTCGGGCTCAGCGTGCGCATCCGAAGTCGAACTGCCGTTCAGATCACTATCGCCGTTTGCACCGTTGAGTTCCGCCACTTCAGGTCTCTCCGGGCTACTAAGGCGCTGCCGGAGCAGCCAGTTTCGGAGCCAGGTAGTCGCCGATGGT
>JBOEHD010000132.1:0-8860 GCA_050633745.1 Acidimicrobiales bacterium
CGACTCCCATCGCCCGCTCCACGCAAGACCCGTGCTGATCAGGGGAAACACAAGGCGGTCGCGTTGCAGCGATCTGCAACCAATGGATTGCGTGCCTATACGTGCCTAGCAGGTCCGGTACCTGGACCCGCCGGTACGAGCTCTCCGGGCGTTGCGACTCGTGACTGAACCCGCTGTAGTAACCTGGCGACATGCAGGTCGAAACGTTGGAAGAGATTGCCGAGCGATTGGGCTGGAGTCCAGAACGCCTCGCCGCCGCCAAAGCCAACGCTGCAGAGCCGCGATCGTCCAACATCAGCGATCGTGACCGAGCCAGAGCCGAAGCACTCTCGGAAACCGTCAAGCTGGCACGCCGAGCTGTCGACGAAGCTTCCTAACTGCAGGTGGCCGCCCCCAACTGGTCGGCGCTTCGCGTCGCGCTCAACGATCGAGCCGCTATCTACGGCGAGCACTTCCCCGCCTCCCTTGCCGAGCTAGAACCTGCGGCCGTCGCTCTCTTCACGCATGAGCAGGCTCAAGACCTGCTGTTCACCTTCGCCGGTGCATGGCCTGTCCTCGGAAGGGATCCGATCGATCCAACCACACGATTTGTCTACTTGGCGCTGGGAAACACCGTCTGCCGATTCCGAGCCCTCGAGCTAGCGCCCGGCGCAATCGTTGTTGACGACGTCGTAGCCCTGTGATCCCTTACTCACAACACATTGACGCTTCTGTTACCGCATCCGACATCAGGAGCTGGGGAAGGATCGCACGTCGAGAGGGCTCGCTATCTCGGCCCCTCGGTTCTCTGCGACATGCTGATACTCGATCGCGGCGAGAACGGCGCTGCGGTCAAGCCGCGCTGTGATCTTTTTGGCCTGATGCGGGCCATGAGACCTGTGTGGGTTAGGTGCTGGCACCGATGGACGCTTGCGTCCATGCCGGGAAGGGTTGGGTTGCTTCGATCTCCGCGGCTAGTGAGAGCAGTACGGCTTCGCCGCCGGGCCGCCCAACCATGTGGATCGCTGTGGGCATGTTGTCGTCACCGAGTCCGGTCGGGACGACGATTGCTGGTTGTCCCGTGAGGTTCCACGGAACCAGCCATGCCGAGGTGTTGGATGCTCGGAGTGAGCGATGGGCCCCTCGGGTTGGGCATTGGTCAATAGCTGGGGCGGGCGACTGGCACAATGGGGTGACGACGATGTCGGCACTGTCAAACACGCTGTTGATGGACGCGGTGATTTGTTCTTCTCGTTCGAGGGCTGAGCGCAGGGAGCGGTTGGGAATCAGTCGGCCCATTCGGGCGACGGCCCGGGTCCTCGGTTCGAGCTTCGCTCGGTCGGCCATGGTGGCAACGTCTTGTTGGACGCCCTTAAGTAGGCGCACGGTGGAGTTCCACAGTGCTGCGAACCCGTAGTTGATGTCGACTTTGGAGATCTCATGGCCGAGGGTGACGAGGAGGTCGGCGACATTTTCGACTTGGGACCGTCGGGCCGGCGAGAGTTTCACCTGGCTTCCGGGTGGCGGGTTGGTCGAGACCACGATGCGAAGTTGCTGTGCTGGTGTCGCAGTGGCGTCGCTGAAGCTTGTGGCGTTGTGATCAGTCGAGACAGCGTCGAGGAAGAGCGCTGCGTCTCGGACCGATCGGGTCAGGGGGCCGAGAGCGATGAGGCCGTGCCAGCCTGAGGCGTGTTCGGGGCCGAGAGGCACTCGGTCACGTTGTGGTTTCAGGCCGACGAGGCCAGTGACTCCGGCGGGATAACGGACCGATCCGCCACCGTCGCTGCCCAGGGCCAGAGCGGCCATGCCGGTACAGACGGCGGCAGCTGAGCCGCCTGATGAACCGCCGGGGGTCAGGTCAAGGTTCCACGGGTTACGGGTCACTCCCCACCGCTCCGTTGCTGTCCATGGCCAGAGCGTGAGTTCGGGGACATTGGTCTTCCCGATGACTATGGCGCCGGCTCGTCGGAGTCGGCTGACGACCTCTGCGTCGTTTTCACTCGCACCCCGATCGATCCGCGATCCCCACATCGTGGATTGGCCGGCCACATCGGTGTCGTCTTTGATGGCGACCGGAACTCCTGCGAGGGATAGTCGATTCAGTTCAGAATTGGGCATCGAGTCGATTCGTTCAGCCTCAGCACGTGCATGTTCGGTCATTACAATCCGAAAGGCGTTGACCAGTGGCTCGATGTCGTCGATCCGAGCGAGTGTGGCTTCGATGAGTTCTTTTGCCGAGACGCTTCGGGAGCGCACCTTGGCAGCTTGCTCGGTCGCGTCAAGAGCGACCAGGTCATTGGTTGTCATGTCGGGTTCTCCAGGACGAGTCGGTACAGGTGCGTCCAGGCGGCGAGTAGCCGGTGCTCATCGACCGCTCCCGGTCGTTTGCCCGCGATCGCTTCGATCACTTTGAAGTTCACCAGCGCGCCGATAAGAAGCGTCGCCATGGCATCGCCGTCGATTTCGGGCGCAGCAGCAGAGAGGCTCGAAGCAACAGCAGCGATCGGGCCTTCGAGGAGTCGATCGACCACAGGCATGAGCAGGTCGGGGAACTGATCGAGGTCTCGGAGGACGATTCGAGTCAGGTCTTCGAGTTGGTCCATCGACTCGAGTGCCAGGCGACCGGCTTCCTCAAGGGATTGCGGTTCGGCGACGACCAGTTCGTCTGCTCGAGTGAGCGCATCGGCGACCGCGGCTTCGAGCATCGCCATCTTGGAGGCGAAGTGGCGGTAGGTGCTTCCCGCCCCTGGTGACAGGCCTGCCTCTGTCTCAATGTCCGCCAGGGACGTGCCTGCAAACCCACGCCGAGAAAAACACCGCAACGCGGCCGCGACTATACGGGATCGAGTGTCTATCTCGTCTCCTGCAAGTGCCCTCTTGCTCATTGCAAGAGAACTCTTGCAGACAAACGGACGCGACAACAAACGCGCCCCTGTAAGAATCGCTCTTGGCGCTCGCAGCCCCCACCAGAATCGCCTGCGGCCACAGAACACTGCCCGAACCTCCACACGTTCGATAGGGGATCCCCTACATCCCGGTCCCATTCGCAGTGCTCGATATCGCCGCTCGGAAATGCGCATCATCGATGCACGACAACCGGCCGTTCCGAGTGGGCTGGGCGAGCGGCAATGTCCCCGAGTCGAAGTAAGGTTCGGAGCATCCCTCTCGTGCCTACAGCCGTGCCTAAGACAACCTCAACTGAGGGTCACTGGATGGCAACACATATTCGCACATGCCACTTCAGAAGCTCGAAAGGCCCGCCGATGGGCCGCCTAGGCCGGGTTCAACTGGCCTTCTAAGCTGATGATGTGGGTTCGACTCCCATCGCCCGCTCATAGTCCCCCACCAGGGAAACAACGCCCAGGCCTGTCGGGTCCGATCGACCGGTCGGGCCCGAACCCGGTCAATCGCTTCGGGTGGCGAGGATCGTGTCCCATCGGGCAGACTGCCGATCGAGTTCCGCCACGAGTTGATCGTAGGTTCGGAACCGATCGAGAAGGCTACCGAAGGTGCCAACGACGACGAGTTCCTCGTTGAGATAAGACTCGAAGTTGTCGGCATAGACAATCGGATCGTCTGGATTCTCATCGTCTACGTAGACGAGCAGGTGATCAGCCTGGCCTCCCTGGGCGAAGCTGAAGAAGCTGGTCAACTCTTGCGTCGCTGAACGGACTGCTTCCCGCACGTGCTGTTCGCTGTAGGGATTCCGTTCGACCATCAGATCAACATGCCAGAGTCGTCCAGGGGTGAAGCTGGTTGGCGAGAAGGGGGCCGTTTCGAGCAAGCCATAGACTCGCTCCCGGAACTCGCCCGGTCGGCGAAAGCGGATCTCGTCGTTCTCGGACATGAATCCATGAATATCGGGCAACGGGAGCAGGCCGTCGAGACCCTCGAGGGTGTAAAGCGGCCGGTCGAATTCAATGCTGCTCATCAGCTCAACTAAACCGGCAGCAGGCGCAGCGCAGTGGCCGCCAAGCTCTCCGATCCGCTCAAGTGACCTCGCCAGTAGCACCGTCTCAACCTACCCACCCCAGACGAAATTCGACGAGTCGCTCGCTCCATCAGCGCAGGCTGATCAGGCTGCGAACCCGTCGGCTAGCTGGTCGGCAATGTACTGTGCGACCTCGCATCCGCAGCGATGGCCACAGCCAACCGCTCCGGCCGTCGGGGCCGCGAGGGTCGGGGTCGAGGTAGCCGAGGCCCGGGCTGCTTGCATCGCAGCCGAAACGGGAAACCACACCCCTTCGAAAACGGTCCCTTCCACCTTGATCCGCCCCAGCTCGGTCGGGTCGACCTCGAACGGATCGTCGGCCAGGATCGTGAAGTTGGCCAGCTTGCCGGGCTCGATCGAGCCGAGGTCGCTTTCTCGCTGCCACGAGTGGGCCGCACCGATAGTGACCGCTTCCAGTGCGTCCTGCACCGAGATGCGCTGCTCGGGGCCGGCCACCCGGCCGGACGGTGTGATCCGGTTCACGGCGAACGAGGCCATGACCAGAGGGTCGCTCGGCCCCATCGGCAGATCGGAATGGAACGACAGCGAGACTCCGCGCTGCACCACAGAACCAGACCTTGCCATAGCGTCGGCCCGCTCGGGACCCAGCCCGATCTCGGAGTACTTGTCGGCGAATCCGATCGGGTAGTACGGGTTGGCGGAAACGATGGCCCCGAGCCGGGCGATGCGGTCGACTTGCTCCTCGGTGGATGTGGCGAAGTGCACGATCACCGTCCGGTGGTCGATGCGGGGGTGGCGGGCCATAGCGTCTTCGATGATGTCGAGCAGCACTTCCAGCCCCAGGTCGCCGTTGACGTGGATATGGATCTGCCAACCTGCATCCCAATACACATCGAAGCTGGTCCGCAGCGCATCTGGTTCCATGATCCACTCGCCGTGGTGATCGGGGTCGGGTTGCCCCGCAGAATCGAGATACCCGTCGGTCATCTGCATCATCTGGGAGATGACCGCTCCGTCGGCGAACAGCTTGACCTGGCGGGGCACCATCTTCACCTTGCCCTCGGGAGCACGGGCCACTTGCCTGTCGGCGTCGTCAATCATGTCGGCGGGGTCGATGCCCCGCACCGGCTGGTTCCGGCCGTCGACGAGGAACGTCGTGCTGAACGGCACCTCGGGGGCGCCGAGTAGTTCCTCGTACAGGTGCCAGGGCTCAACTTTCCAACTGATGCCGGGCTCGTTGATGGCGGTGACACCGTTCATATGCAGATATTCGATGAGCTGTTTAAGCCCTGTTCTGAAACGTTCCTCGGTCAGGAACCGCGGCATCAGGTACGGGGAGAGAACAACCATCCAGCCGTTCTCCCAGAAGTGGCCACGGTCGAGGTCGATCATGGCGCTGCCCGGACCCTTCCCCGCCAGCTTCTCGGCGGTGAGCTCAAGCGCGTCGATCGCCGCCGAGTTCAGGAACCACTCGTGGCACGACCGCTGCCAGATCGCGGTCGGTCGATTGCCGACGATCGAGTCGAGCCGACGTCGATCTAAGTCGCCGTGCCAGAGCGCGTGGTAGCCCCAGGAGAACAGCCACTCGCCCTCACCGAGCGATTGGTGGGCTTCAGCCAGTCGGCGGTCGTAATCGTCGGCCGTGGTTGCCGCGGCGAAGGTGCGGGTCGGCATGACCCACTCCTCGGGAGCGATCACCTCTGTGGTGAGCGTCGACGCTCCGAGCACAGGGTGCAGGTGCTGGTCGATGAGGCCTGCTGTGACGATCCGGTCTCGGAACCTCTCATCTACGACATGATCCGGCCCTGCCTGTGATCGGACCTCGGCCATGGAACCAACAGCAACGATGCGATCGCCACTGACCGCCACCGCCTCCGCTCTCGGCCTGCTCGGGTCCATAGTCAGGATCGAGCGGGCCGGATAGACCGTGACGCTCGCAGGGATCTCATCAGAGCTACTCGACATGTTCATGACTACCAATCAACTCGATTCGACAGCGGCGGCGATACGTTCGAGCGTCGCCTCCATACCAGCCCGGTTGTGAGCGACTCGGTCGCTCACACCGCTGGTAACAGCGCTTCGTTCAAGCATGAACTTCGGGCGCTGATCCTGCCAGTACTCGGTCACGGTGCAGCCCGAGTCTGTCGGCTCGATGCTGTAGCCCCAACTGGCGAAAACGTAACCAGGAGTAACGCTCGAGATGCAATCGAAGAAGAAGCGCTCATTCTTGACAAGCTCGACGATCTTCGACTCGATCGACCATTTCTTGTCGCCGTTCACGTTGTGGCCCATGAACATCGCTCCGACCGCAGGCTCCGAAAAACCTTCACTCCACTCGGCTCGCACACACTCGGGGCTCCACTCGCCCATTCGGGTGACATCAGCTATAGCGTCGAAGACCGCTTCGGCGGAGGCTGCGATATCACGAGAGACTTCAAGATCGGGAGTCATGCCCGACACCGTACATCCGGTGCGGGCTGACTCGGCGAAACGCGCTTGCCGGACGAGCTATCGCTGCTAGCTCCCCTATGCCTCGGCGACCGCTTTGAGATTGTCGAGCGTCTTGGCGATGTTCTTCAGCAGCAGATCGTGGCGATTCATCTTCTGAAAGAACTCCCCGTCGAGGATCGGAGAGTCGAAGCTCTCGGTGACTCGGCAGCCGGATGCGGTGGGCTCGATCTCGTAGCGCCAGACGGTGTTCCGCCCGTCGTCCGCTGGCACTTCGAAGGTCCACTCCTTCCCCGGGTCAGCAGCAACGACGACGCAACCGACATCCCATTCACGACCGCCGTTGCGGTTGTAGCCCCTGAACTTGGCGCCAGGGGTGGGGCCGGATACCTCGCCTTCCCATTCGGCCTTGTAGCACTCGGGGCTGAGTTCGCTGATGCGCGACAGATCGGTGAGTAGCGCGTACACCGACTCAGCGCTCGCTTCGATCTCGATACTCGCGGTACCTGCAGTTTCAACCATGTTCTTTCTCCTTATTCTCCGGTCCTGACCGGGCCTTACCTATGTAACGACTGTGGGGGCGGCGGTTCCGGACCTGTGCCTACTGAAACCGCCAGCACGACGAACTCACTTCAGATGAGGGGTGTGCTCTCGAACGAAGGGCAGTAACAGATCCAGGATCGGTTGGAGCGTTGGAGCAAACTCAAGCGTCGAGTTCTGGAGCAGCGTGGTCGCAGCTCTTGAATGTGCGATCGGATGCAGGTAGTCGATCTCTTGGCCGTGATGAAGGATGAGCGTCGCCGGCACGGTGAGCGCTGCTAGCTGCTCATCGGTCGCTCCGAGTGTGGTCTTCTGACCATACGACTGGAGGTGTTGTCCCGCCCGCTTCATCGCCGCCAGAAACTCAGACACGTCTTGCTGCATGAGTTCTGCACGTCCCTCAGGGCCGTTGCGTTCGATGTAGGCACTCCACAATGGTGTTTCGGCCACCGCCTCCATCGAGGTGAGACTCTCGTCGACTACGTACTTCAGGTAATACTCTTTTGGGAGTTGATCTGCTGCCAGCGGGCCACCGCTCAGCGGGGCGATAATGAAGGCCGCCATGTCGTCGGGGTAACGCTCGGCTAGGACCATGTTTGATCTTGCGCCAGACGACATCCCGTAGAACGCGGCCGGGCCAATCTCGAGGCGACCGATGAGCACGTGCAGGTCTTCGGCCTCTTCGATCGAGAGTGGCTCGGTGCCGAAGTTGATGCCGGAGCGACCCATATTGCGCCGATCCCAGATGATCACCTTGAGGTCGGGAGCCGCCGCGGCGATATTGCGGGCGAAGCCACCGAACCCGTCGATCTCGCCCATCCCGCCCGGGGTAACGATCAACGGGATCTTGGCTTTCGGGTTGTAGATCTCGGCGTACAGGGTGACGTCACGCTCAGGGCGGAGGTCGACATACAGCTTTTCGCATTCGAGTTCGGCCACGCCCGGCTCCGGAACCGCATTGAAGTACACCTCGAAGTAGGAGTTGTTCGACGCTCCCTTGAAGAGGGTCACGTCCTCTTCAACATCTCCATCGACGTCGCTCTTCAATCCGTCGGTCACGTTCTTGTCAGTCACTGATTGTCCAGTCTTCATTATTGGTTGAGGTTACGGTTGCAAGTGTTGGCCCAGGGCAGGCCGTCGAGCATGTAGCCGACAACCGATTCGAGTTCGGTTCGGCTGGGATGGGATCGGGAGATGGCCGAGATCGCCGCGAACTGACCAAAGAGGTATTGCACGACAGCCGAGGGTTCGGCTGATGGCTCGAGTTCGCCGTCGGCCAACGCACCAGCAACCCGACCCTGAACCGATGCCGCGAGTCGGCTCTGGAGAGTGCCAAGCGTCGCTGCGATCGGGCCGGCCACAAAATCGCCCGACGACCCACTGTCACCCATGAAACAGCCGTCGGGCAGGCCGTCCGTGAGCGTGCGCTCGGCAAAGAGGGCGAACACGGATTCAAGCGCTTCGCGCAAGGTGTCCGCCTCGTCGAGGTAGCGCTCGGCTGGCTCGATGTGTTCGTTGTGGTATGCCTCGAGGGCCGCCGCAAAGATGGCCTCTTTGTCACCCAGTGTTCGACACAGCGTGGGTTTGGTGACCCCGAGCTCGGCTGCGATCTGATCGAGAGTCGATCCGTCGTAGCCACCATGCCAGAACATACGAAGAACGGTCGGCAGAGCCGTGGCCGGGTCTAAAGACTTAGGGCGTCCTGCAGGCACGTGGCTCCTCCAATCCAAGGTCGTCGAACTCGTTCTTAAAGAACGTATCGCATTTCGTACCAATAGGTACATAATTCGAACGATGCGAGGGTATCTACCCATCACCTTGCCGCCGTCGCACCATGTCGCTCTCGGCTGGTGGCTCGTGAGCCGCAGCAACCATAATTCTTCCCATGAGCACCTCGAAACGACTCGTCTCCTACTGCGACCCGATCTCCGTCGGCCCCGG
>JBOEHD010000133.1:0-12027 GCA_050633745.1 Acidimicrobiales bacterium
ACGTAGGCGAAGCGGCTGCCGGACATCCGCACCGCCCGTTCGGTGTCGACGATGCCAAGCATTTCGCCGAGCGTGCCGTGATCGTAGGGAGGAGGTGGTGACTTTTCGCCGACTTCGACCTCAACCCGGTAGTCCTCTTCGCCGCCAACCGGCACCGAATCGTGGGCCGGGTTGGGGATCGTCAGCGAAAGTTCGGTCAGTTGTTCGTCGGCCGAGTTAAGCGTCGCTTCGGCTTCGGTCAGACGCGTTTTTAGCTCGCCAGCGGCGTCGATCTTGGCCTGGCGCTCATCGGGAGCGGCCCGCCCGATCTCTTTCGACGCCGCGTTCGACTCGGCCCGCAGGGTCTCGGCGGCAGCCAACGCGTCTCGCCGGGTCCCGTCCAAGCTGAGCACTCGCTCGATGGTTGAGGCCTCGACGCCTTTGTTTAGTGCGCCGGTTCGATAGTTGTCGTCGTCACGCAGTTTCTTCAGGTCGATCACTGCGTAGACAGTAGTGCCAATACGCGCCGCTTATGGCCGATTTCGGCCGGTAATCAGCGGTTATTGGCCCGCCTGGGCTGTTCTGGTGCCCGCCCTGCCGCTGGGATCAGTAGTTGGTTTCCAGCAGCTCGCTATCGGCGTTGTTCTTCTCGCTTCCATCTTTAAGAAGAAAGCCGATGACGCCGGCGGCCAATGAGGTGCTCATCAGGAACCCAACCGGGATGGCGACGACGAGCAGAACCACGATGATGATGGGACCGAGCATGGCTGCAGTGTAACCCCTGGGCAACCTTGAGGTTGACCCGTGAGCGCCGCTCAGCCGATATAGGCCGAAGCTTCGATCTCAACCAGGGCGCCGAGCGGGAGCTGGTGGACGGCAACTGCGGATCGGGCTGGGCGGTGATCGCCGAAGACCTCGACGTAGATTTCGTTCATCTCGCCGTAGTGATCCATGTCGGTCAGAAAGACCGTGGTCTTTGTGATGTCGTTGAGCGACGAGCCTTCACCCTCGAACAGCCCCTGGAGATTGGCCAGGGCCTGACGGAACTGAGCGCCGACTCCGCCTTCGACTATGGCACCGTCGGCGATGCCGACCTGGCCTGAGGAGACCAGCCACGGGCCAGCTTTCACGATCGGGGTGTAGGGGCCAACCGGCTTGCTCATTGTGATTTGTCTCCTTGGAAGAGGGTGCGCTCAGAAGTATCGTGCCGCGAAACTCAGGATTTGGGTGATGCGGTGTTGCTGATCGGCCAGTCTTGCGCACAATCTTTGGCCAACCAACCAGCGGCGGCAACTGCGGCAAAGACGGCATCGGAACCGTTGACCGAGGTTCGATCGCTGTCGATGATATCGATCTCGATCTTGGGGGTATCAACCGCTCGGAGCACGCCGAGGCTGCGCACGGTCAGATCGTGAACCATGCCGCTTTCGTCGACCAGCATTGCCTCGCTCGTAAGCCACGACCACGCCATGTGGGCGGCGCCGATGCAGTACGAGCGCAGCACCACCGGGTCGAGCACCCGTCCGCAGCCAACCACCACCTTGATCACTCCATCTTCGATGGTGGCCTCGGCTTGAGCTCCGGCCGGTGACGTCACGACACCGAGCTGTTTTGTGGCCCCTGCGGTTAGCACCGTGGCTTCGGCCCAACCGGCAGCCCTGACCATCACCGAGGTCGGAGGGCCAGCAACCTCAATCTCTTCGACCTTCAGCCCGGGCGCCACCGCGGCAACCGCCTCGGCCACCCCAGGGGTGGCGACAACTCGAAGCACACCCGAGCCGTCGGCGTTCATGGCGCCGGCGATCGGCGGCCGCTTCGGGCTGCGGGCGGCGACATCTTCTCGGCTGGCTAACACAAGAACCGGTCGGTCGTGTTCGTCGGCGAGGCGACGGGCGGCCGATCGAACATCGAGCAGCCCGGAGTTATCGGCAGCAGGCGAACCAACGGCGGCGGGAGACGGGTCGGGATCCTTGGCCCCGAAGGCTCCGCCGTTTGCCACCGTGGAGTACGGCTCGCCACCGGGTTGACACCATGACGCATCGGTCTCCAAGTAGGCGGCATCGACCCAGGTGGTGCGCATCGTGGCGTCCCACTCCCCTGGCGGCACCTCGAGAGGCCAACGATGTTGGGCGGTGGTTCGGCGACCCTGCACCTTGCCCGCTGCGGCCTGAGCCTCGGTCAGATTCTCGGCCACCACCCATTGGCCTGCGGCGTCGAGCACCGCAATCAGTGCACCGTCTGGAGCGGTATCGGCGGCAAACCCGCCACGACCGAGCGCCACCTCAGGCGAAACCACCTGGGCCGCTCCACCCTCGATTGCCGCCCGAGCAGCCGCATTTTCCGGAGTGCGGTCGGGACCGAACCCACCACCGGCGAGTTCCGAGTCGGCACTTGTGAACAGCTGCCACGCTTCGTGAATCGTCTGCCAGCCGGTGCAGCGGCACAGGTGAGCGAGCAGCGCCTGATCGAGCGCATCAGAAGCAACCCCGGCGCCTGAAGGTTGCGCCGATTCGGCCTCGGCTTCCAACTTTTGGCTCAGCGCGTCGAGCCGCACGATGATGCCCGGCGTACAGAACCCGCACTGGCTTCCACCTGCGGCACAGAAGGCGTCGCCCCAACGAGCCGTTCGGTCGACATCGAGGCCTTCGAGGGTTTCGATGACCCGGCCCCGAACCCGCCGAGCGGGCGTTACACAGGCAACCCGAGGGCTGCCGTCCACCAGCACGGTGCAGCAGCCACACTGCCCCTGAGGACTACAACCATCTTTGGCCGAGGTGACGCCCAAACGGTCACGCAGAACCGCCAGGAGCGTCTCTCCGGCGTCGGGGACCTCAACCTGGTCCCCATTTACCGTGAGTTGCAGTACTGCCCGTGGCGGCTGCGTCGGTTCGGATGGTGCTTGCTGCTGTGACACAACTACGGAGGATACGGTGCCGCGCCGACGTAGTTGGCCCGATACGGTCGGTTCGGTGGCAGAGAAGCCTTCTAATCCGGGATCAAATCCAGCCCGACACCGCAGTAGATTCTCCAGCGGTCGATTCTCCCGCCGTCGGTTCCTAAGCCGCTCCGCAGCGTACGGATCGGGAGCGACCCTGGGGTTGCCGGTGCTCGGCGCCGCGGCGACCCTGTTAGCGGCCTGTTCAAACGATGAAGCAGCGGCCCCCATACTCGTGCCGATGTTCGCCAACGATCGGGTGTTGGTGTCGGGCCGGATGCAACGCATCACCTTCGGCGTCGCCGCTTCCAATCCATCGCTGGACCAGAGCCAAGTAGCGCTCCCACCAGACGACGACATACTCGACGTGATCATCCTCCGTGACGGGGAAGTGGCGTACGAAACAACGGTCGCCGGCCACGTTGTCGACCATGACCATGTCGGCAATCCAGACCCCGATCATCAGCACGCCAACATCTTCCGCTACTACCCGCTGCGGGCCGAACTCCCCGAGCCTGGCATCTACGACCTGGCCATCACCATCGAGGGTCACGACCTGCAGTTGCCGATCCAGATGTTCGATCCGGACGATACGTCGCTGCCTCTGGTCGGCGACAAGTTCCCGTCGGTGGTAACCCCAACGGTCGATGACCTCGCTGGTGTTGATCGCCTCTGCACCAGGATCGAGCAGTGCCCATTTCACGCCACCAGCGCGGCAACTGCGTTAGCCGCCGGACGGCCGATGGCCCTGCTGGTCGCCACCCCGGCGGTATGCCAAACCGCATACTGCGGGCCGGTGTTGGAAACCCTGATCGCACAGAGCGGGGCGTTCCCCCACATCGAGTTCATCCATGCCGAGGTTTACGCCAACTCCGATGAAGTCGGAGGAAACTACCTCGACCCGGATATTCAGGTCGCCCCAGCGCTGCAGGCCATAGGGCTCGAGTTCGAACCATCGCTGTTCCTCGTCGGTAGCGACGGGGTGCTTGTCGATCGGCTCGACAACCTATTCGACAGCTCAGAACTGGCGGACGCCCTCGCTGCTCTTTGATCGAGTCAGCGGTTCGCCGTTCTTCGCAGTAGATCCTTGAAGTACTGCTTCTAAAACCTCAGAAAGGTCGACCCGGTGGATGTAGCCCTACACCCACCAAGTCGATCCTCGGATCCATTCGCCAGATCGGCGATTGGAGAAGGTTGGGGTGTTGTCCGAATCGCCCATCCAGACAACACCCCGTCATCCTGAGCCGCTGAGGGCCAGCCCAGGAGATCTCGCAGCTACTAGCCCTGAGCCTGTGGCGGGGTCTTGGTGCTGTCGGCAATGCTGTCGTACACGCCCGGCCAGAAGCGGTCACGTGCTGCCCAGATTCCACCGACACCGAACTTGATGATGAGGATGGCGCTAAGGCTGGCGAAGACTGCGGTGGTCAGGGTGTCGACGAGATCGCCGGCAATCTGAGCCTGGTCGAGTGCGGCCAGACCGAAGATCATCCAAACGGCGATCCCGGCAATTGTGGTTGCGATGCCGCTGTATGACTGACCAGCGGTGACGCCTGCAACCAGTTCCTTCACCACGTTGGCCACGATGCCACCGATGACGATGAGGACTAGGGCGACGAGCGCCTTGGGAATCCACGTGATCAGCTGGTCGAACGGCTCGTTGAGCGCATCGATGTCGAGAGCGCCGAAGGCAAGCTTCAGCACGATCAGCATGACCATGTAGTAGAACAGTTTGGCGACGAATCGACCGCTGTCGGCGTAGCCGGCCCGCTCTAGTGGACCGCCAATTCCGGCACGATCGAGGTAATGGTCGAGATTAATCGCCTTGAAGAGACGGCGAACCAAACGCGTTACGAATCGTGCGACGAACCAACCGATGAACAGGATGGCCAGAAAGCCGATCAGATTCGGCAAGAATCCGAACAGTTGACTGAAAAAGTCTGTGATTCCGGTTTGGAGAGAATCGACGATGTCGAGGCCCTCGTCAACAGCATCTTGAGCAAGCATTGTTAACTCCATGTATTGGGAACCGGTCAGACCCTTGTTGGCTGCCCGGCATTGGAATAGACGCTAGTTGCAGCATTTGGTCGCGAACTTTCTCGTCGCAAGACTTTAATCCTGGGCAAAAGCTTTAGATTTCAACTTGTTCTCGGAGCGGTTCTTACGTTGGCCGACTAAGGTCCGGAATGTTCGCGACCGATTTGAGAGCCAGGGCGTCTTGCATAATGTGACGAAGATTCTTCGCCTAGCGCCCAAACTCTGGGCGTTGGAGCCTGTGAGCCAGCAAGCTGGGGATGCACGCCTCGGCGGCGTCCAGGGCAAAGGTCGCAGTAAAGACGCCTCAAAGGACGCTGGCGACCCCGACGACCTCCACAATCTGGTGGTGGAACACGGCGACGCTATTTACCGCCTCGCCCTCTCGGTTGTCCGTGACAAGTCATTAGCCGAAGACGTCGCCCAGGAAACCCTGGTGAAGGCCTGGTTGGCCCTGCCGTCATTCCGGGGCGACTCGTCGCTGCGAAGCTGGGTTCTTCGAATAACCCACAACACAGCTATTTCGACGCTGCGCCAGCGGCGGGCCATCGTTATCGATCCGCAGGAGTTCCCCGAAGAGGAAACCAAGCCGGAACGTTCGGTCGAATCTAGAGTCCAGAGCGGCCTCGTCATGTCGGAGTTCGTCGAAGCTCTCGACATGCTCGATGAGCTTTCCCGCAGCATCGTTGTGCTGCGAGAACTCGAAGGAATGGCATACGAGGAGATCGCTCGGGTACTCGATGTGCCTCTGCCGACGGTGAAAACCCGGCTCCTGAGAGCACGAAGGCGGCTGAGTTCGGCGCTGAGGGAGTGGAGCTGATGTTTTTCAGACACCCCAGCAAACGCGCCCTCCAGCAGTGGCTGGACAACGCTGAAGAGTCCAAGATCGACTCCCATCTCGACACATGCCAACGATGCGCCGCGGTCATCGAAGGCCTCGACGTCAGCGACGACTTGTCTCTCGGTGACGCTCTCGCCGCGGTTTACGAACTGCCACCAGACTTGTCGGACAGGCTTGAACGGCGGGTTGCGGCTCGCCTTGACTCTAGAGTGGTGCTGGATGTTGTCAGCGACCTCTTTGGGGCAGGCCTGGAAACGTCGAAGCTGTTACTGACGGAGGACCCGGTCGATGAGTGATTGGATATTAGTGATTGCCGCGCTGTTCGGCGGCCTGATCGTTGGGCTGGTGGCGTCGCGCATCGTTTACGCGGTCATCGGTTCACCGAAGCGGCCTGAGGCGATCCAGAATGTGGCGAAACCACTGGCCAGCCTGGCCCTTTCCGTCGGCATAGTCCTCGGCCTCGTGGTGGCGCTCGGCATCGTCCAGCCCGATTCGCTCGACAAGCTCAAGACCGACGCCATCGATTTCATCCCCAAGTTGATGACCGCAGCGATCATCATCATCGCCGCCAACGTTCTTTCGTCGTTCGCCACCACCGCGATGAGCCAGGCACTCGGCCGGCTTCCGTTACAGACCCAACGGCAGGCCAACTCGTTGGTGAAGGGTGCGATCGTAACCCTGGCCGCTCTCCTGGCGGTTAGCCAGCTTGGCATCAACACCGACGTGGTCAACCTCGGTGTTGCCGCGGTGTTCTTCGGGATTGCCGCCAGCCTTACCTTGCTGGTCGGCCTTGGCGGCAACGGCGTGGCTAGAGAAGTAGCGGCCACCAGAGCCCTGAAGCGGCTAATCAGCCAGGGTGACACGGTTGAGGTTGGCGGCAGCCGCGGCGTTGTGCTGGCCATCCACCCAACAGCAGTCGAACTATCGAAGTCTTCCGGCGAGACCATGCTGATCCCATCTTCACGGTTCGTCAGGCAGTCGATAACGGTCGAACGGGTCGAAGGCGAAGCCCCGGCCGACTCGTAACCCGTCGGGTAGCTACCTGACAACCGCCGGCAGCTGACCGACCGGCAATAGCGTTCTCCGCCCAGAATTGGGTAGAATCAGTAGACCCAGCAGGAGGTAAGGCGTGATCACAGTAACCGAATCGGCCGCAGCCAAGGTCAAGGAACTACTCGAGCAGGAAAACGATGAATCGTTGGCACTGCGCGTGGCGGTTCGCCCCGGCGGATGCTCGGGCTTCAGCTACGAAATGTTCTTCGACGGCGAATCAGCCGACGAAGACAAGCTCACCGACTTCGGTGGCGTGCGAGTCATCGTCGATCCGACGAGCGCACAGCTCCTGGTTGGCGCCACTCTCGACTACAAAGACGGCCTCCAGCAGACCGGCTTCTCGATCGACAATCCCAATGCCCAGCGCACGTGCGGCTGCGGCCAGTCGTTCTCCTAATCGCTTAACAGCATACGAACGCACCAGAGCTCACTAGATAGAACTCACTGCGCCTCGCTTCGGCTGGCGTAGAAATAGCACTGGCCCCGTCCGATGGACGGGGCCAGTCTAGTTTTTGGGTCCGGCCTGCCGAAGCAGCCGAGCTACAGAACGGCTGGCCTACAGGACCGCCGGTCTACAGAACCGAGGAGGCGTTCTCGATGTACTGGCCGTGGCCGGGTGCAATCGACTTGATGCGATACGACTTCACCTTCTCGGGAAGGGTCGCCGGAGCGCCCTCCTCGGTGACGTGATCGCCTGCCAGAAGCGTGCGCTCCTGCTCAAGCACAAACGAGAACCGACCGTCGGAGCCATCATCGATGGCGACCGCAGTAATTCGGAACTCGGTGGCATCGATCTTGTAGCCATCGCCAAGCACGTCGTCGGCCCCGTCAAACCCCGCTGGGGCTACCAGCTCGGCTCCGGTGCGTTCCTTCAGTTCCTGCGCTCCTGCGGAGTAGGCAGCGTCTGTGTCGGTCAACACGATCCAACGAATACGGTCGCCGCCGCAGCCGCAGAGAACGTCGAGATGGCTTGCATCCCCAGGTCCAGGATCGATAATCACGATCTCATCGATCCCGATCAAGTATGTGTTGAGGCCCGCCTCGCCGTCATCCCCTTCGCATGCGATACGACGCACAAGCGGGCTAAGAGCCCGAGCAACGCCTGGGGTGATCGGTGGCGGTAGTACTGGTTCTTCGGTCACTGACACGAAAATCTCCTCATCACAGGGTAGGTCAGCGCAGCTCTGGGCGAGCTGACGGATTGCATGAGGACCCGGAAAGGGCCCTTGTTTGCGGAGCCTTGATCGACGACATCACGCCGCCGAGTGGCTCGATTCGGGTCGGCTAACTTGGCCGCCTCGGTGTTCACCGGCTGGAGCCGGGAGATATTCGATCCGATCGGCAGCGCCACGAGCGCTTGGACCGGGAAAACCTGAGAAAACCCAGTAAATGAGCTGGTTAGAGAGTTGAGAAGGGTTGGTACTAGGCCGCTGCGATCTCGTGGAACTCGCATGTCGCTACTGGCAAAGCGGGGTTGCTGGCCTTGGGAAGCACCGGCATAGACCGACGGTCGCTGAGAGAATCCGGACTTCCACCGGACAAGAACAAACACGCCAAATGCTGAGGACGCCACGACCACCGGTATCAATAGCAACACATCGATGAGCCCGACGGCAAGTACAAAAAGTGAGAGTTGCGCCAAAGCCGCCGCGACCAAGATCGGGGCAGATCTCATCAAGACCGGAGCAGACCTCGTGAACATGGCCCTCCATTCTACCGGGCGGCCCTCTCAAGCCGACTCTGCTGGTTTGCGGGCCAAGCCGGACCCCCTGCTCTAAGCGGGCCGGTAGCCTATGCAGGTGGCTCGTCCCCCGTCGGTAGATCAGCTGGCTCGCTCGCTCAAACATCAGGATCTACCGCACCCGATCCTGGTCGAGGTTGCCCGATCGGCGATCGCCGAAGACCGGGTATCCGAGGCCGACGTCATGGCCAGAGCTCGCAAACGCTCGATGTTGACCCCGGTTATCAATGCCACCGGAGTGTTGCTGCACACCAACCTCGGTCGGGCGCCGTTCGGGATCGACGTCGCGGCCTCCTATTCGAACCTGGAACTCAGCCTTGAATCCGGTCGCCGCGGCAGCAGACAGCGTGCAGTCGGCGACACCCTGGCCACTGCCTGCGGCGCCGAGGCGGCGATGGTGGTCAACAACTGCGCCGGGGCCGTGCTGCTGACCCTGGCCGCCCTTGGAGCCGGTCGAGGGGTGGCGGTCAGCCGAGGCGAGATGGTGGAGATCGGTGGCGGCTTCCGCATTCCAGACGTAATGCGCCAGTCGGGCGCCCGGCTGGTCGAGGTTGGCACAACCAACCGATCCCGACTTTCTGACTACACCCAGGCGGCCGCCGACGACGAAGACCTGGGCATGGTTCTCAAGGTCCATCGTTCGAACTATGAGATCGTCGGCTTCACCGAAGACGTCGAGATCGACGAACTACATCAGGCCTTTCATTCCGGTCAGGACTCGGATTCAGATCACCCTGATGTGGCCATCGTGGCCGACATCGGCTCCGGCTTGCTCGACGCCGCCTGCCCCTGGTTGACCGGGCCGCCGCCGAAGTGGCTGGCCGACGAGCCTGCGGCGAAACAAACCCTTGAGGCCGGCGCCGACCTGGTGCTGTTCAGCGGCGACAAACTGTTCGGCGGACCACAGGCCGGCATCATCGCAGGCAACCGCGACCTGGTCGAACGCTGCGGTAAACACCCGCTGGCCCGGGCGTTACGTCCCGGCGACCTCGTCCTCCAGGCCATGCAGGCGGTAACGCTGGCCTACCTCGACCGCCGAGGCGACGACATCGGTTTCTGGCGCATGGCGGTCGCCGATATCTCCGAGCTCGAAGCACGGGCCAAGGCGATCTGCGAGAACGTCAACGGCTCGACGCTCAGCATCAAACCGACGGCAACCGAAGCGGTGCCCGGCGGCGGCACACTGCCGACGGTGACGTTCCCCAGTTTCGGCATCCGAGTCAACCGTGATGTCACCGAACAGCTCCGGGCCGCCGAGCGACCGATCGTGGCCCGGGTCGATCAGGGCTCGACCATTCTCGATATGCGAACCATCGACCCGGCCGACGACAACCAAATCATCGCCGGGCTGTCGCAGCTGTGACGGTCATCGCCACCGCGGGCCACGTCGACCACGGCAAGTCCACCCTGGTACTGCGGCTCACCGGCACCGACCCCGACCGCTGGGACGAAGAGAAGTCTCGCGGCTTGACCATCGACCTCGGATTCGCCAACACCACGCTGCCATCGGGCAACGACCTGTCGTTCATCGACGTGCCGGGGCACATTCGTTTTCTCCGCAACATGCTTTCCGGTGTCGGTGCGGTCGATGGCTGCCTGTTCGTCGTGGCGGCCACCGAGGGCTGGAAACCGCAGTCGGAGGAACACCTTCGCATCCTCAGCCTGCTCGGACTGACCCGGGGAGTGATCGCGCTCACCAAGATCGATCAGGTCGACGAGGAACTGTTCGAGCTGGCCAAGCTCGACGTCGAAGAGCAGGTGGCGGGCACGTTCCTAGAGCACGCCGAAATCGTCGGTGTTTCCGCCCCCGAGGCGCTTGGTATCGATGAGCTACGAGCGGCGCTGGATCGGGTGGTGGCCGAGGTTGGGCAGAACCGGGTAGAGCGCACGCCCCGGCTGTGGATCGATCGCTCATTCGCCCCGGCCGGAGCGGGAACCGTGGTTACCGGCACGCTGACCGGCGGCCGGGTAGCGGTGTCAGAAGAGCTCGAGGTGGTGCCAGCGGCGAAGTCGGTGCGTATCCGTGGCCTGCAGTCGCATCACACCGACCTGAACGAGGTCGAGCCGGGAAATCGTGTGGCGGTGAACCTGACCGGTATCGGCCATGCCGACGTCAGCCGCGGCGATGTACTGGTGCGGCCGGACGAATGGCATCACAGCGCCATCGTCGATGCCGAACTGACCGTTCTTGAGAGCCTGTCGCATCCGATGACCAGGCGGGGCGCCTACGCCGCCTATATCGGCTCCGGAGAGTTCCCAGCCAAGGTTCGGGTACTACAGGCCGCCAGGATCGAGCCGGGGGGCACAGGCCTTGTGCGGCTGTACCTCAACCGGAAAGTGCCGCTGCTGCCGGGGGATCGGTTCATCCTCCGTGAGAGCGGTCGAGATGAAACGGTTGGTGGCGGCGAGGTCCTCGATATCGATCCGGTGCTGCCAGCGTCGAAAGCCAATCCAGATCGCTCGATCGAGCGGCTGGTTACCGAACGTGGTTGGGTCGATGCCGCCCACCTCGGGCGTCTGACCGGCGAGGTTATCGAACCCACCGTCGGCAACTGGGTGGTCGACCCAGAACAGCTGGAACAGGCGAAACAGTCGGTTCTGGAGGCCATCGGAGAGGTCGACGCCCTCGGCCTCGACGTCGCTTCGCTCGATGACCATCAGCGGGCGGTGATTCCGCTGTTGGAAGAGGTCCAGGTGGCGAACGGGCGAGCCACCATCGGCGAGGTTGCCGACCCGCTAGCCGATCACCCCTGGGTCTTGGCGCTGGCCGCTGAGCCGTTCGCTCCGCCCGATGCCAGCGGCGTTGACCGCGGCGAACTTCGTGAGCTGGTGCGCCGTGGCACCGTCATCGAGAACGACGGCGTCTACTTCGCAAAGACCGCGATCGACAAGGCCATCGCGCTGCTCGGCGCAGCACTGGCCGAAAAGCCATCGGGGCTGACCGTGGCTGAGATCCGAGATCTACTTGGCACCACCCGCAAGTTCGCTCTTCCGCTTTTGGCGCAGCTCGACGGAACCGGTGTCACCAGGCGGCGCGAAGACGTGCGCATCGCCGGGCCCAGAATGCCAGACCCTTCAAGCTAGATTCCGCAGCGGTTCTGCCACGAGACAATGGCATCCGGGTCACCGGCCTCTCCCCAAACCGGTGACCCAGTGCCCGTTATTGCTCGGAGAGGTGAAGTGCCCGACGTTCTTTTTCGGTCAGTCCACCCCAGATTCCGTGCTGCTCGCCGATCTTGAATGCGTAATCTCGGCACTCGTTTTGAACGATGCAGTCGGCGCAAATCTCTTTTGCCCGCTGTTCACGCCGGCGCTTGTCCGGTCGCCGCTCCATTCGGGTCGGTGGGAAAAAGATACTGTTATGCGGTCCGCGGCACGCAGCCCTCATATGCCACAGGTCCTCAATTTGCTGTGTACTCACACAAAGCCCCCTTCGCTGGGAGCCGA
>JBOEHD010000134.1:0-4101 GCA_050633745.1 Acidimicrobiales bacterium
ACCATCTTGACGTAGTGGCCCGCTCCGCCTCGGCCCAACCATTCGGCGCAGGGGGCACCATCGTCGGCTTTGGCCGCCACGGCCTGCAACATCGGCATCACGAGCTCGCGAGCGGCCTCGGCGCCGCCGGGCATGATCGATGGCCCGTTTCTGGCGCCCTCCTCGCCGCCCGAGACCCCGGAACCGACAAACAGCAGCCCAGCGGCCGCTAGTTCGTCCACCCGGCGCTGCGAGTCGGAGAACAGCGAGTTACCGCCGTCGATTATCACATCACCGGCGTCGAGAAGAGGCCGCAGCTGATCGATAACCATGTCGACGACCAAGCCGGCCTTGACCATAAGCACGATCCGTCGAGGTCTGGCGATGGCCGCCACGAACGACTGCAAATCATCGCAGCCCACGAGGGTATGTCCGTCACCGGGGCCGCTGAGGAACTCGTGGGTGGTGGCGGTCGTCCGGTTATATACCGCGACGGTGTAGCCGTGGTCGGTGAAATTGAGAGCCAGGTTCTGACCCATGACGGCCAAACCAATCAGCCCGAGGTCGGCACCACTCTTGGGTTCTGTCACGCTCTCAGTCATGGTTACTTTCTACGGCCTAACAACGGTGACTACTACCTGAGCTTTTTGTGGGCTTCGTGGCAAGCCTGGCCAGGGTCTTGCGACGGTCTTCGCCACGGTCGTCGTGATGCTGTCTCTGCGCCCATTTTCCGTGGCTGCCCAGTCGTAGTACAACGGGTCTATGAGCTATGAAACCCTGCTGTACGAGGTCGACGGGCATGTTGCCACCATCACCCTCAATCGTCCCGATCGTCTCAACGCCTTCAACCGCAACATGGGTGACGAGCTGCTGGGTCTCTTCGATGAGATCGATGCCGATGACAATGTGCGAGCGGTGATCATGACCGGCGCCGGGCGGGGTTTCTGCGCCGGTGCCGATCTGGAGTCTGGAGATAAAACGTTCGACGCCAATGCCCAGGGCCGCGACCCGAACGCCGTCAACCGCGATGGCGGTGGCCTGGTGAGTCTTCGTATCTTCCAGCTAACGAAGCCGATCATCGCCGCCATCAACGGCCCGGCGGTTGGGGTCGGGATAACGATGACGTTGCCGATGGATATTCGGCTGGCTGGCGAAGGCGCCAGGGTCGGATTCGTTTTCGCCAGGCGGGGCATCGTTCCGGAGGCCTGCTCCTCGTGGTTTCTTCCCCGGGTCGTCGGCATCAGTCAGGCAGCCCAATGGTGCTACTCCGGCCGAGTCTTCGACGCAGCCGAAGCTGAGCGAGGGGGCCTTGTGGAGGTAGTGCCAGACGATCAGTTGCTTGAGCGGGCCAATGCCATCGCAGCTGAGATCGCCGAGAGCGCGGCGCCGGTATCGGTCGCTCTGACCCGTCAGATGCTGTGGCGAGGCCTCACCTTTGATCACCCCATGCAATCCCATCGAGCCGATTCGCGAGCGATCCAAGCGCTCGGTCGTATGCCCGATGCCCGCGAAGGTGTGGTCAGCTTCCTTGAGAAGCGGGCACCGGAATGGACGATGAAGCCTTCGGAGGACACCCCCGAAATCTTCCCCTTCTGGGACGAGCCAGACTTTTCGTGAGCCTAGGCGTCGGCCTGCATCAACGATTCGGACCGGGGAGTCTTTTCGAGGAAGGCGCAGGCATAGCGTCTGTCGCCGTCCTCCCACCCCGGTTCGTTCGGGTACCAGAACGGGAAGCGGCCGAGGTCGGACTCATACGGTGATGTGCCGACGAACTCGACGAAGAGCTGCTCACATTCGCCGCCTGCCAACTGCTGAATCCGTTCGCCCTCGGGGAACGGTTCGGCCAGGTCGAGTTCCAGCTCGCCGCTGCCGATCATCTGCCCGACGTGGAGCTCGTTGCAGTCGACCGTGCGCACCTGGTCATCGAGGCGAAGCGACTCGTCATCTTCTTCGGGGCCGAGGTTGAAGCAGTCGCCGGTCGGCAGATCAAAGAACCGCTGGTAAACGCCGGGGTCGAAACGCTCGACGAGCGGGTTGGTATCGAGCACCGCACAGAGAACTACCCGATCGTCGAGATCCCAGCTCTGTCGGTTCGGTCGCCAGTAGCGGTAGTTGAACCCATCGGAACTCTTGTTGAAGTGATCGGCGAACAGGCCGCTGCAGCGTTGGCTGGTGGCCGTGCCGACCTCGTCCTCGCCGGGGAAGATGGCCCCGATTGGGAAGTCGAGGGTGGTTCGACCAAAGAAGACCCCGTTATGCTCGGCATCGCATGGCACCACCATGACCGGGCTGTTGCTGTTCAGGTCGTAGCTGTTCGTGCCATCGGTCGGTGAGAAGCAGTCGCCGTTGATCAGCCGCGAAACCACAACCTCGTCGCCCCGTGGGAAGTTGCCGCCAGCGCCTTCGGCCGAGGTGGTGAAGGTGGCCGATTTGAGCCGTCTCACATAGCAGGAGGCGGAGGCATCGCCGCCAGACCAATCATCGAAGTCGGGCAGTATCGAGCCGCTGTCAAGGGTGGTTTCGAGGATCGGAGTTCCGATGAACTCTTCGCTGAGGGTCGTGCATTGGTCGGCGATCCAGGCCTGCATCGAGTCGGCGCCGGGGTAGGCCGCACCGGCAGCTGGATGGCTGACCTTGGCGCTGACCTGCGCAAGGTGGGATGTTTCGCAGTCGGCGATTCGGAACTGCCGAATGGTGCTGCTGCCTGCGGTGAAATCGAAGCAATCGCCTCTTTCGAGATCAGCGTTGGGAACTATGCTTCCGATACGAGACTGGGGGGCCGAGGCCTCGCTCGGACTATCGCTGGAGCCAGCAACCCACAGAATGCCAGCAATGGCCGCAAGGGTGAACAGGCCAGCGGCGATGCCGCTGCCGATCGCCAGGGGTGGATTTAGGTTGCTATCGACCGGTTGGGCCGGAATCATGGCCTTTTCGCCGCTTTCGCCGGAGTCATTGATAAAGCTTGCACGGAAACGGCCCGAATGGACAACGCTTCGCCACAACCTGACATCTTCGCTCGCTGGTACGGATTTAGTGGAGCTGGGGGGAATCGAACCCCCGTCCGTCGAGGAGTTACCGCTCACGCTACGACCATTCCCGAGACACAGCTATACGGCCGCTGCACTGCCGGGTCAATTGGATCCCTAAGGCTCCAGCCGCCTGGTCTTTCCCAGATGTCAGCGGTCTTTGCCTGCTGTCAGCGGTCTTTCCCGCCGTCCATCCCTACTTCTGTTGCCGGGTTGTAGTGATCAGACCCCGCGTGGCCTCACGGCTCGCGATGTTCCTCTAGTTACCTAATAAATTAGGCTACGAGAGCGAAGTCAGCTTTTGTGCCGCTTCTAAAAAACCCCGTTTAACGAGTCTGAGCAACTCGGGTCGCACAAACGACTTCTCGTCTCGACGTCGAAACCGATCAGCCCCGAGATCTAACCCCGAGTCGGGTGGACGTGTAAGAGACCGCCGAATCAGAGATTCTGGCGAAAAGTGGTGTGTACCAGCGATGTCAAGGAGCAGTCCATCGACCCTCGTTGAGGATCGATTGCCTATCAACTGTAGCCGCCGCGCTCGTCGGTTGTTCGGCGTATCGGCTGGGCTGACCTGGTAACTCAGGCCGATGGCGCTGTTTGCTGCGGTTGATCGTTGGGACCGGACCGGAGGTAACTCAGCCTCTGTTGCGGCGGGAGAGTTCTCGCCTGGCCTCGAGATCGGCGTCTCGTTTGGCGATCATCTGACGTTTGTCGACCGTTTTGCGACCTCGTCCAACCCCGACTTCGAGCTTGGCCCGATTGCCCTTGAAGTACAGCGCCATGGGAACCAGAGCGAGATGATCCTGCTCGGTTTTGGAATTAAGTCGATCGAGTTCGGCCCGGTGAAGCAGCAGTTTGCGCTTCCGTAGCGGCTCGCTGACGTGGTGACTACTGGCTCGGGAGTATGGGGAGATATGCAGGCCGACCAGCCACAGTTCGCCCTGTTCGAAGCGGGCGTAGGCTTCGCTGATCTGAACCTTGGACTCGCGTAGTGACTTCACTTCGCTGCCGCGCAGAACGATCCCGGCCTCAAAGGTTTCGGTGATCTCGTAGTTACGTCGCGCCTGCTTGTTGGTGGCGACCATCTTCACGGCCA
>JBOEHD010000135.1:0-4707 GCA_050633745.1 Acidimicrobiales bacterium
CGGTCGCATGGCCACCGAGGTGGCCCGCATCCTGCGGGGCAAGCACAAGCCGACCTTCGCACCACACATCGACACCGGCGATCACGTGATCATCATCAACGCCGAGAAGATCGTGCTGACTTCGGATAAAGCTGAGAAGAAGCAGATCCATCATCACTCCGGCTACCCGGGCGGGCTCAGGAGCCGGTCATACGGTGACATGCTTGAGAAGCGTCCGGCCGATGCCATTCGTGGCTCGATCGTCGGCATGATCCCCAAGAACCGGCTCGGTCGCCAGCAGGCAACCAAGCTCAAGGTCTACGCCGGACCGACTCACCCCCATTCCGCACAGCAACCGACGCCGATGGAAATCCCCGGCGCCATCCGTCAGCGCTAATCAGCGACAGCCAGAATCCAGCAGGAACTAAAGGAACAGATCATCGTGTCAACCGTTCAAGCAACCGGCCGTCGCAAGCAAGCCATCGCCCGTGTCCGGCTCACCCCGGGTACCGGAGAGATTACGGCCAATGGCCGCAAGTTCGATGACTACTTCCCCTCTGCTGTTCACCGTCAGGTGATCACCGAGCCGCTCCGGCTCACCAGCACCGAAGAGTCCTACGACATTGCCGTCACCCTTTGCGGCGGTGGCCTTTCCGGCCAGGCCGGAGCGATGCGGCTCGGAATTACTCGTGCGCTGATCGATATCAACCCTGAAGACCGGGCCAACGTAAAGTCGGCCGGTCTACTTACTCGAGATCCTCGCAAGAAGGNNAGTACGGCCTCAAGAAGGCCCGTAAGGCTCCGCAGTACTCGAAGCGGTAAATCGACGGACTCCGTCGGCTTACAGCGGACTATCTGTCATGGCCCTTCAGTTCGGCACCGACGGAATCCGCGGCGTTGCCAATACCGAACTCACTGCTGAAATAGCGGTGGCGCTCGGGCGCGCCGCAGCTGAGGTTCTCGAAAGCGAACTCTTCGTTATCGGGGCCGACACTCGGGCCTCTGGGCCCATGCTTGAGGCTGCCCTCATGGCCGGCATCTGTTCCGCCGGAACCGACGTCGAATCGTTGGGGATCGTGCCCACGCCGGCCGTGGCTTGGGCTGCGGCCGCCAGGGGAGCAGCGGGAGCGATGATCTCCGCTTCCCATAACCCGTTCACCGACAACGGCATCAAGCTGTTTGCCCCCGGTGGGTTGAAGCTGCGGGATGAACTCGAAGCGACAATAGAGAAGCGTTACCTCGAACTGCTGCAGTCGACCGGCGAGGTTGGTAAACCCCGGTCAGCGCAGGTCGGAACCAGCCTGCATCCTGCTGGGGTCGATGGATGGGTCGACTTGATCAGCGGTTCGGCCGAGCCAAACGCTCTGGCCGGAACCAAACTGGTCATCGACTGCGCCAATGGTGCCGCCTCTACTCTGGGAGCGATCCCGTTCCAGCGGCTAGGTGCAGAGGTCGTCGTGATCGGCGACCAACCGAACGGCGTCAATATCAATGAAGGCTTCGGCTCGACCAACACCGCTGCGCTTCAGGCCAAGGTTGTTGAGCTTGGAGCCGCTGCTGGGCTGGCCTTCGATGGCGACGCCGACCGTCTCATAGCGGTTGACGATCAGGGCAATGTCGTCGATGGCGACCGGGTGCTCGGCATCCTGGCCGCCGATTGGGCCAAGACCGGGCGGCTACGAGAAAACACCGTTGTGGTAACGGTCATGACCAACCTCGGGTTCCACCGAGCGATGGCTCAACAGGGCATCAAGGTTATGGCAACCGGCGTTGGCGACCGCTACGTGTTGGCCGCTCTCGACGACAACAAACTCTCCCTCGGGGGAGAGCAGTCTGGCCATGTGATTTGCCGCGATCTGGCATCGACTGGCGATGGCGTGCTCACCGGCGTGCAATTGCTCGATGTTGTGGTCCGGTCCGGTCGTCCGCTCTCAGAGCTTGCGGCGCAGATCATGACCCGGGTACCACAGGTGCTCGAAAACGTCCGCCTCGCTCGGCGAGAAGCCGACCCTGCATCAGCCCTGGCTGAGCAGGTGGCAGAGGTTGAAGCGGGCTTTGGCGAGGACGGACGGGTTCTGGTCAGGGCGTCGGGAACCGAGCCTTTGCTGCGGATCATGGTGGAACATATCGATGCCGAGACCGCCCGGTCGGCATGCGATCATTTGGTCACTTCGGCCAAACAACATTTTGGCGTCTAGGGGACTACACGTGCCAAAAGACCATAAGCACTAGTACTAATTGATACCAAAGCCCCAGGCCCCGAGCGGGGTTTGGGTACATTTCACGCACGGTCCTGGGCGCTCCTGTTACATACACTGGGAACTGACAAGACACTTCAATCCGGCGGCCAACGACGACTGCTCGCTCAGGGTTTCACGGCTCCTCGGAGTTTCACCTTGGGCTGACCCTTGGATTTCAGGTCTCACCACTATTCTCACCAACCACCGCACCCCCTGCGGCCCGAGAGTGCAAAGAACTCGGAGGAAGAATCACCATGTGTGGAATCATCGCCATAGTAAGACGTAGGACTAAGCGGGCATTGCCCGACATCGATCACCTGCTGTCGGAAACCAAAAGAGCAGCGGCGGAGTTCCCCGCCGCGGCCCAAGCCGACCTTGCCGAACAGCTAACGGCAGCCGCCACAACCTTGGGCGCGGTCGACCAGCAACTGCGGGGCGAGGCCGGACTGGCCGCCATGCTTTCCTCATCGGAGTTCGTCGCCGGGATCGCCGATGCGCTCACCGCCATCAACGACAAGGTCGAGCTCGTCGAGCAGCACCTAGAAGCACAGGGCGATGAGCTTCCCCATTTGGAAGCGGTCAACGGCGCACTGGTCGAGGCCAAGGATGCGCTCTGGGCCATCGAACGAGACCGGCTCCGGGCCGCCACAGAGGTTGCCACCCTTGGCGGCTCCGATCTGTCTGGCGCTCCGCTGGCCGCCATGTTCAGCATTCAACAGGCGTTGAGCAACCTAGATCGGCTCGAAGTCCGTGGTCGTGACTCCGCTGGCATTCATGTGCTGGTCCGAGGTCACCAACTCGACCTTGAATCCCCGGCCATGAAGAACCTGCTGGACGAGCGCACGGCCGACGCGCTGTTCGCCGACGGTTCGGTACGGGTGGTCGACGGAAACATCGGCTTCGTCTACAAAGCGGCCGCCGAAATCGGCGAGCTTGGCGACAACACCGCGTCGATGCGCAAGTCCATCGCCGCCGATCAACTCCTGGCAAAGGCCCTCGCCGCCGACACCGCCGAAGCCGTCATCCTGGCCCACACCCGCTGGGCGTCGGTAGGCATCATCAGCGAGCCGAACGCTCACCCGGTCAACAGCGAAGAGAGCGACACCGATCCCGGGCCGTACGTCACGGCAACCCTCAACGGCGACGTCGACAACTTCGCCGACCTCATCGCCTCCGACGGCCTTTCAATCGCCGCCGAAATCACAACCGACGCCAAGGTCATCCCGACGATGGTCAGCCGTGGCCTCGCCGAAGGTCTCGACCTCGACGAAGCGGTGCGTTCGTCTGTCGCCCAGTTCGAAGGTTCTGTCGCCATCGGCATCAGCACCGCCACCGAGCCCGACGATGTCCACCTGGCGCTGCGAGGCAGCGGCCAGGGCGTATACGTCGGTTTGGCTGAAGACTGCTTCGTCGTGGCCTCCGAGCCGTACGGCGTGGTTGAAGATTCCGACGTCTACTTCCGTATGGACGGCGAAACCCCTGCCGATCCCGATAACCCAACCGCCAGCCAGGGCCAGATCATCCGCCTCAGCGGCGAGCTGGCAGGGGACCGATCCGGTGTGTCGAGGATCTCCTACGACGGCGTGCCGCTGCCGCTGAGCGATGATGAGTGGAAGACCCCATCGGTCACCACACGAGACATCGACCGGGGCGACGCACCTCACTTCCTGCTCAAGGAAATCGGCGAATCACCGACTTCGTTCCGCAAGACCCTGCGAGGCCGCCTGGTCGACCAGGGTGGCAAGCTGGACGTCAACCTGCCGGTTGACACCATCTCCGAGGCGGTAGCCAACCGGCTGCAGTCTGGGCAGTTCGCCAAGGTCCACGTCATCGGTCAGGGCACCGCGGCGGTAGCCGGTCAGGCCATCGCTGCGGCGATCGAAGATGCGCTGGTCGGCTCCGGCGTGGCGGTCGACGCCGTCACTGCCACCGAACTTTCCGGCTTCCGTCTGCGCGACGACATGTCAGACACCCTCGCAGTTGCCGTCAGCCAGTCCGGTACTACCACAGACACAAACCGAACCGTCGACCTGTGTCGCTCCCGAGGCGCTGCGGTGATCGCCATAGTCAACCGTCGAGGCAGCGACCTGGCCGACAAGTCCGACGGTGTGCTCTACACCTCCGATGGTCGAGACGTCGAAATGAGCGTCGCCTCCACCAAGGCCTTCTATTCACAGATCGCCGCTGGCTTCCTGCTTGCCGATGGGCTCGCTCAGCTCATCCCCGGCGTCACCGTCGACCAGAGCGAGCGCCAGGCCACCCTGGCCGGCCTGCGAGACCTGCCAGACGCCATGTCTGCCACCCTCGAACTGCGGCCGGTTATCGCCGCCGCCGCTGGGCGTCACGCCCCGAGTCGTCGCTACTGGGCCATGGTCGGCAACGGTCCGAACCACATCGCGGCCAAGGAGCTTCGTATCAAGCTCTCCGAGCTCTGCTACAAGTCGATCGCCTGCGACGTCACCGAAGACAAAAAGCACATCGACCTTTC
>JBOEHD010000136.1:0-5263 GCA_050633745.1 Acidimicrobiales bacterium
GAGAAGTCCTCTATGAGCGGATCTGGGGTCTGGACGCGGCCAGCAACTCAAACTCGCTCGAGGTGTTCGTCTCCCAGGTCCGGAAGAAGACCGAGGCCGCCGGAGGCAGCCGAGTTGTCCAAACTGTCCGCGGCGTCGGATATGTCGCCAGGCTCAACGAGTGAGACTGAGCGCGCGGCTAGCCCTGGTTTTCGGCGTCCTTGGCCTCATCACGATTTCACTGGTCGCCAGCATCTCTTGGGTCCTTGCTGCCGCTGAGGTTCGGGCCTCGACCGATGAGCTGCTCCTGCGGCGGGCCGAGACTGTCGTACAGGCTGGTGTTCGGCGGCAAGCGCCTGAGCCGCAGGCGGAGACAACTCGACCGGGCCCCGAAAGTGGGTTCGAGGGTATCTTTTCACTCGCCAACAACGATTCCGGTGTTCAGCTGTTCACGGCCGGTGGGATGCCGATCGGTGAGCACCGTTTCGAAGTACCGGCCGAAGTACTGGCGTTAGCCGTCGCAGGCGAACCGCAGCTCTCCACGATCACCGCAGGGCCCAGCACCTTCCGATACGTGACCGTGGGCCTTGACCAACAGGCCGGCTCGTCCGATGATGTCGCGTACTTCCAGTTCTACAACGACATCTCTGCAGAAGAGCAGGCCCTCTCCGATCTAGCCGTCCGGCTGCTAGTGACCGCGGGGCTAGGGCTTGTTGCTGTGGCTATCGCCAGTTGGATCGTTGGTCGGTGGCTGGCCCGACCGCTCGGCCATCTGGCCGAAGCAGCCGGGCGGCTCAGCGAATTGAACGACCTACCAGATCGGATCGAGCTCGAACGAAACGATGAGATCGGCCATCTCGCAAAGTCGTTCAATCGGATGCTGTCTGCCCTCCAGGTGGGGCGGGAGCAACAGCGACGGCTCGTCGCCGACGCCGGCCACGAGCTTCGAACCCCGCTCACCGCGTTGCGGGGCCGCACCGAGTTTCTCGCCAGTGCCGAGCACCTGACCGATGAGGAACGCCGAACCCACCAGCGAGCCTCCGTGGATGACGTCGGGCGGCTCTCATCGCTTGTGGCCGAGCTCCTGGACTTGGCGGCCGACCCTCGGACCGCTGGTGAGGAAGCCGCCGAGGTTTCCCTCGATGACATCATCGTCGAAGTAGCGACCCGAACCGAAGTCGCAACTGGGCGACAGTTCATCGTGCAGACCGACAACACCACCGCTGTCGTTCGGCCAACGATGATCCGACGGGCACTACAAAATCTGGTCGACAACGCCATCAAGTTCAGTTCCGATCCCCACCCCGTCACGATCGCGGCCAAAGGGGGGCGGATTGAAGTGATCGACGAAGGTATCGGGATAGCGCCTGGCGACATCGGCCACATCTTTGACCGGTTCTTCCGCACCGACAGTTCACGAAGCCAGCCTGGAACTGGCCTCGGGCTCGCGATCGTCGCCCAAGTCGCCGAAGCCCATGGTGGCACAGTCTGGGCAACGTCGGAACCAGGAGTCGTGACACGAGTCGGCTTCTCAGTGAAGCCACAGTGACCGATACAGGGCCCGGCCGCCGACGTGAAGTGTCGAAGATTTATCGAAACCTTAGGTGACTCTCAGCTACGGCTTACCGACGCCGGTCACAGTCACAGACTGAACCCCGGCCAACTACGGCCCCGTTTCGATAGGACACGATCATGAAAACACTCTGGGCCATTGCGGCCACCCTCGCCCTACTGGCCGCAGCTTGTGGGAGCGATACCTCCGACGAAGTCAGCGCTGCTCCCGAGGTGGTGTCAGTCGGCGACGGCGGCGACTCCACCACTGATGACGGAGACACCGGCCAGGACGAGGAAGCGGCTGCTACCGACGAAGAGGTCGCCCTCGAGTTCGCCGCATGTATGCGAGACCAAGGGGTCGACATGGAGGACCCGACCGTCAACGCCGACGGATCGGTGAACCTGTTCGGCGGAACCGGTCCTGGTACCGGCGGCGCCCGCGGCCAGGAGGACTTCCAGGAAGCGTTCGAGACGTGTGGTGACGTGCTTGAAGGCGCGACGTTCTTCGGGAACCGCGCCGACAACGCAGAGTTCGAAGACAATCTGTTGGAGTTCGCACAGTGTCTCCGAGACAACGGTGTCGACGTCGACGATCCGAACTTCAACAGCGAGGGGGGCGCCCAGGGCGGCGGTTTCTTGTTCGGTGACGACTTCGATCCACGCGATCCCGCCAATGCCGAAGTGATGGAAACCTGTCAGGGTCTCTTCGGCGGTTTCCGAGGCGGACAGCAGGGAGACGACTGATGCCAGTTCTCTCACAGAATCCTCAACGCGACCCAAGGCCCAACGGGAACGCACCTGAAGTTGCCGGCAAGGCAACAGCGATCGTCACACCAGGCGCCGACAACGGCCGTCGATCATGGCCATGGCGTTGGATCATTGGGGCCGCCGCCCTCGCTGGGGTCGCGGCGGTAGGCCTCGCAGTTCTCTCCAGCACCGGAAACGATGCGGAAACGGTCGACCCGGGCGATGCGACACTCGAAACAGTCGAAGCAACTCAAGCCGACCTCGTCGAGTACACCGACCTAGCCGGCACGCTGCAGTACGCCTCAAACCGCAACGTCACGGCCACGGCGACCGGCACGGTCACCGACGTCCCCGCCGAAGGTACTGTGTTGTCACGCGGTGACACGGTCTACGCCGTTGACGCCGACCCTGTCGTGGTCGTCTATGGGAACGTGCCGCTCTACCGCCAGTTGACCTCTGGTGATGAGGGCACCGACGTTCGTCTCGTCGAGGAGAACCTGGCATCGCTCGGTTTTCACACCTACCAGGACGATGACGACCTTGACGTCAACACCGGTTTCGTTGTCGATGGGGTGTTTGACAGCGCGACCGAGGACGCTGTGCTCCGATTCCAGGAACACTATGGACTTCAGGAAACCGGCAGCCTGGACCCGGCGACGTTCGTCGTGCTCAACGGCCCAGCGACCGTGTCAGATGTCGATACCGACCTGGGAGCGACCGTCCAGCCCGGCACGTCCATTCTCAACCTCAACCTCAACAGCACGGTCATCGCGTTCTACGCAGCGCATTCTGGTGACCTCGAACTTGAGTCCACGAGCTCTGCGGTCACCAACGGATCGGTGATCTACATCGTCGACGACATCCCCGTTAGCGCCGTGATGGTTGAACCCGACATCGATCTCGTGCTCACACGAAACCTCTACCTCGGCATCGCCGACGGACCGGACGTGGCGGCCGTTGAACAGATGCTGGCCGATCTCGGCTACGACGCCGATGGAGAAATGACCGTCGACGAGGAGTTCACCTCAGCGACGACTGAAGCCATCAACGATTGGGAAGATGACCTCGAGGACCAATGGGACGACGTCGTCAACGACGGCGTCGTGTCGATTTCAGAGATCGTGCTGGTCGAGGCGGGCACCGATCTCACAACACCGAGTCCGCTCGACAGCGATCTGACTGCGAGCGGCACCGAACTGGCGTCGACCACGATCGACCAGGGCTCCCGAATGGTCTTGACGGCGATTCCGGTCGCAGACCAAGACGCGATGGCCGAAGGCCAGGAGGTCGACATCGAGTTTCCCGACGGAACCATCGTTGTCGGAACGGTGACCGATATCGCCGGTTCCACGACGGTCGAGGCGGGCGATCCCGAAGCCGAACCATTGCTCGCCGTCGAGATCGGCCTGGGCGACATCCCCGAATCAGTCGAGGGGCTCGTGGAGGTTGACGTGACCGTCAAGCTTGTCGACCGTATGGCCACTGGAGTGACGGTCGTGCCTGCAAGCGCACTGGTGGCCACAGCCGACGGTGGATTCGCGGTTGAGGTCGCAACCGGGGGAGGGGCAACGCAGTTCGTGGCCGTCGATCCGGGGCAGTTCACCGACGGGCTTGTAGAAGTCGATGGCATCGATCCCGGCACCGCTGTGGTGGTCCCTCGATGATCACCTACCAACCGTCCCACAGACCCGCACCTGGCCCACAGCATCGACCCGCAGCGCTCGAACTGCGCGACGTTGTCAAGGAGTACCCATCGAATCCGCCGGTTCGAGCACTCGACGACGTGTCGGTGCGGATCGACCACGGCGAACTGGTCGCTGTCGTCGGTCCCTCGGGTAGCGGAAAATCGACCCTGCTCAACGTCATGGGTACCCTCGATCGACCGACTTCAGGCACCGTCTCGGTCGACGGAACCGACACCGCGGAGTTGTCCGACAAGAAAGTCGCCGGCGTTCGAGCCCGCAGCATCGGGTTCGTGTTCCAACAGTTCTTCCTGCTCGATGGGATGTCCGCCATAGACAACGTCGCCAACGGCCTGCTGTATCAAGGAACATCACTCCGCGATCGCCAGCAGCGCTCGACCGAGGCGCTTGAACGGGTCGGCCTCGGCCACCGACTCTCCCACCCCCCGAACCAGTTGTCGGGTGGCGAAAAACAACGAGTCGCGGTAGCCCGAGCACTGGTCCACAAACCGGCCTTCGTCCTCGCCGACGAACCCACCGGCAACCTCGACTCGAAATCGACCGACAGCGTGATGAACCTCCTCGGCGAACTCCACGCAGAAGGCACAACAATCGTCGTGATCACCCATGACACAGCAATAGCGGCCGCTCTCCCAAGGCAGGTCTCCGTGTTCGACGGGCGGATCGATTCCGACTCGGGACTCGAACCGAAGGGCCAGCTATGAGCCGCAGCGACCAGAACGATACATCCGGGAGCAAGCTGCGGCTTGTCGATGTCCTTCGCGTTGGGGCGGCAGGACCACGAGCTCGCAAGATGCGCACCGTACTCTCAGCCCTCGGAGTCTCCATCGGCATCGCTGCTCTCGTCGGCGTCCTCGGCCTGAGCGAATCCTCAAAATCAGCTCTGCTTGACGAGATCTCAGCGCTCGGAACCAACCTACTAACCGTCGAACCCGGATCCGGGTTCGGTGGGGGAGACGCAGCACTCCCAGAGACCGCCCTCGACGCCATCGATCGAATCCCCACGGTCACCAGCGCCGCGGCCGTGTGGGAGGTCAACGAGCCGGTGTATCGCACCGAGTACATCGACGAAGGCCTCACCGGAGGGATCGGTGTCGTCGCAACCAGCACCAACCTGGTCGAAACCCTCAACGGCACCGTCGTCGAAGGCAACTTCCCCACCGAAGGCAACTCCGCCTACCCGGTCGCCGCTGTCGGTGCCGTGGCCGCTGAACGGCTCGGCATCCGCAACCTCGACCAACCGACCTTTGTTCTCGTCGGAGACCACTACGTCGAAGTCA
>JBOEHD010000137.1:0-4361 GCA_050633745.1 Acidimicrobiales bacterium
TCGGTTACGTGCTGGTCGTGCTTTCAAAGCAGGGTGATACGGCTAGCGATATCGACCTCGATCTACAGGGCGAGGTCGGCGCGTTCCTGGGCATCGTCGTTGTGCTGCTGTTGGCAGCGCACGTAGTTGTGCGCCTGCTGGTCCCGTTCGCCGACGGCCTGCTACTGCCGGTGGCTGCCCTGCTAAACGGCCTCGGTTACATCATGATCTCCCGCCTTGATGAGGGCTTGGCCGCCAGCCAGGCTGCGTGGACGTTCATCGGCCTGGGAGCGTTCAGCCTCACCCTGCTCATCCTGCAAGACCCAAAACGGCTCGAGGCCTACCGTTACACGTTGGCCCTGGTCGGCGTCGGCCTGCTGCTGTTGCCGCTGGTCCCGGGTTTGGGAGTCGAGATCAACGGCGCTCGAATTTGGCTGCGGGCCGGCCCGTTCTCCATCCAACCGGGCGAGTTCGCCAAGATCGTTCTGGCCGGTTTTCTCGCTGGCTACCTGGCAGACAAACGTGAGCTGCTGACGATGAGCACTCGCAAGCTCGGACCGCTCAACATCCCAGACGCCAAACACTTCGGCCCGCTGCTACTGGCCTGGGGCATGGCCCTCATGGTGATGATCGCCCAGCGCGACCTCGGTTCATCGCTGCTGCTATTCACCCTGTTCGTCGTCACCTTCTACGTGGCGACCTCGC
Source organism: Acidimicrobiales bacterium (assembly GCA_050633745.1). Classification (GTDB taxonomy): domain Bacteria; phylum Actinomycetota; class Acidimicrobiia; order Acidimicrobiales; family SZUA-35; genus JAHELU01. The sequence goes on from JBOEHD010000137.1 coordinate 685, forward strand.
GAGCCGCCTATGTGTTTATCGGCCTCGTGATGTTCTCGGCCGGGGCATACGTTTCGTGGCTGCAGTTCTCTCACGTGCAGCGCCGGGTCGACATCTGGCTCGACCCATACGCCGACCCGAAGGGGGCTGGCTACCAGATCGCCGAGGCGGCGTTCGCCATGGCCGACGGCGGGCTGACCGGCACCGGCCTAGGCCAGGGCACACCGAAGAAGATCCCCTTCGCCGCCACCGACATGATCTTCGCCGCGTTCGGCGAGGAGATGGGCTTGCTCGGAGCGACCGCCATCTTGGTCACCTTCCTGTTCTTCGTCAGCGCCGGATTCCGAGTTGCCACAAACGCTCGCTCGCCGTTCGAAACGCTGCTCGCCACCGGCCTCACCGCTCTGCTCGGTTTCCAGGCTTTCATCATCATCGGCGGGATCATTCGAGTGCTGCCACTCACCGGCGTGACGCTGCCCTTTGTGTCATACGGAGGGTCGTCGCTGATTTCGAACTACATCATCCTGGCCATCCTGGTTCGCATCTCGCACAACTCGACCGTGCAGGCGGCCGAAGAATTGCACGAGATCAGCCGCGACGATGACGGCAGTATCGGGGTTACCGCTGGAACCCGGGCCAAGTGGAAAGCCGTCTCGGTGTGACGAGTCACCGAGTTTCGCGGCAGGCGAAAGTTGCAGCAAGCCCGAAGGGTTTGCCATGAACCGCCAGATCAAGCACGTGGTGATCGTGCTCCTCGGATGTTTCGTGATCCTGTTCGTTCAGCTGAACCGGATTCAGGTCTACGACGTGCAATCCCTGGAAGAGAATCCGGCCAACAACCGCACCATTCAGCGGGATTTCGACCGTCCCCGAGGGAAAATCCTCACCAGCGACGGCGTGATCGTGGCCCAGTCTGAACCCACACCTGGCAAGTTCTTCGCCGAGCAGCGGGTCTATCCCCACGGCGATCTCTACGCCCACGTCGCCGGCTACACCTCGTTCACCTTTGGCGCCCAGGGTGTCGAACGGGTCTACAACGATGAGCTGATCGGCCGTACCGCAGCCCAGGAACTATCGGGACTTACCGACCTGCTGAGCGGCACCAATCCCATCGGCGATGTACGACTGAGCCTGCGGGACGACGTGCAGCGGGCGGCCAAGGCCGCGCTCGGCGAACGGCGCGGTTCAGTGGTCGCCCTCGACCCGGTCACCGGCGAGATCTTCGCCATGTGGACCTACCCGTCGTTCGACCCAACCCAGCTGGCAAACAACGACGGTTCGGTGGCCAACACCGCGTGGACCGAACTGGTAAACGCCGATGGCAATCCGCTGCTGGCCAAGGCCTACCGCGACATCTTCTTCCCCGGCTCGACCTTCAAAGTAATTACCGCGGCTGCCGCGCTCGATGGCGGAGCGATCACAACGACCGCCCCAGAATTCGACGTCGTCGAGAGCTACACACCACCGTTGACCGAGCGGCCGATCGCCAACTTCGGTGGCAGTAGCTGCGGCGGCAACCTAATCGAACTGCTGGTGGTGTCGTGCAACACCGCATTTGCTCAGATCGGGGCCGAGTTGGTCGGCCCGTCGGAAATGATCGCCGCCGCCGAACGCTTCGGGTTCAATCAGATCCCACCGATCGATCTGCCGGTGGCGGTCGACAGCGAGTTCCCGCTGGACTTCGGTTCCGAGGTTGACGCAGCAACCCCTGCCATCCCGGCCGGGGTCTTCGAAGCGACACCGGTCCTAGCCCAGTCGGCCATCGGCCAGAACAGCGTTTCGGCAACACCGTTGCAGATGGCGCTGGTGGCCGCCGCAGTGGCCAACGCCGGACAGGTTCCGGTACCCCATGTGATGTTGGCCATCGAGGATTCTGAATCGCAGCGTCAGACCAGTTCGTTCAGAAACGAAACTTGGCTGCGGGCGATGTCGAGCGAAACGGCAGCCGAGCTCACCTCGGCGATGATCCAGGTGGTGGAACGGGGGTCAGCCAGAAACCTGGCGATACCCGACCTGGTGATCGGAGCCAAGACCGGCACCGCCCAACTGGGTACCGATCCGCCTCAATCACATGCCTGGGTGACCGCTTTCGGTGGTCGAGCGAACGAGCGTGCCCGGTTAGCTGTCGCGGTTCTGGTAGAGGGAACCGAAAGCTCAAGCGACCAAACCGGCGGCGGCGTGGCCGCTCCGATCGCCCGAGAAGTGTTCGAAGCATTCTTTGAGTAGAGTCGCCTAAATCCAATGCGCCGCCTCTTGGCCTGGCGGTTTAAGTAACATGAACTCCACTGTGACGAATACATCCGCTGACCGCCCGGTCCTCAATGGACGGTATGAACTGCATCGGCGAATCGCCCGAGGCGGGATGGCTGACGTATTCCTGGCCAAGGATCAGCTCCTCGACCGGCCGGTAGCCGTCAAGGTGTTGTTTCCTCAGTTCGCAGCCGAGCCTTCATTTGTGGCGCGGTTCCGTCGCGAAGCTCAGGCTGCGGCCAATTTGAATCACCCCAGCATCGTTGCCGTGTACGACTGGGGCGAGCACGAAGATACCTATTTTATTGTCATGGAGTACGTCGAGGGCCAGACCCTGGCGGAACTCATTGGCAGCGAAGGTCATCTCAGCCACGACCGTGCAGCCGAGATAGCGATCGATGTCGCCGCGGCGCTTGGCTTTGCTCATCGCAACGGCACCGTGCACCGCGACGTCAAGCCCGGCAACATCATGATCAACCAAAGCGGCCAGGTGAAAGTTGCCGACTTCGGCATCGCCCGGGCGTTCGGTGGCGGCGACGACGAGCTGACCCAAACCGGTTCGGTTATGGGCACCGCCAGCTACTTTTCGCCAGAGCAAGCCCAGGGCAAGCCGGTCGACCCTCGCAGCGATCTCTACTCACTGGGCATCGTGATGTTCGAGATGCTAGTTGGCGAGCCGCCGTTCATCGGTAACTCGCAGGTGGCCATCGCCTACAAGCAGGTTCAGGAGCAGGCCCCCAAGGTCACCTCCCGCAACCCCGATGTGCCCCCCGCCCTCGAAGGGGTAATCGAAAGACTGTTGCGTAAGGATCCGGCCGAGCGTTACCCGGCGGCCGAAGAGATTCGCGCCGATCTGCGTCGTTTCCGCGAGGGTCAACCCCTCGTCGGCATCAGTCAGGCCGCCCCGGTTGGGGTAACCGGCCCCACGATCGCCGTCAGCACCGCTTTTGAAGAGTCGGCCGACGCCACGGTGGCGATGCCGATGGGCCAGGCCACGGCCGCAATGTCTACCCGGGGCCCCGACACCGGCTCTCGGGCCGTTATCGACACCTCTCGGGCGGTCCCCGCTTCGGCTGCGGTCCGCCAGGACGAGCCGGTCGAGGAGTACTACGAAGCCCCGAGCCGCACCGGCGTGTTCGTGATCATGCTCGCCCTCCTGCTGGCCGGCCTGGTGGTGCTGATCCTCTACATCTCGTCGACCCTCGGGGCGACGGGCGACGAAGAGGAGGACACCGAGCCCGAGGTGGCGACGGTGGTGGTGCCCGATGTGATCGGCAAGACGGTGACCGACGCCGAGGTCGACCTGCGGGTGGCCGGCTTCCAGGTCGAGGTCAGCCTGCAGGAGAATCCCGATTTCGAGCCGAACATCGTCTTCGCCCAGGATCCCGGGGCGACGGCCGAGGCCGAGCCCGACACGGTGATCACGATCTTCGTGTCGAAGGCGGCCG
>JBOEHD010000138.1:0-21714 GCA_050633745.1 Acidimicrobiales bacterium
AGGCTCAGGCTCAGGCTCAGGATACGTGCAGTCCTCGGCGAGATCTTCCAACTCGTTCACTATCTTTTCGACCAAGCCGCGGTTATGGGTGAGCTCGGCAACGATCATCTGCTGAAAGAGACTTCGCCCCTCGGTGGTAACGCAGTTACTGACCTCGGGGTCCATACGATCGGCGACNNGGTTGACGCAGGCGGCCATCGCCGCACCGACCGCCTCGGCGTCAATCCTGTCGTAGGCGATACCTAACAGCGAAACGCCGCTCTGCGAAGAGGCGCTCACTCCGTATGCCAAGCGGAAACGATCGACACCGATATCCGACACGGCCCGGTCGGCGATGCAGCGAGCCTGCGAGGAACTGCCGACCAGTCTCCCGAGACCACCACTCCCCGGTACCACTGACGACGCCATCGCATCCACAAGTGCAGACGGCGACTCCGAGATTGAATTCGACGGTGAATTCGAGAGTGAATCCGCCGGTGAGTTCGACAGTGAATTCGATGGTGGGGTCGGCTCGGGCGGTGGCACGGAGGCAGTGGATCCCGCTTCAGCCGGTTCGCTTGGGGCCGTCGCATATTCGGCATCGATGGTGGAATCGACCCCGAACTCGGATGTGGAGACGACATCGGAATCGGCAGAGTGGCGAGTCTCACCGCCAATGACGACCGACGCTGGCTCACTGCTGACGTCGCTTCTGGGCGTAGGCCCCGATGTAGACGTTGTCGCTCCGGATGACCAACCGGTTTCTTTGCCATCAGAAGGTTCGGGCGTAGCGGCGCCGGTCGAAATCGACGCCACGCTTGCGCCATCGTTGGCCGGGGCCAGCTCCTGAGTGGCGGAGCCGAGTTCGTCAGTGACGAGGCCGAGTTCGCTGCGCTGATCAAACGATTCGGCGCCGCAACCGGTAAGCAGCAGGACTGCGGTGGATACAGGTATAAGAAGGCGATGTAACATGCTGACAGCCTGTTCACGACCGATTGGACCGCTGTTGGCCCAAGATTGGATCCGCTGGGCTTGGAGCCAACCGGCGTGCCGTCCGGTCGCTGTTGTCGACTTTTCTATCTCTCCAGCAGTAGGTTTTTCCCGATGAAGTCGGCACTGACCTTTAGCGTTCTTGGCCCGCTGCAAATCAGGCACGGCGATCAGGTCGTCGACATCCCACGCCACAAAGAACGACAGCTCATCGCCGCCCTGTTACTCGATGCCAACACCACCGTCAGCACCGACTTGCTGGTCGATCGCCTCTGGAACGAAGACGCCCCGGCGAAACCGCTCACCAGCCTTCGAGCCTGCGTTTCGAACGTTCGCAAAGCGCTGGTGGGCCCTGATGATATCCAGCCGCTTGTCACCGACCGAGGCGGCTACATGCTGCAGGTATCGCCGGAGGCACTCGACTCGCTGAGATTCGAAGAGCTTGTATCAAACGCTCGCCAGGCCAGGGCCGCCGATCGCGCTGCGGAGGCAGCGACCATGCTCGACGAGGCCATACAACTCGTTCGAGGCGAACCGCTGGCCGACATGGCTTACGACGAGTTCGCTCAACGGGAGGTCATCAGGCTGGCGGAACTGATCGCCTCGGCCCAGGAACTTCGAGCTCAGGTCGCGGTCGAGCTTGGCGAAGCGGCGGCGTGGCTCCCCCGCATCGGCGAGTTGATCGACGCCCACCCGCTACGCGAACAGCTGCAGGCCACTCGGATGATTGCGCTGTATCAGCTCGGCCGCCAAGCCGACGCGCTTCGCTGCTACTCCGAGCACCGCCGGGCGATGATCGACGAACTGGGCATTGAGCCTTCGCCCGAACTGCAAGATCTGGAAGCGAAGATCCTGGCCCAAGACGACAGCCTCCTTGCCGCGCTTCCTCCCAACGACTCAGAACCCGTTGGGCAGGGTCCAGCCGATGTCGGGCCGGCGCCTTCACACACCGCTCTGTCGATCGTCGGTCGAGAGACCGAGCTGGCCATCCTGAGCGAGTTGGCGACCAAGCCGCCGGGCCAGGCCTTTATCATCGGCGAGGCGGGGTCGGGGAAGTCCACAGTCGCCGATGGCTTTCTGGATCAACTGGCGGCCACCGGCTGGCGGACGGCTCGGGCGCTCTGCCCGGATGACGACGGCGTTCCACCGCTATGGCCTTGGCGCCAAGTTTTTCGCGATCTCGACCTCGGCGAGGCGGCCGCTGGCTTCGGGGATGAGGGGTTCAGTCGTTTCGAGTTCATCGACGATCTCGCATCGAGCCTGACCGGGGCCAGCGCACACTCACCCATTGCGATCTTCGTCGACGACCTGCAGTGGGCCGACCAGGACTCGCTCAAGCTGATAACCCATCTCGCTCGTCGGGTACGGACCGAGAGACTGCTAGTCATCGGAGCGGCGCGAACCACTCCCGCTGCGCTTTCCGGTCTCGCCGCGACCTGGATTGAGCTCAAGAGTTTGACCGTTGAAGATGTCGCATCGATCATCGAACGGCTGACCGGAGAGGCCGGCGATCTCGAGCTGGCCGCCGACCTGTGCCACCGCACCGGAGGCAATGCCTATTTCGTAACGGAGCTAATCGAGTTCGCTCGTCGGTTCGGGGAAGACATCAGGGGTGACCTTGAGATCCCGTCCCATGTCCGGGAGCTCGTCGAGCAACGCATAGCGTTACTGGCTGACTCGACGCAGCAGGTATTGGAGACCGCTGCTCTTGAGCTGCAGAACTTCTCGGTCGACATCCTGGCCCAGGCGCTCGACCAAACCGCCGATCAGGTGCGAGAAGCCTTGCAGCCTGCGCTTGACGCCGGAGTCATCGTCCCCGACAGCACTAGCTTTGAGCGATTCCGATTCGATCACGCGATCGCCAGGGAGACGGTGGCCGACAGATCGGACCCAGCGGCACGGGTGAGACGACACGCAGCCCTCGGCGAAGCAATCGAAACCCTGGCCGGGTCAGACGCTCAGCTGCACGCCACCCAACTGTCGAGACACTATGGCATCGGTGCGCCATCGGGAACCGCTGACAAGGCGGTGCGTTGGGCAACGGCGGCCGCGGCAAAGGCATCCGAGACCTGGTCGCACGGTGACGCTATTGTCCACCTCCAACGAGCGTTGGAAGCTGACCGCCACCTCAGCAAACCCGATCCGAAGCGGCGCTGCCGCCTGCTCATAGATCTCGGCATCTACAGCAAGATCGTCGGCGATGTCGCCACTACCGACAGTGCGCTACTCGAAGCGTTCCGACTGGCCGAGTCGCTCGGCGAACCGATGCTGTCGGCCGAGGTCGCCATCGCCATGTCAGAGGGGGTCGGCAATCCCGATTGGCGTTGGTACTGGACGCCGGTGTCGACCGCGGTGGCAAACCTGAGGAAGGTTCTCGATTCGCTTCAACCTGGCGACAGCCCAGTACGGGTTTCGCTGATGACCCAACTGGCATCAGACGGCTACACCGAGCTCGATTTCGACGAACGATCGTCTCTGCTGGTCGAAGCAGCCGCTATGGCCGAACGGCTCGACGAGCCGAAGATGCTGGCCAACGCCATGCGGGCCCGCCGCACGGTGGAGGGTTGGTCCTGGGAAGCCGATGAGGTTCTGGCCTATGACCGCAGGGTTCTCGCCCTCTTCGAAGAACAGGGCATCGAGTCCCAAGCCCAGCAGATGCGGGGCATGATCCTGGCCGACTTGTTGACCCGGGGCGAGGTGAGCGAGGCCCGCAAGGAACTACGCGAGCTGAACGACCTGGCCCGGATACACGGATCGTTGACCTGGAGGTACTACGCACAATCGTGGCAGGTGCTCTTCGCCCAAATGAGCGGTCAGTGGGATCTGGCCAGCCAGCTGTCGATGGATGCCCTGGATCCGGTGTCCGGACTTGGCGAGGACTTCACCGACGCGGTGACAAACCAAATGCTGATCACCGCCTACTACCAGGGGAACTTCGATCAGGTAGTGCCGGTGTTGCGTCATGCCGCCGAGTTAAGTGATCGCCCCCTCATTACCCAATCGCTGTTGAATACCCTGGCCGTCGGAGGCCAAACGACCGAAGCCGAAGCGCTGATCGAATCGTCCGATGGAACCCAACCCGATATCGATTCGGTGGGCGGACGGATAGCGATTGCGCTCGCCGCCGAAACGCTGGCGGTCCTGGACCGACCGGCAGCGTTGCCGCCGCTGCTGGAATTTCTTAGCCCGGCCGCTTCCAGCCTTTGCCTTGGCAACCCAGGTCTCGGAGGTTTGGTGTTCTACGGACCTCTTCGCCACCATCTGGCTACCGGCCTTGTCGCCGTCGATCGTTTCGATGAAGCAAGCCGCCATCTCGAACTTGGACGTCAGCACATGACGATGCTGGAAGCCAAGCCACAACTGATTCGGCTCGACCTCGTTGAAGCAATGCTGGTAGCTCGCAGAGACGGAAAAGCTGCGGCCCGAACCCTGATTGAAGAGGTTCAGACCGCAGCTTCGCTAGCTGGGATGTTCGGCGTCGCCGCTCAGGCGGAGCGCCTGTTGGCCGAGTAGGCCAAGTCCCGTATCGGGGAGACCTAGCGGGCCTTGAAGGTATCGAGAATCTGCGTCAGGGTTGCCTCGTCGTTTTGGGTGTCGACATTGTCGAACTGCACCTCGACCAGGATCTCCAGCGAGAAGTCTTCATCGGTTGCCCCGATCACCACCGCGCTCGCCGGTCCACCAGCGCAGTTGTCGTAGCGGTCGATCCAGCCGGTGTACAGGCTGTCGCTGTAGGGAGCGCTGCTGATCAGCGTGCATTCTACTGAAGCGTTGGTCTCATACATCGGTTGGCGCCAGTCGAGCGCACCTGCGGCATCGGAAACGGTCAACTTGATGCCATCGGCTTTCCAGGTGGTGAAATAAGCAGCGACGTCGGGGGCGATGGTTAGTGCCGTGCCGGTCGCCGACGGTTCGCTCTGGGTGTCTTCCCAGTGGATCGGAACCTCGACCTTTAGGCGATCGGCGCTGTCAGCTATCTCGATGTAGTCGCCGGGGTAGTCCCCATCCGGACGGCCGGAATCAACCTCTTCGGAGTCAGCCAGGACATCGTCGACCAGTCGGGCGATATCGACGGCCACTGAATCTGCACCGGCTTCAAGCGAATCTCTGTTGTAGCCACAGGGACCGACCAGGTAGGTGCCGAGGCGGTTGTCGATGTCGATCAGTATTTTTAGCGAAGGTTCCAGATCGTCGTAGACGCTGCCTGTCTCAAGCACATCAAGATCAAATCGAGCCTCTGACGCCGCGTCATGGAGCCGGGTGAAGTGTTCGCGAGCCACGAGAGCGGGCTCGGCCAGCTCTTCGCTTGGCGCCAACGAGATCGCCGTATCCAGCCTTGTGTCCATCAGTTTGTAGAGCATGCTGACCTCACCGGGCCGATCGATATCGATGCGATCCGACGCGTTGGAGGCCACCCAGTAGTCGGCGCTTGCTTCGCAGAACGCCCGGTTTTCGGCTTGGTTCTGCTCAAAGGCCTGTTGGAGCTGAGCCGCCGTCGGTTCGTCGGCCTGGGGGATCGAGGTGGCGACCGGTGCAGCGACGGCTGGCGTAGGTTCGCTGTCGCCAAGTTCGGCAGGGGCGGAGTCTGCAGCGTCGGACCCCTCGATGCCGGACGCTTCGCCGTCGGGCTCGTCTTCGGAGTTCTGGTCGATCGGGGCCCCGATCCCGGTGCTCTCAAGCGTTGCGGACTCATCGTTCTCGCCGATGCTGATACCGCATGCGCTGGCAACCATGGCGACCCCGATAAAGAGCGAGACTGTTGGCAGCAGGCTGGATTTGGAGATCATGTCGTTCCCTCTTAGCTAGTTGTTGTTAGGAACAGGCTCTCCCAGCGTGCTTGGATCGAGATTGGACCGGGTTTGGACGTCGTTGGCTAGCCGTCGGATGCGTGGCGCTCCGAGGCGAGACTCAGCCGAGCGCTGGCTGTACCGAGCTGGCCTGTGCTGCCCCGCCTAGGCCCACAGCCGCCACAGTCCAACGCTGAGCGCCCCAAGCCCGACAAATAGACCGAGTGTGATGAGCGCTCGAATCCGCAAGGCCCGCCTTGCCCACCGTGATTCGACGACGTCGAACGACAGCTCCTGACCACAAATCTTCTGACCCGCCTCTCGCAGGTGTGCGCTCAGCCGGTGTTCTAGTTTCACGACCGGGGCACCTGGCTCTCAGTCAAGCTCGCGCGATGTCGAAACGGCTCGGCTAGGCCCGTCAAGAATGAAGTCACACCTATAGACGCTCAACACGGCCGAAAGGTTCTGGACCTAGCAACTTTGCCGATGACCGTGTGCCGCGTAGTCTCAGGACATGGAGACAGCAGTTGGAGTCGGAGGGGCAGCGAGCGGCAAGGAAGACTGGAAGGAGCAGGTCGACTTCATCCGGGAGGCTGAACGGCTAGGGGTCGATTATTGCTGGTCGGCTGAGGCCTGGGGCCAGGATTGCCTGACGACGCTGGCATACCTGGCGGCGGTTACCGATCGCATCAAGCTCGGCACCGGCATCATGCAGGTCAGCGCCCGGGCCCCGTCGATGGCGGCAATGAGCGCCATGACCCTGTCGACTCTTTCCGATGGGCGTTTCGTCCTGGGGCTGGGCGTGAGCGGCCCGCAGGTTGTTGAGGGCCTGACCGGGCAACCGTTCGCCCGGCCGATCGAGCGGCTGCGGGAATATGCCGACATTCTGCGGCTGGCCTTTGCCGGCGAGAAACTGGTCTATGACGGCAATCAGTACGTGCTGCCACGACCCGGCGGGCAGGGTAAGGCGCTGCGGCTTTCGCAGCCTGCCGATGATCGCATTCCGATCTACCTGGCGACGCTGGGGCCGAAGGCGTTGGAACTGACCGGGGCGGTGGCCGACGGCTGGGTCGGCACCTCATACGTTCCCGAAGCCGGTGATGCGTTGCTCGACTCGATCCGTCGTGGCGCCGAAACCGCAGGCCGTTCGATGTCCGACATCGATATTCAGGCCGGTGGCGCGGTGCGATTCGGCGACGATCTGGAGGAGATGATGCGACCGCACCGAGCGGGCACCGCTTTCTCGCTTGGAGCCATGGGGTCGCCGACCACCAACTTCTACAACGATGCCTACCGTCGAGCCGGTTTCGAGGAAGCCTGTATCGAGGTGCAAAGGCTCTGGGTCGACGGCAAACGCGACGAAGCCATCGCCGCGGTGCCTGACGAACTGGTTCTGCAGACGAACATGCTTGGCGACGACGCCGCAGTCAAAGCCCGGATCCGGGCCTACCGCGATTCGGGCGTCAACACCCTGCGTCTCGCCCCAACTGGCCGAGACCTCGACGAACGGGTCTCTACCCTCGGCCGAGCGCTCGACCTGGTGGCCGCGGTAAACGCCGAGTAGTCGAGCTAGACGGCCCAAATCAGGGTGAAGTGGCCGGTTGGGCCTGCACCCTTTTAGCGATTGTCGACAATCCTGACGATGGTTTGGCACACTGGGTGCTGTGATGATTGAAGGCGTTCCGATGATGTTGATGCGGGGCGGAAGTTCGAAGGGTTTGGTCTTTTCGGCCGATGACCTGCCGTCCGATACCGCCGAGCGCGATGACCTGTTGCTTCGGTTGATGGGGTCGCCCGATGATCGCCAGATCGATGGGCTTGGCGGCGCTCACCCGCTGACTAGCAAGGTCGCCGTGGTCTCGCTGAGCGAAGACCCGAGCGCCGACCTCGACTACCTCTTCCTCCAAGTCTCGGTTGATCAGGCTCTGGTCAGCGATCGCCAGAACTGTGGCAACATGCTGGCGGCGATCGCCCCGTTTGCCTTAGAACGGCGGTTGATCGAACCAGGTTCGCTCGATGCAACCGAAGCCGAGGTTCGGGTTCGGCTGCTCAACACCGGCGGCGTGGCCACCGCGACCGTGCAGCTAAGCGACGGCCAGGTGGACTACAGCGGCGACACCGTTGTTTCGGGCGTGCCAGGAACCGCTGCGGCCGTCCGACTGGACTTCGAGGCCGTTGCCGGTTCATCATGCGGCTCGCTGCTGCCGACCGGCAACACCCTCGACACGATCGATGGAGTCGACGTAACCCTGGTCGACAACGGCATGCCGGTCGTGGTCTTGCGGGCTGATGCCGTTGGCATCACCGGAACCGAGACGCCTACCGAGTTGGAAGCCAACGACGAACTTCGGCAGAGGCTTGAGTCGATCCGGCTGAAGGCTGGGCCGATGATGAACCTCGGCGATGTCGCCGACACCACCGTGCCGAAGATGACAATGGTCTCCGCCCCGGTGGCGGGCGGAGCGATCAACACCCGCACTTTCATCCCCCACCGCTGCCATGACGCCATCGGCGTGCTCGGAGCGGTAAGCGTGGCCACCGCGGCGATGCTGCCCGGTACACCTGCAGCCGAGGTGGCAAACCTCGATGGCGGCGAGACGGTCACCGTCGAACACCCGACGGGCACGTTCGAAGCGGCCATCACCCTGTCGATACAAGACGGTGCACCGGTTGCCGAACGATCCGGCATCATCCGCACCGCCCGCAAACTTATGGACGGCCTCGGCTACCCGAGGCCCCAGTAAACGGCCTCGGCTACCCCAGGCCCCAATAAACGGAGTAAGAGTGGCTACCAGCAATCCCCCGCATGACGAGGCGCTAGTTCCGACGGTCCCAGGCCCCATTCCTGAGGCCTCGAGCCCGACGGCGTTCGTGCCACCGCCCAAGGCTTGCGATGCTCATTGCCATGTCTTTGGTCCTGGCGCCCAGTTCCCGTTCTCACCCGACCGCTCCTACACCCCGCCCGACTCCGGCATCGACGATTTTGAGCGGCTCCAGGATCGGCTGGGCTTGAGTCGTGCGGTGTTTGTCCAGGCCAGCTGTCACGGCACCGACAACGCGGCCATGGTCGATGCGATCGCTCGTGGCAACGGCCGTTATGCCGGGGTGGCGATGATCGACGATTCGTTCAGCGACGCCGACCTGCGCCAACTACACGAGGCCGGTGTCCGGGGTACCCGGTTCAACTTTGTGGCACACCTCGGTGGCGCCCCCGACCTTGACACCTTCTGGCGGCTGGTGAACCGGGTCGCTCCCCTGGGCTGGCATATCGTGCTGCACTTCGACGCCAAGGATCTGCCGTCGTACAGCGATCTGCTCGACAGGATGCCCGTCCCCTACGTCATCGACCATATGGCGAGGCCACCTGCCGAACTCGGTGTTGAGCAGGAGCCGTTTCAGCAAATGTTGCGGTTGATGAGAACCGATGAGCGGTGCTGGGTCAAGATCTCCTGCGCCGAGAGACTCACCGAGGGCAAGGTCGCTCCGTTCGACGATGTGATCCCGTTCGCTCAGGCCCTAGTCGAAGCGGCGCCGGATCGAGTTCTTTGGGGCACCGATTGGCCGCACCCCAACATGAAGATCATGCCCGACGAGGGCCACCTGCTCGACCTGCTGGCTTCCTATGTGCCGGATGAGGCACTGCGAAATCAGATCCTGGTCGACAACCCAACGAAACTCTATGACTTCTCCGACTAGCTGTTTCTAGAGGGGAAAGCCCACGTACTGCTCGGCCAGCGAGGTTTGCGCTGCGGTCGAGGAGCTGAGGTAGGCCAATTCTTGTTCCTGGGCTCGCTGATCGAAGGCGGTCTGATTAGGGAACCGGTGCAGCAGGCTGGTCAACCACCAGGAGAATCGCACCGCGCCCCATACTCGGGCCAGGGCCGTGGCACCGTAACCTTCCAAACCAGCGGTCGAGCCGGTGCCATATCGCTCGAGCAACGCCTGCGAGAGGTAGTGAATGTCGGACATGGCGAGGTTCAAACCCTTGGCACCGGTCGGCGGCACGATGTGGGCAGCGTCGCCGGCCAAGAACAGCGATCCGTATTGCATCGGTTCGCTGACGAAGCTGCGCAGGGGTGCGATCGACTTCTCGATCGATGGCCCGGTTACGATCTGTGACCGTTGAGCCTCGGGCAATCTGATTAGCAGCTCTTCCCAGAACCGGTCATCTGACCACTCCTCGACCTTGTCGGTCAGCGGACACTGGACGTAGTAGCGGCTGAGCATTGGGTTACGCATCGAGCAGAGACCGAAGCCCCGCTCATGGTTGGCGTACATCAGGATCGGCAATGGAGGCGTCTCGGAAAGGATGCCTATCCAGCCGAAGGGGTATTCCTTCTCGTACTCGGTACGAAGTTCGGCCGGGATCGACTGCCTGCTGACGCCGTGGAAGCCATCGCAACCCACGATGTAGTCGCAATCGACGCGCTCGGCGATGCCGTCCTTTGTGAAGGTGACCCAGGGCGTTGCCGACTCGATGTCGTGTAGTTCGACGTCGACCGCTTCGAAGACCGGCGGCGCCGACCGCCTGTCGAGCGCCTCGTACAGGTCTTCCTGGATCGCTGTTTGGCCGTAGCCCATCATGTCTCGGCCACAGAGCGGAGCGGTTTCGATCGAAAGCAGCTCTTCGCCCCGCCAGGCGATGTTCACGGTTTCATGAACGGTGCCCTCGCGATCGAGCCGCTCGCTCACGTTAGCGTTGCGCAGAATCTCGACCGTGCCCGATTCGAGCACACCGGCCCTGATTCTCGAAAGGACGTAGTCCTTCGTCTGCCGTTCGAGGACTACGTTGTCTACGCCGGCGGCGTGGAGCAGCTCGGACAGTAGGGAACCAGCAGGGCCAGCTCCGACAATCGCAACCTGGGTTTTCATTGCTTCCCGCTTCCTTCAGACGTTCGACCGGCGGCCCGTAGACGGCCTGGCCAATGACTTACGCGCTCTTCTCAACCTCTTCGAGCAGACCGGTGGTCACATCGTAGACAAACCCACGGATGTGCTCCTTATAAGGAATGAACGGCGTCATCGTCAGGCGCTGCATCGATTGGCGCACGTCATCGTACGGGTCGGTGAAGGCCTCCAACGACCACCAGGGCTTGACTCCAAGTTCGGCGTTGAGGTCGGTCCGGAACTCCTCTTCATTCACCTTCTGCAGCCCGCAGTCGGTGTGGTGAACCAGGATGACTTCGCGGGTGCCGAGAAACCGCTGCGAGAGGCAGAGCGAGCGGATCACGTCGTCGGTGATGACACCACCGGCATTTCGGATGATGTGGGCATCACCGTTGCCGAGGCCAAGGATGGCGAAGGTGTCGATACGAGAGTCCATACAGGCAACGATGGCCAGGTTACGTTTCGGCTCGACTGCCAACTCGCTGTCGTGGAACTGGACGGCGTATTCGGTGTTGCGGGTTAAGAGTTCATCGGTACTTGGATCGAAAGACATATCCGAAACCAGGCTAGGCGAACCTGGGCAAGTTGAGTGGCTGGTGCGAGCCGATCTTGCCATCTAGCGTCAACGTAATGGACGCACTGATTTCCGCCGAAGAACTAGCCGCTCAGATTGGGGCTCCGAACGTGCGGATCTTCGATTGCACGGTCTATCTCAATAAGTCTGAAGGCCTGCCATTTCGTGTCGAATCCGGGCGTGAAACGTTCGACGCGGGTCACATTCCGACCAGCGGATTCATCGACCAGGTCGCCGAACTATCCGACCCCGACTCCCACCTGCGTTTCACTGCGCTCAGCCCCGAACGGCTGGCCGCAGCCTTCTCCGCCCGGGGAATCAGCGCCGATACCCGAGTGGTGCTCTACGACCGAGCATTCAATATGTGGGCCACCAGGGTGTGGTGGTTGCTGCGCTCGATCGGCTTCGATAACGCCCAAGTTCTCGACGGTGGTTGGCAGGCGTGGACTAGCGATGGGCGTGACGTCTCGACCGATCCCGAATCTCAGGCCGGTGCTGGCCAACTCACCGCCCAGCCGCGTCCCGGGATGCTCGTCGGCCAGGCCGAGGTTGAGGCCGCGACCAGAGACGACACGGTTTGTCTAGTGAACGCTCTTTCACCCGAGGTCCACGACGGCAGCGATACGGGATACGGGCGTGCCGGCCGAATCCCGTCGTCCAAGAATGTCTATGCCGTCCAGCTCGTTGACCCCGAGACCCACCGTTTCCGCCCGCTCGATGAACTGCGGGCAATGTTCGATGACGCTGGCGTCGCAGGCAAGCGAATCGTCACCTGGTGTGGAGGCGGGATCGCCGCTACAAGCGATGCCTTCACCCTCATGCGCTTAGGTTACGACAACATCGGCATCTACGACGGTTCGCTCAGCGAATGGCAATTGAACGGTCTCCCGCTAGAGGTTGATCGTTCCATCAAGGCCTGAGCTTGCTGGTCGACCGATCAACCAGCCTCGGCGCCGAGCCTGATCTCCTCTTGGACTCGTCGTCGCTCGGCTCCCGCATCGGCCAGCGTCGCTCGGTTGTCGTCGCCGACATGCATGAACCGCAGTCGCCAGTCGTCGTCGTCCTCGTTCCATTTGAACGGGGCTTGCACGGTGGTGCGGGGCACGAAGGCTCGCTCCAACACGTCGAGCGAGAGCTCGGCTATCGAACGCTGCATCTCGACATCACCGGGCTTGCCACAGGGGTTGCCAAGCGGGAAGTCGACGAACACGAACCGAGACACGCCAGCTTCCTCGACGATGTCACGTGCGGAACCGATCACCACGGTGGGGATTCCGGCTGCTTCTAGATGTCTTGCTCCCAGGCTCACGGACTGGTGGCAGACAGGTCAAAGGGGTACGAGTACGGCAACGTCAATGTCGTCTTCTCGCATCCATTCCAGCACCTGTGGGGCATCTCGCCGCTCGGTTTGGCGGTGACTGAACTGGGTCGGAAGGCAGTAGAACCGGTCGGAGACAGAACCGATTCGACCCTCATCGGCCAGCGCCTGCAGTTGGGTGAGCGGCAGGAAGCTGTTGGGATCGTCGGTGTTCGTCTCGTCCTTGGCCCATGACAGGTAGTTGGTGTCGAGGTTGCCGATCTGATCCTTGGTGGCGGTGGCTGGAACCCGGGGCAGGTCGCTGGGAACCCGGTAGACGAAGCCGTCCGGCAGGAAGTAGGCGGTTGTGACAACTCCAACCTTGCACTCCGAGAGGGGCTTCGGCAGCGGCGTAAACGGCGCCTCGTCGTTGGTTGCCCACTGGTATGGCTTCTCGTACCCGTGAGCGGCGTAGAACTCACGAGACTTGTCGATGTAGCTCAAGAACGAGCGGTGGGTTCGACGGCGTTCGGTCATCGATGCTCCTGGTTCGAGGGTCCGGTTGTTGGAACAATTCAATGATAAGCCAGCGGGCTGGGTACGTCAGATCCCGAGCTTGGCAGATGTCGGGCAGCTAGCGGCTGGAGGCGGTGAGGGTTACCCCGCCGTCGACGACGAGAGTTTGGCCGGTAATGTATCGGGCCTGGCCTGAGGCCAGGAATACCACAGCGTTCCCGATGTCCCAGCCGCTGCCCTCGATCTTCAGTGGCGACGCCCGGCGGCGACGATCTCGAAGCTCATCGGTCATGCCAGGTGCAGCCACCATCGGGGTATAGACCGGGCCGGGCGCTACACAGTTCACCCGAATGCCAGCTGCGGCGTGATCGGCGGCCATGGCCTTAGTCAGCGCGATCACCGCCCCCTTCGATGTGGAGTATGCGGTGAGGCCTCGTGGTCGAAGGGCGGAGATCGACGACACGTTGACGATCGCTCCCCCACCACGTGCTTCCATTTCGGGGATGGCGAACTTCGACATGAGGAACATCGAGGTGACGTTGACGTTCATCACCCGCTCCCATTGCTGCTGTTCGACATCGACGACCGAACCCCGGCTGCCGATTCCCACGTTGTTGTCGAGCACGTCAATGCCACCGAAAGCTTCGACGGTCTTTGCCACTATGGCCGAACAGTCATCCTCGGAGGTGACGTCACCGCCGAGAGCCAGAGCGACGCCACCTTCGGCTTCGATCATCTCCGCAGTTCGTTGGGCCAGATCCTGCTTACGGTCGACGACCGCCACCGAAGCACCGGCCCGGGCGAAGAGCATCGCCGCCGCTCGACCGTTGCCTATGCCGTCGTCGAGCGCGCCGCCGCCGGTAACGATGGCAACCTTTCCCTGCAGGTGCTGCTGGCCTTCATCCATAGGCCGACACTACGCCCCACCGATCGTCGCCGACAACAACTCGGCCGCTGGCCACTGGGGAGACTCAGCCGGGCAGCTGGTCGACGAGGTCGCTGATGCAGGCGGCTGGACCCCGCTCGAAACCAAGGTCGAAGGCGATCGTGCGCTCTTCGCCGGTGCCGTGGGCATCCTCTTCGTCGACAGCGACGCCGTCTGGATCGCCTGCTCTGGCCAGGTCCGAACGAAGGGAGGCCACGCCGGCATCGGCGTCGGCCGCAGCCCACGCTCCGGAGAAGCAGTCGGCCTGTAGTTCGCTATCGATGGGAAGCCCGTCGGGGTCTTGGCTGAAGTCCAGATCGGCCGCTTGGGCTTGGATCACGTGACCCCATTCGTGTGACAGGGTTCCCTCAAGGCGCGCCAGTCCGGCCCCTAGGTAGGCGGGGTCGTAAGCGATGAGGATGCCCTCTTCGCAACCGCCGTCAACAAAGGCGTTGCCCTCGACTTCGTCGGCCGCAACCGTTGCCCCATCGCAGGTCACGCCGTCGGTGCCGTCCGAAACCCGACTGCTCGGCACCGGCTGGTATTCGAAGCCAAGCTCGGCGTCGGCCACCGACCAGTAGTCGTTCAGCCGGTCGACGATCTCGTCCACATCTTCGGCAACCGTCTCGGGATCGACGGCCACCGTATCGACCGCTCCAGTTTCAGCGCCCGAGTCGATCGATTCATCGGCCTCGCTGCAGCCTGAGACGAGGCTCAAGCAGATCGCAAGGAAGATGGCGGAGCCCACAGACGCAGCTGGTGGACTCGTGGAGCTAGTGCGGCGATCGATTCTCACAGTGCCCGATAGTAATCAGCAACCGAGCCCAGAACGCGCAGGGATAACGTGCATAGATGGCCCCACCGTTGAAGGACAACATAGACGCCGATGTAGCCCGAGTCCTGGCCGAGCGGTTCAGCGCCGAAACCGATCACTTCGACGCTGACTCCTTCGTCAAGACATTGACCGCAGGGCTCCCACCGCTTGAGTTGAAGGATCGTATCAACCTGGTGGCCGATCAGCTGGCGATTGAGCTCCCCCACCACTACCCCGACGCCCTCGCGCTGGTTGTAACCGTGGCCGAGAGTGATGTCGGCGGCTGGGCGTCGTGGACGCTGTGTTCATTCGTAGAGCGCCATGGCGTCGAATGGCCCACCGAGTCGCTGGAAGCAATGTCAACGCTGACCAAGTTCTGCACCTGCGAGTTCGCCATTCGGCCGTTCCTGGAAGACCATCTGGAACTGACGAGAACCTATCTGCGACGCTGGGTCAAAGACCCAGACGAGACGGTCCGCAGGTTGGCATCGGAAGGCACGCGGCCGCTGCTGCCATGGGGCCCGAAGGTTCGGGCCCTGCTCGAAGACCCCAGCATCGGGATCGAGCCCCTGAACCACCTCTATCTCGACGAGTCGGAGACCGTGCGGCGCTCGGTGGCCAATCATCTCAACGATGTGGCCAAAGCCGACCCCGACCTTGTCGTCGAAGTGCTGAGCGGTTGGATGAGCCAATCCAGCGACGTCGACGATCGTATGATCCGCCACGCGCTGCGGACGCTGGTGAAACAGGGGTACCCCCCAGCGCTTGGGTTATTGGGCTACACCACCGAGCCGGAGCTCAAGGTACTGAGCTTTGTATGCAACCCGGACAGTATCGAGCTTGGGGCCAGCATCGAGTTATCGGCCGAACTTCGATCGACGGCAAAGGACGACCAGCTACTGGTCATCGACTTCGTGATCCACCATGTGAAGGCGTCTGGCCAAACCTCACCGAAGGTCTTTAAGTGGACCACCAGCAATCTGCCAGCGGGCGAAACGGTGATGCTGACCAAGAAGAGAACGATCCAAACCGCGTCGACCCGGCGCTACCACGCAGGCGTTCACCGGGTGGAACTGCAGGTCGCGGGCACCGTTGTCGCTTCGACAGAGTTCAACCTGAGCAACAGCTCCTAGCCGATAGCCGCTAGCCCCGACTTGTGGAGACGGTGCCGATGCCGGTGAGTGTTGCCACCGCAGTGGCTCCGGCGGGCAAGGCCAAGATCTGTGTAGCGGTGCCGGTGGTAACGACCTGACCGGCTTTGAGCGATACCCCACGCTCGGCTAGGTGACCGACGAGCCACACCAGCGCCTCGACCGGGTCGCCGTAGACATCGGCCCCAACCCCGATACCGAGGATCTCGCCGTCGACCGACATGGTGGCCGCGGCCTCCGGGAGGGTGGAGAGGTCAACATCGTCGACCGGGTCGCCGAGTACTAGCAGTCCGTTGGCTCCGGCATCGGCCATCAGGCAGACCAGAGGCATGCCGAACATGTCGGCATAGCGTCCGCCGACCACTTCGATGGCCGGTCGGGTGTTTGCGATAGCAGCCACGACCGCCGCTCGGTCCGGAGCGTCGCTCGAACCAGACTCACTGAAGTTGAGATCCTCGGCGAGGGTGAAGGCGAACTCGCCCTCGATTCTCGGCTCGCCCAGCACTCCCGCCGACGAGATGTCGGCGCCGTTATCGAGGATCGAATACACCCGACCGGCGAAGGGGCCCGATGCCCCCAAAGCCTTTTGTGCAGCCTGTGACGTAGCCCCGATCTTCCACCCCAACACCGGCCAGCCGCTGATGGCGGCGACATGATCGTCGACGAGTTGAGCCTCGACGGCGTCGTTCGGCACCAACTCATCGGGTACCGAGGCAATAGCCTCAGCATTGTTTCTGGCGGCGACCAGCAGCGTCGCCAACGCGGAGATCTTGTCGACATCCGCGTCGGCGGGCAAGTGCGGGCTTGATTCGGAGTGTCGAGGTGAGGACATTGGCGCAGCCTAACTCAGCCGAGCGGTCCGCTCGACATGCCGCTAGCCGATGGCCTTGTTGGCCACTTCGCCCAGTAGAGCGATGCGATCCGGGTTGTGGCCGTTGACCGGGAGGTTGATGGTGATGCCATCGAGACCCATGCCAATTGCGGCCTCGATTTTCTCGCCGACGGTGTCGGGATCGCCGTAAATGAGGATGCCCTTGACCATCTCAAGGACCTCGTCGTTCCACCCCTTGACCGCGCCGATGGACCGCAGATCGGCCTCAGCGTCTTCCATCGTTGGAGCGATGCAACCCATCAACAGTTTGGTGACCTTGATCTCCGAACGGTCTCGACCAAGACGCTCACAGTGAGCGGCCAGGGCGTCGAGCTTGCGAGGGATCTCTTCGATCGCACCGCCAGCCAGGTTCGATTCATCGGCGTACTGAGCGACCATCCGCAGGGTCTTCTTTTCGCCGCTGCCGCCGATCATGATCGGCACCCGGGAGATCGGGGCCGGCGAGTTCACCGCCTCGCTGACCTTGTAACGCTTGCCGTCGAGCGACACCGGCTCGCCCCGCAACATCGGCCCGATGATCTGCAGTGCTTCCTCAAGCTTTTCGAAACGGTCGGTGAAGGTGCCGAACTCGTAGCCGAGCGAGTCGTGCTCCATTTCGAACCAACCGGCCCCGATTCCGAGGGTGGCTCGGCCGTTCGAGACGTGATCGAGCGCGGTGATCGTCTTAGCCAGCAGCGTCGGGTGACGGTAGGTGTTACCGGTGACCAGCGCTGAAAGCCTGACGGTTTCGGTGTGCTGGGCTAGGGCCGCCAACAGCGTGTAGCACTCGAACATCGGCTCCTCTGGAGCTCCGATTCCCGGCAACTGGTAGAAGTGATCCATCACTAGCACCCGGTCGAAGCCCGCTGCTTCTGCAGCCTTGGCCTGAGCGACAATGTTGCCGAAAATGTCACCCGGCGCGGTGTCGGGGTAGGTGAAGTTGGGGATCTGATATCCAAGTCGAGTCATTAAAGGTCCTTAGGCCTAGAAGGGATGAGAGCGGAGTTCAAGGCGAACTCAAGCTGCTGACACATTTCGGCATTTATGTCAGCACGTTCTGTAGCCTGACAAAATCAGGCGAATGTGTCAAGCTCCTTCCATGACCGGGAACCCGGCCGTTGCGGCAGCAACCCACAACACGGAGCAGAGCAAACGGGAAGCGATCCACCGGGCCGCCATCGTAGAGTTTGCGGCCCGAGGCTTCTCCGGAACCTCGATGGCCAACATCGCCGAGGCCGCGGGCATGTCGCGCCCCGCGCTCTATCAGTACTTCCGCAACAAGGGCGACATCTTTGCCTCAGCGATGACCGCAGCACTGCAGGGCGCGGTCGATGGATCGTTGGCCGCTCTGGGTGAGCCGGGAACCGTGGCCGAACGGCTAGACGGGTTCCTCCAGCGGTTCGAGGGAGACCTCTGGGAAACCACAAACGCCTCGCCGATGAGCGACGAGTTGATGAGCGCCAAATCGGCCTACGCGCCGAGCGCGTTCACCGACGCCACCGACCGACTGCGGGAAGGTTTGCGAGACTACCTGGCCAGCATCGATGCCGGCGCTCCTTCGAGCGAGGCCGAGGACCGTCGCGACGAGTGGGTCGACATCCTGAAGCTTTCACCAAAGGGCTTCAAATACGACCTACCCTCGGTTGAGGTGTACCGGCAGCGGTTGAGCGCCCTGGCTCGCAGCGTTGCCGCAGACATCCAAGCGAGCTGATTCAGTTTCTACCGGTCTGCCGAATCGCCGATCGCTAGACCGAACGGGGTGCGTACAGCACCGTCTCGAACGGCCAGTTTGTCGCTAGCCACTCCGAAACCGCCGACCAGAGTTCCACGTCGAGTTCCGCCCGGTCGGACCGAACCCAGGAGCGAACCTCGGCCTCATGACCGCCGGTGGGGTCGTCGTAGATGTAGACGCAGCCGATCACGGTTTCGTGGCCGGTTTGCTCGAGAACAGATCGCTCGAGAACGGTGTAGGTGAAGCCCACCCGCTGCTCGAAGTGCAGCCAGTGCGTCTCGAGATCTCCCAGGTTCTCCTCAAGCGGCATCTCGGCCTCCGGCCAGCGCCGTGGAGGTCCGAACCCGGGGGTTGCTTTGATGTGGGCGATACTGGAGGTCCAGGCGGCGTGGTCGGAGTCGTTGTGTTCGGCACGCAAGGGCCGCAGCACCATGTTGTCGGTAACCAGCTCTAGCGGAACGGTGAATTCTGCAGGCACGATCGGTTGCAGATCGTCGCGCTCGGTGTTTTCCATCATCGCCGGCAGCGTAACGACGTTCGCTGCTGCCCGGCGTCGTCGAAGTTGTCTGGATCGAGCCAGCGACGATACTCGGCTTCGAGGGCGGGCCACTCCCGATCGAGTATCGAGAACCAGGAGGTATCGCGGTTGCGGCCCTTGTAGCGGGTGGCCTGACGGAAGGTGCCCTCGTAGCTGAATCCAAGTCGTGCCGCGGCGGCCCGAGATGGGGCGTTGAGGTCATCGCACTTCCATTCATAGCGCCGGTAGCCGAGCTCGAACACTCGCTGCATCATGAGATACATGGCTTCAGTAGCGGCCGGGGTTCGCTGCAGCGCCCGAGAGAGATGAATGTGGCCAACCTCAATAACCCCGGCCCCCGGATCGATTCGCAGGTAGCTGGCCAAACCGGTGCAGAGCCCGGTCGCCACATCGACGATGGCAAAGAAGATCGGATCGACGCTCTCCTTGACCGAGCCCAACCACTCGATGAACGGCCCCGGCTCAGGCCATGGCCCGGTCGAGAGGTAGGTCCAGTCAGCGTCGTTTGAGGCCTTGGCATAAGCCTGATGAAGCTCGGCGCCGTGGCGCTGCGGATCCAGCGGCTCGACTCGGCAGTAGCGGCCGATCATCGGCGTCCGCGGCGGCACCGGTGGTGGCGAATAGTCGAGCGCCCAACCGACCGGCTGGCCAAACTCGTTTTCGGTGTTGGCCGGAGCCAAAGTTGCGGATTGATCGGTTGGAGGCTCGGCTGCGGACATCACCAGAGTGTAGAGAACTAGTGTGATTCCATTCCGGATTTTCGAAAGGTGGAGCCCATGTCGACAAAAGCCGCCTACGACGAGATCGCCGACTGGTATGAAGCGGAGTTTCTGGCGAACCAGCGGTCGGTGCAGAGCGAGATGGAGTTCGCCGATCTGCTCGGTATCGACCAGGGCCTCGTCGACCTGTTGGGCCCGGGAACGGGCACGTGTCTCGAAGTTGGGTGCGGCACCGGGATCTACGCCAAGCGCATCAGGTCGCTGGGTTGGACACCGGTCGGTGTCGACATTTCCGCTGGCATGCTTCGGCATAGTCGGGGCCGGCTACCTGCGGCACAGGGCGACGCATATACCTTGCCCTTCGCCGCGAACTCCTGCGATGCGGTTGCGGCGGTGATGGTCCATACCGATATGGCTGACTATAAGCGAGCGTTGACCGAGGTCTTTCGAGTACTGCAGCCGGGCGGCCGCTTCGTGCACATTGGCGTGCACCCATGCTTCTGTGGAGATTTCGCCGAACGAGACGGTTTCCAGTCGGCGGTCATCGGCTCCGGCTACCTCGAACCGAGTTGGAAACCCGGTGCAGGTCTCGACGACATTGGTACCGAAGGTCGGGGTACCGAAGGTCGGGGCACCGAAGGTCGGGAACAGCGCGATGGTGTGATCCGAGACAAGGTCGGCGCTAGCCACCAGCCGCTCTCTATGCTGCTCAACTCTGTGACCGATCAGGGATTCCGCCTCGAACGTTTCGCCGAGGGAGCAGCACCGCTCCCAATCACGCTCTCCTTTGTTGCAACAAAGCAGAGCTACTCGTGAAGGTCGATAGCGGCCACGAGTTGTTCGAGCGAAGCGATGGTGACGGTGGGGGTCACCGAAGGTTCCGACCACGATCGGCCCCGGTCGAGCCATGCGGTCTTCATACCGAGACGCTCGGCGCCGATGATGTCGTGCAGTGGCGAGTCGCCGACCATCCAGCTGTCTCGAAGTTGGCCTCCTGACAGTTCGGCGCCGACCAGGGCCGCGGCGGCGTGAAAGATTTTGGCCGTCGGCTTTTTGACGTCGAGGTCACCGGAGATACAGACACCGTCGACGAGAGATCGCAGCCCGAGCGCATCGATCTTGCCATGCTGCTGGCCAGAGGAACCGTTCGACAAAATCACCGTCTTCCAACCGCGATCCCGCATCGCCTCCAGACAGTCGAGCGCCCCCGGGGTAGGAACCGAAAGCTCCACCACCCGGCTCTGATAGGCCGCCAACACCTGCTCCACCGGAGCGTCGATGGCGAACCGCTCGCATACCGAAGCCAAAACCTCGCGGCGAGACGAGTAGCCGTCGTTGTCGGTTTCGAGAATCGAGGCCACGGCATCGTTCGGCAACGACCAGTCCTGGGCGAACTCCTTGGCCCACGACTCGACAACGGCGGCCCGATCGGAAAGCGTGTTGTCGAGATCGATCAGCACCAGCATCGGTTCAGTGTGGCAGTCCCCCGCTCACCCTGCCGCGGATATCGACTGGTAGGAGTCCATGGCTGCCAGCACCTCATCAAGCGACCGGCGGGCGCCGGTCTGTAGGTACTCCATAGCTCGTAGCGAATACTCGTGGGCATCCTCGCTTGAGCCGGCAACGCAGTCTTCAATAACCCGACAGAAGTAGTCCGACTGGTGACCGTCGACGAAGGTGTAGTGCACGCAAACGTCGGTGAGACCGCCGCACAGCAGCAACGTATCGATCTTCAGACCCCTGAGCATGATCTCGAAGTCGGTGCCGAAGAACGCCGAGTAGCGACGCTTTTTGATGTGGATATCGCTTGGCAAAAACCCGGTCTGCTCGGCGGCGATCGCGGTGTTGGGGTTGTCTTCGAGGCAGTGGATGTCCTCGTCACCGTCGAGTTCACGCCCGAAGTCGATCAGGTCAGGCCGGTGAACTTCCTGAAT